>CAYTUW010000057.1:0-14655 GCA_964441435.1 uncultured Rhodobacterales bacterium
GGGCGATCCGCCGCGATCAGGCTGCGATCATCGCCCGTTGTCTTGATCACCTCGATGCGAAAGGCGGCTTCCGGCAAGTCATGCGCCGCCATCAAACGCGCACGCACCTCATGCGCCTGCGCCAGCGCAAGAGGCGAACCACGGGTGCCGATCCTGAGCGGCCTATCTGGGGAAGGCATGGTCATGGCCCCGGTCTACCCGCGACACTTGCGCCTGACAATGGGGTGGGCCTTGACATCCTGCCGCATGGGGGCGACCCAAGGTGCGAAAGAGAGGGCCAATGGCTGAGAAAAAGCTGCTGAAGGCGCTGGCAGGTGAGCGCCAGGATATTCCGCCGATCTGGATGATGCGCCAGGCCGGGCGCTACCTGCCGGAATACCGCGCAACCCGTGCAAAAGCCGGGGATTTTCTGAGCCTGTGCTACAATCCCGAACTCGCCGCCGAGGTTACATTGCAACCGATCCGGCGTTACGGGTTTGATGCGGCGATCCTCTTTGCCGATATTCTGCTGGTGCCACAGGCGCTGGGGGCAGACCTGTGGTTCGAAACCGGAGAGGGGCCGCGGCTGTCGACCATCACCGGTGCCGATGATCTGGCGAAACTCGGGCCGGTGGAGGATATCCACGAAACCCTCTCCCCCATCTATGAAACCCTGAAGATACTGACCTCTGAGCTTCCGAAGGACGTCGCACTGATCGGCTTTGCGGGCGCGCCGTGGACCGTAGCGACCTATATGATCGCCGGGCGCGGCACGCCGGATCAGGGGCCAGCACATCGGCTGATGGCAGAGAACCGGGCGGTGTTTGAAGCCCTGCTCGACCGGATCACAGTGGCAACCATTGAATACCTGTCTGCCCAGATCACGGCAGGGGCCGAAGTTGTAAAGCTGTTTGACAGCTGGGCCGGGTCGCTGAACGGCGAAGCCTTCCAGCGTTATGCCGTTGACCCTGCAAAGAAAATCATATCCGCCCTGAAGGTGCGCCACCCGGGCACCCCGGTCATCGCCTTCCCGCGCGAGGCGGGCGAGGCCTATGTCGGCTTTGCAAAGGCGACGGGGGCGGATTGTGTGGCACTCGACAATTCCATCAGCCCCGAATGGGCGGCGGAACATGTGCAGGCTGATGGCTGCGTTCAGGGGAACCTTGCATCATCCCATATGGTCACCGGGGGCGACGCTCTGGTCACAGAGACCCGGCGCATTGTCGATGCGTTCCGGGGCGGGCCGCATATCTTCAACCTTGGTCATGGCATTACGCCGGATGCGGACCCCGCCAACGTCCAGCGGATGATCGACGCGGTGAGAACGCGTTAGCCGTTTGTCGGCCAGACGTGGTGTTCGTCATCAATGACAAAGCGATGACGGTGGACAAGATGTCCACCTTCTTCATGTGCATCAACAAGGTGCGGGTGACCGGGTGGCAGATCATCATGATGGTGGGTCAGATTGCGTTGCGCGCCGCCCGGCCATAGCCAAGCGGCAGCACCTGTCGCAACAAACGCAATCGCAGAGGCAATCAGCATAAGCGTTGGCAGTCCAACCCCCGCGCCGATGAACCCGGCCATCGGATAGGCGATCAACCAGCAGGCATGTGATAATGCAAATTGCGCCGCAAACAGGGCCGGACGATCCGTTTCGAGTGAGGAACGGCGCAGCAGGCGGCCCGATGGCGTCACGATCGCGGCCATCGTAAATCCGACGAAAAACCAGCAGAGCAGAAATGCAGGCCAGGCGGGCCAGCCCACACTGATGACCCAGAGTCCCAATGCTCCGACCAAAGCGGCCGCAGCCCCCCCAGCGGTCAGCATCACTGCGCGGTCCGGCAGGTGATCCAGCAGGCGCGGCAGGATCAGCGCAGCACACATGGAGCCCGCCCCGGTCGCCGCGAGCGCAATGGCAAGGTCACCTTCGCCCAACCCGTATGTTGCGCGCACGATTACAACGCTCTGCACAATCACAACCGCACCAACGGCAGAGATCGCCATATTGAGCGCCAGCAGCCCGCGCAGGCGCGGCGTGGCAAGGTAAATGCGGCTACCGCGCAGAACCCTTTCGCGGAACGGGCGTGGTCTGTCCTGCTCACGGGGCGGCAGGATCGTAATTGCGATCAGCAGAGCGGAAGCGACAAACCCAAGTGAGGTTCCGACGAAGAGGCCGGAATAGCTTATCATTGTCAGCAGAAACGCAGCCAGTGCCGGGCTGAGAAGCGATTCCAGATCATAAGCGAGGCGCGAAAGCGATAGCGCACGGGTGTAGTGGCCCTCATCCGCAAACAATGCCGGAATGGTCGCCTGAAACGTCGGGGTGAAGGTTGCAGAGGCGGCTTGCAGGACAAAGATCAGCGCGTAAATCTGCCAGGTCGCATCAATGAACGGCAGCAACAGCGCCGCCGCCGCACGGACAAGATCCGCAACAATCAGCACCCATTTGCGTTTCACCCGATGTGTCAGTGCCGCCATGACCGGGCCAAGAAATACATAGGCCAGCATCTTGATTGTAAGCGCGAGGCCCAGCACCTGACCTGCCGCCTCACCCGCGATGTCGTAAGCGATGAGGCCAAGCGCAACGGTTAGCAACCCGGTGCCAAGAAGGGCGACAACCTGGGCAGAAAACAGCCGCGCGTAGGCAGGGTTTTTCAGAACGGCGAGCATGCGTGTATTCCGGCACGGATTGAGGGGTTCTTCAAGCCCTTCGGGGCTTTCATCACCCGGTCAGACCCATTTCGCCAGCGGTGGCAGGCTCATCAGCACGGCGTCAGGATCATGGCCGGTCTCAAGCCCGAATTTGGTACCGCGGTCGTAGACGAGGTTGTATTCGGCATAAAGCCCGCGATGGACAAGCTGCGCGTCCTTGTCGATCTCGGTCCAATCCATACTGCGCCGCCGTTCAATCAGGGGCAGAAAGGCCGTCAGAAATGCCCGCCCGACATCCTGCACAAAGGCAAAATCCGCCGTCCAGTCGCCAGTGCTGAGGTCGTCAAAGAAGATACCGCCAACCCCGCGGGCCCGCTGGCGATGCGGCACATAGAAATATTCATCCGCCCAAGCCTTGAAGCGGTCGTAATACGCCGGATCATGGGCATTACAGGCCGCTTTCTGCACCGCGTGGAAATCCGCCGTGTCATCCGCGTATTCGATTGCCGGGTTCAGGTCAGACCCGCCGCCGAACCACCAGGCATGCGGGGTCCAGAACATGCGGGTGTTCATATGTACCGCCGGGCAATGCGGGTTGCGCATGTGGGCCACAAGCGAAATGCCCGAAGCCCAGAAGCGCGGATCGTCCTTCATCCCCGGCAGACCTTTGCGCGCAGCCATGGCCGCCTGGGCCTTTTCCCCCAGTTCACCGTGCACGGCAGAGACATTGACGCCGACTTTTTCAAAAACCCGGCCACCGCGCATCACGCTCATCAGCCCGCCGCCGCCATCTGCCCCACGTTTGGTTTCGCGCAGTTCAAACCGCCCGGCGGGCAGATCGCTGGCCGGGCCCTGTTCATGGCTATCTTCCACCGTTTCAAACGCGGCGACGATCTCATCGCGCAATGTACGAAACCAATCCGCAGCACGTTGTTTTTCAGCGTTCATTGCATCTGTCATAGGGGATTCGCAGCCTTTTCTTATATTGGGGGAAGTTTATGCCCAAGCGCGGCCAAGAACCAGAAGCCAACGATGCGCAGATCGTCGCGTTTGGAATTCTCACCAAAACCACCTAGGTTTGACCAAAGGTCAGAAGGTGCCCCATGTCACGTTATCTGCTTATCTCACTTTTGTTGCTTGCCGCTTGCGCCACGCCGCGTGAACAATGCATCACAGAAGCAACAGAAAACCTACGTGTTCTTGACGGGTTGATTGCAGAAACGCGCGCCAATCTTGACCGTGGCTATGCGATCCGGCGGGAACATCAGCCGACTATGGTACTGACATTCTGTGCCACACCTGATGAACATTTCCAGTTCTGCAACAGGCGCACGACGCGGGTGGTGGAACGTCCGGAGGCGATTGATCTCGCTGAGGAGCGGCGCAAGCTTGCCTCCCTTACACAGCGCCGGGCAGAAGAAGCCGCCCGTGCGCAGAGTCGCGTTCAGGCCTGTGACGCCGCACATCCCGAGGCCTAGGCGAAATGCACTAATGCGCCGGGGAGTTGATCGCGTCGATCAGGGAGCGGCCACCATCCAGCGTCAGCACCTCACCGGTGACAAAACTCGCCCCATCGGAACAGAGGAACTGCACGGCCTCGGCGATTTCAGTCGCACTTGCGATGCGGCCGACGGGGGTGCCCCCGATGATCCTGTCGCGCAGATCGCCATCCTGTTTCAGCGCTGCCTGTAGGCTTGCGGTCATCACACTGCCAAAGGCCACGGCATTCACCCGAATCCGTTTGTCAGCCAGCGCCACCGCAAGCGAACGGGTCATCTGGTTGAGCGCGGCGGTGCTGATCGAATAGGCCAGCAGTTCCGGGTGAGTGCGCGTGGACGCGATAGAGCTGAGATTTACGATCGAACCGATAACACCGGTGTCGTCCTGCCCTTCAGCCTGGCGGATCATCCGTTTTGCAACCGCCTGGCTCAGCTTGAGCGCGCACATCAGGTTCTGATCCAGCAAGGTGCTGAGCGAGTCATCTTCGGGATCCAGCGGATCGGTGGTCAGCACCTCGCGGCTGGCATTGACCAGGATATCCACCCGATCAAACGCGTCCATGGTTGCCGACAGCAGGTTAGCAATGGTCAGTTTTTTGCGCAGATCACCCGCAAACCAGCGGATATTGCTGTCTTCGGCATTCTCACCAAGTTCCTCTTTCAACGCCGCTTCATCGCGTGCGGCAAAGACAACATTCGCCCCGGCCGCGGCAAAGTGGCGACCTATGGCCAGCCCCGCCCCGGAGGAGGCGCCGGTAACAATGGCCGTCTTGCCAGAGATGGAAAAAGACATGATGTGCACCCTTTTGAGGTTTCAAGGAGTCTTAGGGGATTTCAGCGCCGCTGACGAGGGGGCACCTTAGGCGCATGGGCGCTGAGCAGTTTGAAGCCAGTTGAACCGGGAATTTCGGACACATCGCGGAACAGCTCACCCAGCAGCGGTTCATAAGGCAAATGCCGGTTTGCCACCAGCATCAGCTGCCCACGCGGGGCGAGCGCAGAGGCTGCAGCGCGAATAAACGCCTGCCCAAGGGCGGGTTCTGCGGCGCGTCCCTGGTGAAATGGCGGATTCATGACAATCGCATCATATGGCACTTCAGGCGCGTGACGCGTGGCATCGGCCCAAAGAAAAGCGGCGCGCGGGTCGGTGATGTTCAGGCGCGCGCATTCTAACGCGGCGTGGTCGGCCTCCACCAGGTCAAGCGATGTAACGTCACCCGAGGCGAGGATCGCGCGTGACAGATACCCCCAGCCCGCACCAAAATCGGCAACCCGGCCCGCAAGCGGCGGCAGGTTTTCAGCCAGCAGACGGGAGGCCGCGTCAATCTTGCCTTCGGAAAAGACGCCCGGCGCCGTGATGAAGCCCTCTGGCCCTTTGACCGGCCCCGCAACCCAGTCCGAAAGATCAGCACCCGGTGCAATCACGAATAGCTTGCCATGGGCCAGTGACAGGGCCTCTGACACGTGCGTGCGTTTCCTGAGGTCACGGAACAGGCTGTCGATGCCATCGGTTTTCTGACCATCAACCACAACGGGACCGGAGGTGCGGCGCGATAAATCCGCAAGTATCGCACGGGCCAGCGATTTGGATCGCGGCAACACGACAATCGACAGCGCCGCGTGATCCGGCAAACCTGGGGAGGTGGCATAGCCGCGTGCCGCCCAGGCATCGTTTTCAGCTTTCATCCGCTGCGCAATCGTCACGCGCGCTTTGGGCAGCGATGACAAGTCAAACCCCGCCGGCGCGCCAAAAACACAGATTGGGCCATCCGGCAGGGAAACAAGGCCATCGGCAAGGGCTTGGGTCAAACGGGAACGGGCCATGGCGGGCGGGCGGTAGCCCTATTCCTTTTCCATGGTGCATTGCAGCGGGTGCTGATGTTGGCGAGCAAAATCCATAACCTGTGTGACCTTGCTTTCGGCAATTTCATGGCTGAACACCCCAACCACAGCGAGCCCCTTCTTATGCACGGTCAGCATGATCTCAAACGCCTGCGCATGAGTCAGCCCAAAGAAACGCTCCAATACGTGCACAACAAATTCCATCGGCGTATAATCGTCGTTCAGCAGCAATACCTTGTAAAGCGGCGGGCGCGCTGTTTTGGTATGCGTCTTGGTCAGAATGCCGATATCGGTATCGTCATCGCCTTCCTTCGCCGCGCGAAGGGG
Organism: uncultured Rhodobacterales bacterium; assembly: GCA_964441435.1. GTDB lineage: Bacteria > Pseudomonadota > Alphaproteobacteria > Rhodobacterales > Rhodobacteraceae > CAYTUW01. Next base: position 6,300 of record CAYTUW010000057.1, read on the forward strand.
CCAGATTTCGGTTATGTCATGCAACGGGATTTCCATCTTTCGCCAAGTCCGCACTATATAAGCGACCCAACGCGCGTGAAAAGGGGCAATGAATGGGTAACGCAATCAAAACTGTCGCCTTTGATGCGGATGATACGCTGTGGCAGAACGAAAGCTTCTTTCGCCTCACTCAGGCACGCTTTCAGGCGTTGCTTTCAGACTACGCCGATCCGAACCACCTGGAACAACGGCTGATCGCGGCGGAAACCCGCAACATCGCCCATTACGGCTATGGTATCAAAGGGTTCACCCTGTCGATGATCGAAACCGCCATTGAGGTGACGGAGGATCGCCTGCCCGCCCGTATCATCCGCGATATTCTCGATACCGGGCGCGAAATGCTGGCCCATCCGATCGAACTTTTGCCGCATGTGGAAACCTGCCTCACCTTTGCGGCGGACAACTATCACGTGCTGATGGTGACAAAGGGTGACCTGCTGCATCAGGAACAGAAGCTCGCCCAATCAGGCCTTGGCGACTATTTCGACGGGGTTGAGGTGGTGAGCGAGAAAACCGCGGAAACCTACGCGCAGAGCTTTGCCCGACAGGGAGTCGAGGCCCGACACACCATAATGATCGGCAATTCGATGCGGTCCGACATTCTGCCTGTCCTTGAACTCGGTGGCTGGGCTGTTCATGTCCCGCATGAGTTGAGCTGGGCATATGAACACGCCGACCCCCCAGAGGGGCATCCGCGGTTCCGCGAAGCCAGCGATCTTGCCCGTGTTGCGGATTTGCTGCGCGAGATTGGGTAACATCTAGCGGTTGCCGCTGCGGCAGACGCTAGATATGCGCTGTGTAGCCCGCTGGCGAGTCCCGCAAAGCGATTGAATTTTTTATGTTTTCTGACGGAGTCGGCTATGCTAACGTCGCCTCAATAACAAGCTGACCGGAAAAATCCGGCGGTATGAGGCAAGAGGCAGGTGACGTGCAGACACGTCTTAGGCAGATGTTCCGTCTGGGGACAATCCATGCAGTTTTGATCTGTGTGCTGGCACTTGTGCCGCTCACATCCGGTGCGGCACCCTATGCGGCGATGGTGATGGATGCGCGATCGGGGGAGGTGCTGCATTCACGCAATGCCGATACGCGGCTGCATCCGGCATCGTTGACCAAGATGATGACGCTCTACATCGTGTTCGAAGCGGTTGAAAACGGTGAGATTTCGCTTGATACCCAGGTCACGATTTCCCAGCACGCCGCATCAGAACCCCCGTCAAAGCTCGGCCTGCGCGCCGGCCAGCGCATTCGCCTGCGGTACCTGATCCGCGCCGCCGCAGTCAAAAGTGCCAATGACGCCGCCACTGCCCTTGGCGAGGCGATCTCTGGCTCAGAAGCCGCCTTTGCCCGGCGGATGAACCGCACGGCGCGGGCGCTCGGCATGACACGGTCAACCTTCAAAAATGCCCATGGGCTGACAGAAAGCGGGCATTTATCCACTGCGCGCGACATGACATTGCTGGGGCGGCATTTGTTTTACGACTACCCGGATTATTACAACCTGTTTTCCCGCCGCAGCACCGATGCCGGCGTGCGCGAGGTAAACAACACCAATCGCCGCCTCCTGGCAAGCTATCGCGGCGCGGATGGGATCAAGACAGGCTATACCCGGGCAGCGGGATTTAACCTTGTCGCCTCCGCCGAGCGCGGGCAGGAACGGATCATTGCAACGGTGTTTGGGGGGCGCTCCTCTGCCACGCGAAACGCGCGGGTGGCAGAGCTGCTCGACATGGGGTTTCAGCGCGCGCCAAGCCGCGTCGCTGTGCGCCTGCCAGAACGCCCGGCCTATGGTGGCAGCGGCGACGCCCCGGCGGCGGCACGCACGGTCCGGGTGGTCACCGCCGTCACGCGCAGCCTGCGCCCGCCGCCCCGGCCATCACGTCCGGCAGTCGCGCCTGACGATGATCTGATGCTTGCGCTGGAAAGCGAAATCGAAAATGCGGTTGCCGAGGCGCAGGTAGGCCCTGACACCACGGCATTGGATGCAGCCACAGAATCAGTTGTTGCCGAGGCGATCGCCGCGCTGCCGGCACCTGTTCCGCGCCCCGAGCAGCCGGAACAGGACCCCGAGACAACGCCAGAGGAAGAAATCGCCGCCGTGATCGTAGCCGATCCGGAACCACTGAGCGCCCCGGTTGAGGCAGCAGAGGAAACGCTGCACCTTGCCTCCGTCGCGCCAGAAACAGCTGTTGCCGCGATTGAACCTGAACCAAGGCCCGAGATTCAGGAGCCCGTGATTGTCACGCGTGTTTCGACATCCGGCGGGCGGCATTGGGGCGTCAACATCGGCCGCTACGGGTCGCGCTATGAGGCCGAGCGGGTTCTGTTGCGCACCGCCCTTGCAGAGATGACAACGCTTGACGGCACGCTGCGCCGCGTGGTGCGCCGCAACGGCGGGTTTGAGGCGAACTTCATGGGGCTAAGCCAGGAAAGCGCCGAACTGGCCTGCCGCCGCCTGGAGGCGCGCGCCATGGAATGCAGCACGATCGGGCCCGGCTGACCTGATAGTACGGGTTAAACGGACGGTCCCTGATCGCGTGGCGCGTCGTCCCATTCATCACTCAGGATGCGCTGACTGTCCCCATCCGGGTCGTCATACTGGCGATTTCTGAGGGTCCACAAAAACCCGAGCAATCCCAGCACGCCAAGCGTCAGGGACGCCGGAATGAGATACACCAGCACATTCATAGTGCACGCACCCTCAGCGCGTTGAGCGATACAGTGAGTGACGACAGCGACATCGCCAGCGCCGCCGCCAGCGGCGTTGCATAGCCCAGCAGTGCCAGTGGAATTGCGACGGCATTGTAGCCCGCAGCAATGGCGAAGTTTTCCAGAATGCGGCGCCGGGCGCGCCGTGCCTGGCGGATTGCCGGGGCCAGCACGGACAGGTTCTGTCCCAGCACCACGATATCCGCCGCCACGCGCGCCGCCGCCAGGCCGGAGGCAGGAGCCGCCGAAACATGGCCAGCCGCCAGTGCGCCCGTATCATTCAGCCCGTCACCCACCACAAGGACGTTAAGCCCGCGCGCGGTAAGCGCCGCAACATAGGCCACCTTGTCATCTGGTGTGGCGGTCGCCTGCCATTCTGCAACGCCAAGGCTGCCGGCCACATCCGCCACTGCCGCTTCGGCATCGCCAGACAGGATGTGCAACTCCGCCCCCATGGAGGCAAGGTCACGGGCAAGGCCTGGCACCTCGTCGCGCAACCGATCTCGGAACTGGAAAACCCGGGTCCATTCGCCAATGCGCAATGCTGTTTCCGTGCCCTCCCCCCGCGTAAGCCCAAGCCATTCCGGGCGGCCAAGGCGAACCTCCTGCCCGTTCCAGCACCCGCTGATGCCCCGGCCCGGCTGTTCGGTGATCTGGCCCACACTCAGCGCCTTGACCCCGGTTGCCTCCAACGCCGCCGCCAGCGACTTCGCCAGCGGGTGAACAGAGGCCCCGGCAAGCGCCAGAAGAACACCGGCCTCCCTCTTGGTCAGATCATCCAGACCGGCTGGCTCCAACACGCCTTCGGTCAGGGTGCCCGTCTTGTCAAAGACCACGCAGTCTACCTCTGCCAGACGTTCAAGGGCTGTGCCGTGTTTCAACAAAAGGCCCTTGCGGAACATCCCGCCAGAGGCCGATGCCACGACCGCCGGAACCGCAAGGCCAAGCGCACAGGGGCAGGTGATGATCAGCACGGAGACCGCGATATTGAGCGCAAGACGCACATCGCCGCCGCTGACCCAGAGCCATCCGATAAACGCAAGAAACGCCAGCAGATGCACCCCTGGTGCATAGATGCGCGCGGCCCGGTCCGCGAGCGAGCTGTAGCGATTGCGGTGCCCTTCGGCGAGCGCGACAAGATCCGCCAGGCGGGACAGACTGTGGTCACGGCCTGCCGCCGTCACAGTCAGCGTCAGCGCGCCGGTCAGGTTCACCTCACCCGCCGAAACCTTCGCCCCAGGAACCACGGAAACCGGGCGGGTTTCGCCGGTCAGGATCGCGCGATCAAGTTCACTTTCCCCATCGAGGACCACCCCATCGGTAGGAATGGGCATGCCGGGGGCGATAAAGACGTTATCCCCCACGGCAAGGTCGGACACCGGCACGGTTTCGCGCGCCTCCCCGGACAGGCGCAGTGCGCGCGGCACCTCAAGTGCTGAAAGCTCTGCGGCAGCGGACCGCGCCGCGCCGCGGGTTTTCTGTTCAAGGAAACGCCCTGCCAACAGAAAGAAGGTAAGCGATACCGCCGCGTCAAAATAAGCGTGATCGCCGCTTTGCATGACTTCGGTCAATGACATGGCGACGGCTAGAACCAGCGCCAGCGAAATCGGCACATCCATATTCAGCCGCCGCGCCGAAAGGGCGGTCAGGGCGCTACGGAAAAACGGTTGCCCCGCATAGGCAACCACTGGCACTGCAATCAATGCGCTGATCCAGTGGAAAAGGTCACGTGTCGCGGCCTCCGCCCCGGACCAGACGGCAACGGACAGCAACATGACGTTCATCATGGCAAAGCCCGCAACCCCAAGCCGCAGCAGCAACCCGCCCGAGGCATCCGCCTCAGTACCGAGGGAGGCGCTGTCAAGTTCATGCGCTTCATAGCCTTCGGCAGTCAGGCGGGCGGCGATCGCCGGGGCATCAAGCTCGACCCCTTTCTCTGGCCAGATCTGCGCGCGCTTGCGGGTCAGGTTGACCCGCGCTTCGGCAACATCTGGCATGGCGTTCAAAAGGCGCTCCACAGTGGAAATGCAGCCCGCACAGCGGATGGTTGGAAGGGACAGGATGAGCGCCCCGCACGCAGCACCATCCTGTGCCATGCCAAGTGCGGCGGGGCCGGTTGCACAGCCCGGGCAGACCTGGATCTGGGCCGTCGCCGTCATCCCGATACCCGCTCCGGCACATGGATCACCCGCCGCTGATGAAAGCGTTCCCCGGCGGTTCCGGTGACCTCAATCCTCAGCAGCCAGCGCCCAGGGGCCAGCGCCACCGGGGTTTCCCAACGGTCCTGAACAGCGAGGAATTCAAGAGGCTGATCTTCGCGTGTGTGGGTTGTCCGGCCCAGTGTTGCGGTGACAGAGCTCACCTCCACCACTGCCCCGGCCAGGTCAGAAACAGACAGGACCAGCCGATCCTCCGTTCGCTCTATCCCTAGCTCCCATCCGAGGCCGTTCTGCGCGGCGCGATCGGCATCAAAGCTTTGGCTCGCGACATAGGAATTCCTGACCTCCAGCCCCGGAAAGGTGCGCACCGCCTGCACTGCCATCACCACGTTCACGGCGATGATCAGGCCAAACCCGGCGGCAAACATGAGAAACACCTTGCGCCCGGTCAGCGGTTTCTTGTCTGGTGCGTTCATGGTCAGTTTCCCTTGCCGCTAAAGCTTGTATCCTCATGCGCCCTTGTGCGTGACATCAGATCCTCGACCCAGAGCCTGACGCCAACCCGCCCGCCAAGCGCGGCTTCGGATCCCGGCGCCGCCGTGATGTAGACACGCTGCTGAAAGGTTGCATCAGGTGACACGGTTACGCTGGTGCCTTCTTGCCCTTCAAGGGTCAGATGCAGCCCGGCGGCCCCTTCGCCAAGCGAAAACCGGAAATGACGTTCATCGGCCGATTGGTTCAGAAGCCGGATGTTATAGGCGTTGCGTACCGCCCCGTCGGACAGGGTGACATAGACGGGATTGCGCACAGGTGACACCGACAGTCCGATATCGGACCGGATAAACAGCGCAAACAGCAAGAGCAGGCCAAACCCCGCCCAAAGTGCTGTATAGATGATCGTGCGCAGTCGGAATACATGCCGCCAGATGGATTTCGGGGCGTTGCCCGCCATTTCGGCCTGTTCATCGCTGAGCGCCATATAATCAATCAGCCCGCGCGGCTTGCCGATCTTGGCCATGATGTCATCACAGGCGTCGATACACAGCGCACAGGTGATACATTCCATCTGCTGCCCGTCGCGGATGTCAATGCCCGCGGGGCAGACATTCACGCAGGCCATGCAGTCGATACAATCCCCCAGATCTGCTGCCGCCTCGCTCTTGCGGTGTTTGCCGCGCGGCTCCCCCCGCCAGTGACGATAGGCGACAGTCAGAGTATCCTCATCCATCATCGCCGCCTGGATGCGCGGCCAGGGACACATGTAGTTACAGACCTGTTCACGCAGAAACCCGCCAAAAACAAAGGTTGTCGCGGTCAACAACGCGATGGTCGAATAGGCGATGGGATGGGCATCAAGCATCACCAAATCGCGCGCCAGAGTCGGCGCATCGGTAAAATAGAACACCCAGGCCCCACCGGTGGCGATGGCAATCAGCAGCCAGACCAGCCATTTCAACAGCCTCAGCCGCCATTTCCTGAAATCCCATTTCGCGTTCCACAGCCGCACGCGGGCGTTCCGGTCGCCTTCGATCCAGCGTTCAACAAGAATAAACAGATCGGTCCAGACTGTTTGCGGACAGGTATAGCCACACCAGACCCGGCCGAGCGCGGAGGTGAACAGGAACAGCCCCAGCCCTGCCATGATCAGAAGCCCGGCGACGAAATAGAATTCATGCGGCCAGATTTCGATCCAGAGGAAATAGAAACGGCGGTTGGCGAGATCAACAAGGACCGCCTGATCCGGCAATGCCGGGCCGCGATCCCAACGTAGCCACGGCGTCAGGTAATAGATCGCAAGTGTGACGCCCATGACCCACCATTTGAAGGTGCGGAAACGGCCTTTGACACGCTTCGGGAATACCGGTTCGCGCGCGGCGTAAAGCTTGGGCGGTTCTGTCGTTTCGGTCACGGAATGCTCCGCTATGTCCAGTTCGCGTACCCTGTGACTCGCACAATGCCTCGAGGGCGACCTTGACCTGGATCAATTTTCCGACTGCCGATGAATCCAGCGCAGGAATTTTTTCAGCGGTGGGCGTGCCAGACCAGGGCGGGTCACGGTGAAATACCCCGTCTTGCTGTCATCCTCAAATAGCACGACCAGCTGCCCGCTTTCCAGATCCGGCTCCACCAGCGCACGGGTTGTCACGGCAATGCCCTGGCCTGCGCGCGCTGCTTCGATCACCAGGTTCCCCGGCATTTGCACCAAACCGCTGATCACAGCCTCGGTTACACCGTGACTTTCAAGCCAATCTTTCGCCTCCGTCGTGCCGAGCTCCTGAAGCCAAGGGAACTCCAGCAGATCGGCTGGTGAGCTGAGGTCACGGCCCGAGACCAGGGACGGCGCAGCCACAATGGCGACAGAGCTTTGTATCAGAAGCGCCGCCTCCAGCCCCGGCCAATGCCCGGCCCCATAGCGAATGGCTACATCGACACCGCCAGGTGAAAGTTCCACCAGATGCGGGGTCGGGTTCAGCATCAGATCAACCTCCGGGTGCCTCTGACGGAACTCCCCCAGCCTTGGCATCATCCAGCCAGAGGCAAACATCGGCGTCATCGACACCTGAAGGGGACGGTCGTGTTCCACTTTAGTCAAGGCAGCGACAGTCTGCTCAATGGCAGAAAAACTCTGCCGCAACGTATCGGCCAGCACGCGCCCCTCAGCCGTCAGGGTCAGCGTTCGACCAGCCCGTTCCAGCAGCGTGACACCAAGATGCGCTTCAAGCAGCTTCAACTGCTGGCTGACCGCAGCATGGGTCACATTCAACAGCGCGCCTGCCCCGGATGTGGTGCCCGTCTGGGCAAATGCAGCGAAGGCTTTCAATGCGTTTAACGGCGGCAGGGAGGTTACGTTCATATGATAGTATTTCTTACATATTATGAATTTTGCTGATTTGCATCACCATAAAATAATAGCCATCTTTACATTACGCAAAGGAAAATCCACCAAGGATATATAGAAATGCTTTCAATTATCGCACAGAGCCTGCGCATCGCATCGCGCACGGAAACACCACAGGAAGCACATCGGAAGCTGGAAAAGCCGGCCGAATACGAATGGCTGCCACCGAGCCACTGGTGGCTCAAACGCAACCAACGCCTGCCCTGCGGCAAAGGTGCGCGCGCTGGAGGTTGTGCAGAGCTTCACTAACCCTTAGGAAAAGAGGCGCCGACCCCCAGGAAACGCGCGAACAGGACGGGGATCGACGCCATTTTCCGGGCCATGTGGGCCCGGAAACTCTGTGCTCAGCCCGGGCCTATTCGCCGCCACCAAGCTGATGAACATATGTCGCAACGGCGCGGATATCGGCCTCTGACAGGCGGGATTGCCAGCTTGGCATCACGCCGAACCGCGCATTGGTGATTGTTTCGGTGATGGTGTCTACATCTCCACCCCAAAGCCAGATGCTATCGGTCAGATCAGGTGCACCCTGTTCACGATCGCCGGTTCC
>CAYTUW010000058.1:0-14559 GCA_964441435.1 uncultured Rhodobacterales bacterium
ATGGACCGTGTCTTGTTCTTGATCGGGCCTTTGCCATCAATCGGGTTGCCAAGGCCGTCCACAACACGGCCCAGAAGTGCATCACCGGTCGGCACGTCCACAATCGCGTTGGTCCGCTTGACGGTGTCACCTTCCTTGATGTCACGGTCGGAACCGAAGATCACAACACCCACGTTGTCCGCTTCGAGGTTCAGCGCCATCCCGCGGATGCCACCTGGAAATTCGACCATCTCACCGGCCTGGATATTGTCGAGCCCGTGAACCCGCGCGATACCATCCCCGACCGAAAGCACTCGGCCAATTTCCGCAACTTCAGCGTCCTGGCCAAAGTTCTTGATCTGCTCCTTAAGGATCGCAGAAATTTCGGCTGCCTGGATTCCCATTATCCGACCTCTTTCATTGAATTCTGGAGTGCAGAGAGCTTCGCCCGGATCGAACTGTCGATCATGCGCGAGCCCACTTTAACGACAAGACCGCCGATGAGGCTTTCATCAACGGTCGCATTTATGTTTACATCTTTGCCGACGCTCGCCTTCAAGGATTTGGCAAGCTTGTCGGACTGCGCCTTTGTCAGTGCCTTGGCAGAGGTGACTTCGGCGGTCACTTCGCCCTTCTCAGCGGCAAGTTCGGCGCGCAGGGCTTTCACAAGCTGCGGCAAAACGAACAGACGACGCTTACCCGCCATCAGACCCAGCGCATTGGCTGTGGTGGCGGACAGTTTCATTTTCTTGGCCAGCGCCGCAATCGCCTGAGTTTGTTCGTCCCGCGAATAAAGCGGTGACTCTATCAGGGTCACAAAATCGGCGCTGCTGGCGAGCGCTTCGTCAAGCGCGTCAAGGTCGCTTTCAAGCGCCTTCAGGTCTTTACCGTCTTTGGCCAGTTCAAAGATGGCTGTGGCATAGCGTGCGGCGATGCCGGATGAGATCGAAGCTGGTTCAGACACGTCCACCCTTTCGGCGTCAGAAATGCCCCGGCGGCACCTCAGGCGGTGCGTCAAGGGCTGCTAAGGAAGCGCACAAGGACTTGTGCACCAAAATCGCGTGGGGTGTAGCAGAGAGACCCACACCTCGCAACCTTGTTTGCCTTGTTTTGCGCCACAAGAAAACGAATGAAAAACAGTTACTTAACAAAGAGGCGATGCAAGCCGCGTCATTTTGGCTCGCTTTTACATTACGAATTATGTCGGAAAATCACGCTCTTGCGCGATTCTGCGCAAACTTTGCGCCGTCACGCAACTCGACTGCGGAGTTTTCAGCCCCCCTTGAAGCGGCTTTACAACATCGGCGCTCAGATCGGTTTGACTTCGGGCTTGGCTAACCCTTCCAGAACGCTCAGCGGTTTTTTAACGCGTTCGGAAAGTCCCGGTTTTTTGGGGGCTGGAACCTGCTTTGAGACCTCAACCATCAGCACACCGCCCGCCAGGTGGTTGGATATTCTGCGACCGGCACCTTCCCAAAACGGCCCAGTGCGCAGCCAGAACCGTTTTTCGCTTGGCGGCGTGAAAAGCGCGGCAACATGGCGCTCCGGGATTAAGCCATGCTGGCGCAGCTGGCTTTCCAGTTGCCCCAGGGAATAGGGCCTGCCGTAGCCAAAGGGCGTCTTGTCCCTTCGTGACCAAAGCCCGGCCCGGTTTGGCACGATGAACAAGGCCCGCCCACCCGGACCAAGCACACGATAACATTCCTCAAGCAGCACACGCGGACGATCAGATGTTTCCAGTCCGTGCAACAACACCAGACGATCGACAATCCCCGTGTCGAGGGGCCATTTCGTTTCCTCACATAGTGCCGCAACATTTGGCTGGTTCGCAGGCCACGACATAACGCCTTGCTGTCCGGGCATCAGCCCGACGACCCGCCTTGCCCCTGCCAGGTAAGGGCGCAGCAAGGGCACGGCAAATCCGAACCCCACAATCGTCTGCGCCTTCACCTCATCCGGCGGCCATAGTTCAATCACCTGATTGCGTACCGCCTTTTGCGCTGCACGGCCAAGCATGCTGCGATAGTAGAAATCTCGAAGGTTCAACACATCAAGGTGCATCGCTCGCCTCAACAATCAGGTTCTGACAACCATAACGCAGCCGAAAGAAAACACTATGACGACTTTTTCAGAACCAGGACAAGGTTGTTGGCGGGCATAGCGTGGGTCGCTTCATGATCCAGCCCCGCTGGCAATGCCTGCCCCGTGATGAAAGCATCGGATGTGTAGCCGATGGCAGGATCCGGCTCCTTGAGCCGCGCATCAAACTGCCGATCCCCCGCACTGCGGGAATTATCACCATTACAAAAAAGACCGTAGATCAAAACAGTGCTGCCCGGTGCCTGGCACAATTTTGAGCACACCTCCGGTCATGAGGTATGTTCACGCAGGCGTTTTAGGATTGACCCAGAGTTTCGTTCCGCCAAAGGCGCATGAAGCCGGCCATCTGTGCTGCTGCGAAAACTTGGTATGTCCGGCATCACAGGCTGTTTTACGCATCGCGCTTTTCCTCTCTGCTCCATCTTGCCCCTGTTCCGAATTTGCGCAAGGCTGAACCCCCAAAAGGAGGCACTAATGCCCACGGAAATCCTCACCCTGCCAGCGCTGGCCGATAACTATTTCTTCCTGATTCATAACAGCGACACCGATCACACAGCGCTTATTGACGCTCCCGATGCCAAACCGGTTATAGCTGCGCTGAAGGATCGCGGCTGGTCTCTCAATCAGATCCTTCTGACACACCATCACTATGATCACACAGACGGCGCAGAAGAACTGCGCGAAGTTTTCGGCGCGGAAATGATCGGCGCGGCAGCAGATAAACACAGGCTGCCACCGCTTGATCATGAGCTACGCGAAGGCGATGTGTTTACAGTTGCCGGGCACGAAACGCGGGTGCTGGATGTTCCCGGCCATACGGTAGGCCATATTGCATTTCATATGCCTTCGCTCAGTGCTGCCTTCACTGCTGACAGCCTGATGGCACTGGGGTGTGGTCGTCTGTTAGGGGGCACGCCCGCACAGATGTGGGCCAGCCTGCAAAAACTCGCCGCCTTACCGTCGGAAACAATGATCTACTCCGGCCACGAATATACCCAAAGCAACGCGCGCTTCGCCGCAACCATTGAACCGCATAATCCGGCGCTTATATCACGTATCGAAACCATCAACACCGCCCGTGAGAAGGGTCTGCCGACCGTTCCGTCGCGCCTATCAGAAGAACATGCAACAAACCCGTTTCTGCGCGCCCATCTGCCGGAAATCAAAGCAGGGCTTGGCCTTAGTGGAGCCAGCGATTCAGAGGCCTTTGCTGAAATTCGTCAACGAAAAGATCGCTTCTGAATGACCGGAATATCACCCTGTCAACTGTGAAAATTCACCTCACCAGCGGGAAAAGTGACCGGATTTGAACAAAAAGGCCTTGAAGCGGACCGAAACACAACCGAACTTTAACCACATGAGGCAACGGTTGTGGCAACGATGCCATGACACGCCGAAATGAAAGGAACCAACGAACGTGCCTTCGTTTTCAGATACCCTTGAACAGGCAATTCACTCTGCATTGGCGCTCGCCAATTCGCGCAGACATGAATTCGCCACCCTGGAACACCTTCTGCTTGCTTTGATTGACGAACCCGAAGCGGCGCGGGTCATGCAGGCCTGTGAGGTGGATCTGGAGGTGTTGCGCGGTGAACTGGTCGAATTCATCGACGAAGAATTGGCAACATTAATCACTTCGGTCGAAGGGTCGGAGGCGGTACCAACCGCCGCCTTCCAACGGGTCATACAGCGCGCGGCAATACATGTCCAAAGCTCTGGCCGGACAGAAGTGACCGGCGCAAATGTTCTGGTCGCTATTTTTGCCGAACGCGAAAGCAACGCCACCTATTTCCTGCAGGCCCAGGAAATGAGCCGCTATGATGCGGTGAATTACATTGCTCATGGCGTGGCCAAGGCCGCCGGATACGGCGAGGAACGCCCGGTTACAGGTGCGCAGGACATAGAGGATGTCACAGCCGAACCCACCGCAGAGGAGGGCAAGGAATCCGCACTCGCCAAGTACTGTGTCGACCTGAATGCCAAGGCACAGAAAGGCGATGTTGACCCGCTGATCGGGCGTGAGCATGAGGTCGAACGCTGTGTGCAGGTGCTGTGCCGCCGCCGCAAAAACAACCCGCTTCTGGTTGGTGACCCCGGTGTCGGCAAAACCGCGATTGCAGAAGGTCTGGCGCGCAAGATCGTTCAGGGTGAAACGCCTGAGGTCCTGTCAAAGGCCACCATCTATTCGCTCGACATGGGGGCATTGCTTGCCGGGACGCGCTATCGGGGCGATTTTGAGGAACGTCTCAAGGCCGTTATGACAGAACTCGAGGATCATCCCGACGCGGTGCTGTTCATTGATGAAATTCACACCGTGATTGGTGCTGGTGCCACCTCGGGCGGGGCGATGGATGCATCGAACCTGTTGAAACCCGCCCTGCAAGGCGGGAAGCTGCGTTGCATGGGGTCAACCACATACAAAGAGTTCCGCCAGCATTTCGAAAAGGACCGCGCGCTGTCCCGCCGGTTTCAGAAAATCGACGTGAACGAACCCTCGGTCGAGGATTCAGTAAAGATCCTACGCGGGCTGAAACCCTATTTCGAAGATCATCATGAAATCCGCTACACTTCCGATGCAATCAAATCCGCGGTTGAACTGTCGGCCCGTTACATCACGGACAGGAAACTACCGGACAAAGCCATCGACGTCATTGACGAGGCCGGCGCGGCACAGCATCTGATCGCAGAAAGCAAACGGCGTAAAACCATCGGCACAAAAGACATCGAAGCCGTTGTTGCAAAAATTGCCCGTATCCCGCCGAAAAACGTTTCAAAAGACGATACCGAGGTGCTGAAAGACCTCGAAAAAGCGCTGAAGCGGGTAGTTTTCGGGCAGGATACAGCGATCGAGGCACTGTCCTCCGCCATTAAACTTGCACGTGCGGGACTGCGAGAACCCGAAAAACCCATCGGCAACTATCTGTTTGCCGGGCCAACCGGCGTCGGCAAAACAGAAGTGGCAAAACAGCTCGCCAGCACGCTTGGTGTGGAAATGCTACGGTTTGACATGTCCGAATACATGGAAAAACACGCGGTATCCCGCCTGATCGGCGCGCCTCCGGGCTATGTTGGGTTCGACCAGGGCGGCCAGTTGACCGATGGTGTGGATCAGCACCCGCATTGTGTGCTGCTGTTGGATGAGATCGAAAAAGCACACCCCGATGTCTACAATATCCTTCTGCAGGTGATGGATCACGGCCAACTGACCGACCACAACGGGCGCACGGTAGATTTCCGCAATGTCATACTGATCATGACCTCGAACGCCGGGGCCATCGAACAGGCGAAAGAGGCGATCGGATTTGGCCGCGATCGCCGCGAAGGCGAAGATACTGCCGCGATTGAACGGGCCTTCAGCCCGGAATTTCGCAACCGGCTGGATGCGGTGGTCAGCTTTGCACCACTTGGTCAGGATGTCATTCTGCGTGTGGTTGAAAAGTTTGTCCTACAACTTGAAGCACAGCTGATGGACCGCAATGTCACCTTCGAACTGACATCTCAGGCGGCCAAATGGCTCGCCAACAAGGGCTATGATGACAAGATGGGCGCCCGGCCTCTGGCGCGGGTCATTCAGGAATACATTAAGAAGCCGCTGGCAGAGGAGTTGCTGTTTGGCGAGCTTGCCAAAGGCGGTATCGTCCGTGTCGCTGTCAAAGGGAGGGGCAAGGACAAAGCGCTTGATCTGCAGATCCTCGCCCCGGAAAAACGCCAGCTTTCCGGCAAGTCCCCGCGCCTTTTGACCGCAGACTGAATCCAAGCCTTACAAATGGATACGGCGCTGATGGTGAATTCCTTCGGCGCCGTATCTATTCAGTAGGCTGCTATTTCTCCGTCAGTTTCAGCTCAATCCGCCGGTTTTGTGCACGCGCTTCACGACTGTCTTCGGGGTTGATCGGGTGATGTTCGCCAAATCCCGCAGCTACCAGGCGGTTAGGTGGAATTCCCAACCCGTCGATCATGTAGCGGACCACTGACAGGGCACGCCCCTGGCTGAGTTCCCAGTTGTCCTGAAACCGCCCGATAGCCCCGCCAAGGGGGATATTGTCCGTATGCCCATCCACGCGGATCACCCAGTCAATTTCCGGCGGTATCTGATCTGATATCTCATTCAGAATATTTGCAACCTTGGCGATTTCCGCCTGCCCCGCCGCCGAAAGTTCTGCCGAACCGGACTCGAACAGAACCTCAGAGGCAAAGACAAAGCGATCGCCGACGATTCTGATCCCGCTTTGGGATCCGATAACATCCCTTAACCGACCAAAGAACTCCGACCGGTAACGCGCCAAATCCAATGCCTGCGCCTCAAGCCGCAGCCGTTCGGCCTCTTCCAACTCGCGCCGACGGCGTTGTTCTGCGGCCTCCCGCGCCAGCGCCGCATTCAACTGTGAACCCAGGCTTTCAAGCTGCACATTTGCCGCCGCATCCCGTGCCGTTGCGTCATCAAGCAATGCCTGAAGCGCACCAAGCTGTTCCCGCAGGCTTGCCACCTGCTGGTTCAGCAACGCCACCTGCCGCTGACTTTCAGCTGATGCCGCCTGTTCCTCTTCCAATGTCCTGTTCGCAACCGCCAGCAGCGCGGCCTGACGTTCGGCTTCGGTAAGGGCGGCCTGTGCATCCTCGCGCGCGGCGATCCGCGCGGCTATCGCATCGGCCAATGCCTGGTTGCGATCCTCGACTGATGTAGACGCGGAACTGGCCAGTTCTTCCGCCGCCTGCTGTGCTGCCAACGCCCGTTCAAGCTGCCCGCGCAAATTCAGGTTCTCGGCCTCAACAGGCCCCAGAGCCGCCAGTTCGCCCTCTGCCCGCTCCAATTCTGCCGTGTGTGCGGCCACCGCGGCCAAAAGCTCTTCGATCCGCAGCTTTAGCCCTTCATTCTCCTCGGCGGCCTGCCGCAACTCGGACATATTAAGCTCTGCCGAATTTAGTGCGTCTTCTGCGGCCGCCTGTGCCGCCAGCGCAAGGACAAGCTGCGCATTGAGCGCCACTTTTTCCTCAGCGACCTCCCCCAACACAGAAAGCTCAACCTCTGCCCCCCGCAAGGCTTCCTCTGCTGCGGCGCGGGCGGCATTCGCCTCTGCCAGCTGCCCGGCAAGTTCATCGCGGTCCGCATTCGCGAGCGCCAAAGCGGAGGCAAGCTGCTCCTCAAGTGACAGATTCTCGCCCTCTGCGGCCTCGAGCGAAATCAGCGCCGCTGCTAGCCGATCACCAAGATCCGTCTGGGCGGCTTCCGCCGCGGCAAGCAGGGTCAGCGTTTCCTCCGCCTTGCGCCGCTGTTCTTCAAGCGCAAGAGTCATCGCTGTCAGCTCGGCATCGGCCTCTGCCAATCGTTGCCGCAACACCTCCGCCGCGAGGGATTCGGCAAGCTGTGCCGCCTCCTCTTCCGTCAGGCGAGCCTGCAGATCCTGCAGCCGGGATTCCAGATCGACATTGGCCGTTGCCACCTCCGCCTGCTCACCCTCAAGCCGGGCGACAAGCGCCGCCATTTCGTCGATCCGGGCGGCCAGGGCTTCGTTTTCACCGCTTGCCTCGCTACCGCGCCGACGCAGATCGGCAATCAATGCCTGAAGCGCATCACGCCGCGCCGCGGCAAGCCGCGCGGCCTCTGCCCCTTCGTCAATTTCACTGCGGGCCTGTGCCAGCGCCAGTTGCAACGCTTCCTGTTCGTCAATCAGAACCTGCCGGGCGGCTTCCAGATCCTCAACCTGTGTGGCCAGAATCTGCCCCCGCCCCAGGGCCTGATCCCGCTCCGCAATCAGGCTCGCCACCTGTTGTTCAAAACTGGCGATAGAGGCCGCCTGTGCCTCGGTCTGGCTTTGCAGGCTGGCAATCAGTGCGGCCTGCTGGGCAACCTCTGCCTGCGCACCCTCAAGCGTCGCCCCGAGGGCAGAAAGTTCGCCTTCCAGTTCCACTGTCCGGTTTTGTTCCAGACCCAGAGCGTCTGCAAGGCTCGCCACCTGTGCCGCAAGTGAATCGAGTTCTTTGTCTTGCCCCGTGATGGTTTCACGCAGGATAAACTGAACGATCATGAAAATCGTCAGCACGAACATGAGAACCAGCAGCAATGCGGTCATCGCATCGACGAAACCCGGCCAAATAGAGGCTTGGAATTTTTGTCCGGTGCGCCGCGACAGAGCCATTTATCTGCGTCCCAGCGGCGCCGCCAGCGCCTGAAGTGCCTGCGCAACCTGGTTCAGCTCGGCCTTAAGATCAGCGACGCTTTCCTGCCGTCCCGCGGAAATCTCTTCGAGGATACGCAATAGCTGCACGTCGATCGACCGAAGCCGCATCCGGCTTTCGGCATCGACATGGGCGCCACTTTCTTCCTGCTGTGCGTTCAGGGCGGCCAGGACTTTTTCCTGCCCTTCTGTCACCCGTTGCAAAAGCTCTTGCTGATCATCGGGCCGCCCGGTTCCCTCACTCTCCAGTGTGGAAATCAGGGTGCTGATCCGGTCATCCAGCAGAGCGCGATTGACGTCGGATTGTGCGAACAGTGCCTGCACATTTTCCATCTGTTCAGCCATGTGATCCAATACGGCGGCAACCTGTGTCTGGTCCGCTGCCTCACCTTCACCGCCAGCAAAGCCAAGGCGGGTGATCGTGGAAAGCCATTCTTCAAGTTCCTGATAAAATCGATTCTGGCCATGCCCTGCAAACAGTTCCAAAAGCCCCACAACCAACGAGCCAGCAAGCCCAAGAAGAGAGGAGGCAAAGGCCGTACCCATGCCGTCAAGCTGATCCTCAAGCCCGGCAATCAGCCGACCGAAAACTTCCACTCCCAGGACACCTTCGTCGCCCTCTTCCGGGGCGAGGGAACTGATGGTTTCAACCAGCGCAGGGACAGTCGTTGCCAATCCGTAGAACGTACCAAGCAGACCCAGAAAGATCAGCAAGTTGACAATGTAGCGCGTAATGTCGCGGGCCTCATCTATCCGTGTGCCAACCGAATCAAGAATTGACCGGGCGGAGGCGGTGCTGATCTGCATACGGGAGGAGCTACGTGTTCGCAGCAGCGCCGCCAGCGGCGCAAGCAACCGTGGCGCGCTGGTCATTTCATGGCCGACGCGTTCTGCCGCAAACCCTTCAATCCAGCTCACCGATGAAATCAGCTGCAATACCTGCCAGAAACAGGCGATGACGCCGATGACAAAGACCAGCGCGATAAATCCGTTCAGGTAAGGGTTTGCCAGGAAAACAGGCGCCACACGTGGAAAGGCAACATAGCCCCCCGTGGCCACCAGCCCCAGCACCACCAGCATCGTCAGGATCTGTTGAACGGGTTGCGAAAAATACGGCTCGGTCTCGCGATCCGGCTGGCCCACCATCGGACGCTCCTGTCGCTCATTTCATTTTGCGCAGGATAGGCATAACCGCGCTGAAAGGCCACGGAATTTTCAGGGCACCAGCGTTCTGACCCTCTGCGCGAGCCAGCTCAGGTCCGCATCCCTGAGGCCAAGCTCCTCCCGGTGGTCAGCCGAGTTATAGAGATATTCACTGTTAGGCCCGCGCCCGCCCCGGGCATGGGCGATGATTTTCGCCTGTTCCTCAAGCGGCAAGCCGCCGCAATACTGCGCATGATCACGGTCTATGACATAAGTGATGGCCTCAATCCTACGGCCATCCCTGAGCGTCAGATTCTGGGTGGTTTCCAGGTAAGCCGATGAAATCAATTCCCTTTCGCGCAGATCAGCCAGAGTCACCCCCGCGTGTTCACCCGCCACACGAAAAGCAATACCATCGCAAAAGGCGCCCATCTCACGGTCAAGCGCCAGCACAAGCCCAGGTTCCGCAACGGACCCACGATGATGGATTGAGCGCATACAGAACGACCGATGCCATCCCTCCAGCCGCGCAATATGCCGTTCGGCCACGGGAAATTCCGGGTTCCACATGAGGGACCCATATCCGAACACCCAAAAGCCGTTGTCATTCATCATACTGGCCCTTTTATACCCGTCCCTGTAAATACCAGATACCGTCAGTTTGGAAGGTCCAGAATGCGCCTGCTTACCGTGATACTTGTTGTTCTTTCGGGGTTATGGGGCGGTTATTGGTATGTTGGCTCCTCTGTTCTGGAATCCGAACTCAGGGCTTATCTCGACGGAGCGGAGAACGATGGGGTCAGCATCGCGTATGCCGGGCTTCGGGTGCAGGGATTTCCCAACCGTTTTGACACCACCATTGACGAAGTCGATCTGACCCATGCCGCCAGCGGTATTCGATGGCGCGCGCCGTTTTTTCAGGCCTTCGCACTCAGCTACAAGCCCTATCATCTTGTGGCCGTCTGGCCAGAGGAACAGCGTTTCGACTTCCCCGGTGGCGGGGTGACCATCCGGAGCGAGGATCTGCGCGCAAGTCTGGTGGTCGAACCCAACAAAAGCCTCGCGCTTGATCGGTTCCGCCTTGATGCAACCGCGCCCCTGATCCTGATTGACGGATGGGAAGAGGCCTCCGCCGACCGGCTATTTATCGCCACCCAGCAGGTAGAAGGCCGGGAATATGCCCATGACGTTGCGTTGTCGCTCAGTCGGGTCAGCCTGCCGCGTAGCATCACGGCGCGGCTTGACCCCGCAGGCGCACAGCACGACGTGGTCGACGCGCTGGACATTGATGCAACAGCCACGCTGGATGACAAAATCGCCCATGACACAAATCCCAGTCTGGAACAGGTGCTGATCCGCAAGGCGGAACTGCGGTGGGATCACCTCTCGCTTGGTGTGTCAGGATCGCTCCGGGTCGATCACCTTGGCTTTGCGAGCGGCACGCTCACGCTGAGCGCCCGAAACTGGCGCGAGGTGTTTCAAATGCTCGCCGCGGTCGGGTTGGTCGATCCGATCTGGGAAGGCGCGATTGCACCGCTTGCCGCCGCCGATGGTGACCCCGACAACCTGGAAACCGACCTGACCCTGCGGGACGGGTTGTTATATTTCGGCCCGTTGGCGCTGGGCCCGGCACCGCGCTTACGCTAGCGACAGTAGGCCCCGCCCCGGTGGCGGGCGACATCCAGATGGAAATGATCACGATGAAAGCGGTCGGCATTGGGGCCAAGCACCGTTCCGAAGGTGCCACAGGCCGAACGGTGCATCTGACGCAAGACCTGGCTCTGGGCACGTCGGTTCCAGCCGCTTTCAACGTCAATGACCGACCCGTTGTTGAGCCGGAATGCCGCAATATCAATCGCATTGCCCTTGGCATGTTCAGACAGGCGCGCCCCGCGCTGGCTGTTGCGCGTGCGACAGGAATAATGGCTAACCACCCGGAGCGATTGCACCCCGCCGCCAAGCCGCCCCACCGCTGGCGTGACCCCATCCCGAAGCCAGCTTTGCAGCGCGCGCGCGGTATCGCAGTTCACGGTGGCAGGTGTTGAAAGCGCAACACCATCCACTTCAGTGATGCGCACCGGGTTGTCGATGCCACAGCCGCCGGCCCCCCGGATCCGTGAAATCTGCTCCCCACGAATTCCACGGCTACCGCAGACCGAGCCGCGCAGGGGCTGGCTGGCATTTTCCCGACGGGCGCGGCGCGCAGCGCGGCGTTCTTCGCGTTCGCGGCGGCGGCGTTCCGCACGTGTTTCGGTGCGGCGTGGCGGCGGCACCGCAGCGGTGGGTTGCGTTGCTGGCGGTGTCGTGGCCACGACCCGCCGAATGATCCGCGGGCGCTGTGGGGGGCGTGGTGAACGCACAACACCGGGAACCGTGGCCGCCACAAATACGGGCTGAATGGGCGTTGCCCTTGGCGGGGTGGCCGCCGCCGATTGCGCCACCGGGCGCGGCACGGGCCGGATGTCGGCACTGTAATAAACCGGAATGTGAACCACACGCGGCAGCGTTTCGGTGATGCTCTGCCCAGTCGGCCGGGGCGTGGGCCGCAGCGATCGCTCCGGTGCAGAGGCCAAGGCCGAAACTACAGAAGCCAGCAGGGCAAAAAACGCTGTCAAAAGGCTTCGGCGCACTATCACGGCTCGCTCAATCCTTGCTTTTTGCGCGCCCGAAGTCCGGCGCATCCGTATCCTGCCCCGCTTCGATGATACCACGGCGAATGGCCCTTGTCCGGGTGAAATAATCGAACAGGTGATCCCCATCCCCCGTGCGGATTGCCCGCTGCAAGGCGAAAAGCTCCTCGGTAAAGCGGCCCAGAATTTCGAGAGTCGCCTCTTTGTTGTTGAGGAACACATCGCGCCACATCGTTGGATCAGATGCGGCAATCCGCGTGAAGTCGCGGAAACCGGCAGCGGAAAACTTGATCACTTCACTATCCGTCACGCGGCGCAGGTCATCGGCCACGCCAACCATCGTATAAGCGATCAGATGCGGCGCATGGCTTGTCACAGCCAGGACAAGGTCATGATGTTCGGGGTCCATCTCATCCACGTGCGATCCAACCGCTTCCCAAAGCGCACGCAGCCGATCAATCGGTGCACGCGGCACACCAGGCAGCGGAATGATCAGCCACCAGCGGTTTTCAAACAGCTCTGCAAATCCGCTTTCCGGGCCGGAATGTTCGGTTCCTGCAAGCGGGTGGCTTGGCACGAAATGCACAGCCTCCGGCACATGTGGCCCGACCGCATCCAGCACAGCCCCTTTGACAGAACCGACATCGGTGAGGGTGGCACCCGGTTTCAGATGAGGCGCGATGTCCTTTGCCACCGCCTCCATCGCGCCAACCGGCACACAAAGCACAACAAGATCCGCGTCTTTGACCGCCTCTGCCGCGCTGTCACAGACCCGGTCACACAGACCGATCCGACGCGCCGTTTCACGGGTGCCGGTGCTGCGGGCATAGCCAGTGACCTCGCCCGCCAGGCCATCACGCTTAATCGCCCAGTAAAGCGATGAGGCAATCAGGCCAAGCCCGATCAGCGCCACACGATCATAGAGTTTCGCCATTATTTCCCCTCCCGCCAGCGTGTGACCGCAGCGATCACCCGGTCTGTCTGTGCCACATCCCCGACAGTGATGCGCAACCCTTCTGGAAAGCCATACCCCGTGACACGGCGAAGGATGATCCCATCGGATTTAAGCGCCTGATCCGCTGCGCTGGCTTCTGCCCCGTCGGCGAAACGCGCCAGCACAAAATTGGTCTGGCTCTCATCCGCCTGAATACCCAGCTGACGCAACGCCCCTGTGATCCGCGCGCGCTGATCGGCGTTCAGGTCGGCACAATCCCTGACCCAGCCCTGATCCCGAACCGCAGCTTCGGCAGCCGCAAGCTGAAGGCCCGACAGGTTGAAGGGTTGGCGGATGCGCATCATGACATCAATCAGCGCCCGCGCCGCATAACCCCAGCCGATGCGTAGCCCGCCAAGCCCGTAGATCTTGGAAAACGTGCGGGTCATCAGGACATTGGGCAGGCGTTCTGCCAGTGATAGGCCACCATCGTAGCCTTCGGCATATTCCGCATAGGCCGCGTCGATCACCAGGATCACATGTGTTGGCAGCGTTTCGGCCAAGCGGATCAGATCATCCCCCGCCAAAAGCGTGCCGGTTGGATTGCCCGGATTGGTCAGAAGCACAACGCGGGTGCGTTCCGTCACCGCCCCAAGAATTGCGTCAACATCCACCCGGCGGTCCGTTTCCGGCACACAGATCGGCGTGGCCCCGGCCATATGGCAGAGGATCGGATACATCGAAAACCCATGTTCGGTGTAGATGATTTCATCCCCCGGCCCGGCATAGGCCTGGGTCACAAACTGCAACACCTCGTCCGAGCCGACACCACAGATGATCCGATCCGCATCAAGCCCGTGCATCTCTGCAATCGCGCCGCGCAGACCGGCGTGGTCAGTTGATGGGTAGCGGTGCAGCTCCGCCACCGCATCCCGGCTGGCGGCCATGGCCGCAGGGCTTGGCCCAAGCGGGTTTTCGTTTGAGGACAGTTTCAGAACATTGCGCACGCCCGCAAGCGCGGACTGCCCGCCCTCATAAAGGGCGATGTCCATCAATCCCGGCTTTGGTGTCGGCAAATCGCTCATCACATGGCCTTTTTTGTTCCTGCCATTTCTATCGGCGCGCCGCCCCTGCCACAACGAAAAAGCCGCGGCGGTTTCCCGTCGCGGCTTTTCCAGAAGATCAGCGAAGTGTTTAGTTCTTCGCGTAGAATTCCACCACGAGGTTCGGTTCCATCATGACCGGATAAGGCACGTCGCCAAGGGAAGGCGTGCGCACAAAGGTTGCGGTCATTTTGGAATGATCTGCTTCCACGTAGTCCGGAACATCGCGTTCAGCGAGCTGCGAGGCTTCGAGCACGGAAGCAAGCTGCTTGGAACGGTCACGCACTTCGATCACGTCACCTTCCTTCACGCGGTAGGACGGGATGTTCACCTTCTTGCCGTTCACTTTGACATGGCCGTGATTCACGAACTGGCGCGCAGCAAAAACGGTCGGCACGAATTTCGCGCGGTAAACAACGGCGTCAAGACGGCGTTCGAGCAGGCCGATCAGGTTCTCACCGGTGTCGCCTTTGACACGTTCAGCTTCGGCGTAG
>CAYTUW010000059.1:0-14531 GCA_964441435.1 uncultured Rhodobacterales bacterium
ACCTCCCTCTCTGATGCGCGGCGTGGGGCGCGAGAAAACCTCGCCGGGCTGGATGAGCCGTTTGAGCTGTTCCGGGGTTTCAACGAAATCTTTGTCGTGATTGGCCTCGCCATCCTTTATGCGGGCTACAGCGGCATCACTGGCACCATGTCCTGGATCAGCAGCCAACCCGGCGCGCCGCTCCTGACTTTTGCTCTTCTGGGAATGCTCGGCCTCGGTTTTGCCGCAGCCTATTTCACCCGCATCCGTCGGATGGTCGCGCCGTCGATTGCGCTCGCCATCATGTTTGCCCTGTCGTCAAATCAGGCTGGCTATGCCATCGCGGACCTGCTTGATCTGAGCGACGGCGGCGCTGTGGCCTTCATCCCCGGGCTGACCACGGTTCTGATGCTGGGATACTGGCTGCTGTTCCGCGTGCCCTTTGCCATGCTCATCATCGCGCTTGGCACCTATGTCACGGCCTTTGCCGTCACCACGCTGACCGGGCAGGAGCTTGGCGATTTTGATGAAATCTTTGTCCTTTCGGCCAATTCCGCCTTTCCCTGGGTGACACTCGCCCTTGGGTTGATCGGCCTCATGATTGCCATGCGCTTTGATATGTCTGACCCGCACCGCGTAACGCGGCGGTCCGCGCAGGGGTTCTGGCTGCATATCATCGCAGCCCCCGCCATTGTGAACACCGTGGCGCTCACCCTGTTTGAGGCCGACAGCGCCAGCGGTTATGTGATGTTGTCCGCATTTCTGGTGCTTATGGCTGTGTTTGCCATTGTGATTGATCGGCGCAGTTTCCTTATCTCCGGCATTGGCTATGCGGTGGCGCTGCTTGCAACCATTGCCGACACCGGGATCTGGGTGTTCATCTTTTTCCTTGGCCTCTTCCTTGTGCTGCTTGGCGCGTTCTGGGAAAAGATCAGGGGTGGTATCGTCGGTGCATTGCCGAATTTCCCCGGCAAGGACCGCCTGCCGCCCTGGACGACAAGCAAAGAGATAAATGAATGACAGACCTCACCCCGCGCGAAATTGTATCGGAGCTTGACCGCTTCATCATCGGGCAAAAGGATGCCAAACGCGCCGTCGCCGTGGCTTTGCGCAACCGCTGGCGGCGCAAGCAACTTCCCGATGACATCCGCGATGAGGTTTATCCGAAAAACATCCTGATGATCGGGCCGACCGGGGTTGGGAAAACCGAAATTTCCCGCCGCCTTGCAAAACTGGCGCGTGCGCCTTTCATCAAGGTCGAGGCCACGAAATACACAGAGGTCGGATATGTCGGCCGCGATGTCGAACAGATCATCCGTGACCTTGTGGATGCCGCGATTATCCAGACCCGCGAATATATGCGTGAGGATGTGAAAGCCGCAGCGCATCAGGCAGCAGAGGACCGCGTGCTTGACGCCATCGCGGGCGAGGGCGCGCGCGAAGGCACCCGCGACATGTTCCGCAAAAAGCTGAAATCAGGCGAGCTTGATAACACGGTGATCGAACTGGATGTCGCTGATAATTCCAACCCGATGTCGATGTTCGAAATTCCCGGCCAGCCGGGGCAGAACATGGGGATGATGAATCTTGGCGATATCTTTGGCAAAGCCATGGGCGGGCGCACCACGCGGCGCAAAATGACCGTTGCCGAAAGCTATGAGGTGCTGGTCGGTGAAGAGGCGGACAAGATCCTCGACGATGAAACCGTGAACCGCGCGGCGATTGAAGCGGTCGAACAGAACGGCATCGTTTTTCTTGATGAGATCGACAAAGTCGCCGCCCGGCAAGAGGCCCGCGGCGGCGACGTCAGCCGCGAAGGTGTGCAGCGCGATCTGCTTCCGCTGATCGAGGGGACCACCGTGTCAACAAAACACGGGCCGGTCAAAACCGACCATATCCTGTTTATCGCCTCTGGTGCGTTTCACATTGCAAAGCCTTCTGATCTGCTGCCGGAACTTCAGGGCCGCCTGCCGATCCGTGTCAACCTGCGTGCCCTGACGGAGGAGGATTTCGTCCGCATCCTCACCGAAACGGACAATGCGCTGACGCTTCAATACACCGCCCTCATGGGGACGGAGGAGGTGGAGGTTTCCTTTACCAAGGATGGCATTGCCGCTCTGGCGAAAATCGCCGCCGATGTGAATCAGTCGGTCGAAAACATCGGTGCGCGGCGGCTCTATACCGTGATGGAGCGCGTGTTTGAGGAGCTGAGCTTTACCGCCCCGGACAAATCCGGCGAAAAGGTGAAAGTGGATGCAAAATTCGTTGAGGATAACCTTGGCGAGCTGACCAAATCCACCGACCTCAGCCGTTACGTGTTGTAGCCAGCGGGCGTTGATCCTGCTACCACATGCGGGATGAAATGGCTGTTCCATATCCTTCTGGTTGTGGCCCTTGCGGGCTGCGCGCCGCGTGATCCGATCATTGTTGCGCCCGATGCGACGGGCGGTGCGATCCACCCTGTTTTTGTCGGCACGACACGCGGCGCGGATCCTGAAACATTGTTCGGATCCGACCGCAGCGCGGCTGTCAGCTATGCGCGGTTTGACATTTCCGTTCCACCCGATCACGCGCCGGGGGATGTCGAACGCTCCCGCGGGGGGGCCGATCCCGCGCGTCATTTCCTTGCGACCTCTGACACGCGGTTTGCCGATGCGGCGGGGTTTTCGGCGGCGCTGGCCCAAGTGCTGCGCCAGAAACCGCGCGGGGGCCGCGCCGTCACGATCTATGTTCACGGGTTCAACAACAGCTTTGCCGATGGGGTGTATCGCATCGCCCAGATGCAGCACGATATGGGCCTTGCGGATGTTGCAGTGCATTATTCCTGGCCCAGTGCGGCACACCCTTTGGGCTATGGCTATGACCGGGATTCGATGCTTTTTGCCCGCGACGGGCTGGAGGAGCTGATCCGCGCCACCCATGCCGCCGGGGCAGAGGATATTCTGCTGGTGGCGCATTCCATGGGCTCACTTCTGACGGTGGAGGTCCTCCGCCAGATGGCGATTGGAAGCGGGCCGGACCTTCGGCAGATGCTGGATGGGGTGGTGCTGATCTCTGCGGATATTGATGTTGATGTGTTCAAACAGCAACTGCGCCGCACCGGGCCGTTGCCGCAGCCCTTTGTTATCCTCACGTCTTCGCGTGACAGGGCGCTGCAACTGTCCGCGCGGCTGTCGGGGCGGGCGGCACGGCTTGGCAATGTCACCGATCCCGCGGTTCTGGCTGATCATGAGGTAACGCTCATAAACGTCAGCGACTTTTCCGAAGGGCTGGGCCATTTCCCCGCTGCCACATCGCCGGAACTGATCGCCCTTCTGCGGCGTTTGAACCGGATCGAACAGAGTTTTGCTGATGATCCTTCTGCACGAATTGGCCTGATCCCCGGCACAGTTGTTGTGGTCCAGAACGTGACCGGGATCATTCTGTCGCGCCCGCCGGGTTAACGCCTGCGCCTGAGATAGACGTAATAGGCCCCGCTGCCGCCGTGCTTCTGGTGGGCCTCTGTGATTTGCAGCACGACGTTTCCCAGGCCCGGCGCACGCAGCCAGCCCGGCACCGCATGACGCAACGCACCGCGCCGCATCGGGATCGGCCCGCCATCGTCACGCGATTTGCCCTTGCCCGTGATCACCAGCACCAGCCGCTTGCCTGCCTGATGTGCATCAAGCACAAATGGCACCAAAGCCCCATGCGCCTGATCCATCGTCATGCCATGGAGGTCAATCCGTGCCTCGGGTGACAGCTTTCCACGTTTCAGATTGCGAAAGGATTTGCTGTCCATTTCTACAGGGGCGGCACCCATCTGTTCGGCGATTGCCGGGGAAAGTGTCAGGCCCTGCGGCTTTGCCAGTGCCCTGTCACCGATGTTAAAAGGCAGGATCGGGTCGCGCGGCGGCGGCGCGGGTTTCATCGGCTGGATCAGTGGGGCTTTGCTGGCTTTGGCCTTTGGGTTCAGGGGTGCGGCACTGTCGGCGACTTTTTTCCACAGCGCTTCCTCCTCCGGGCGGAGCGGCCTGCCCCTACGGCTCAACTTTCCCCCTCCGGCACCAGTTCAAACGCCAGCTGGATCGGCAACAGCATCACCATGCGCCCGCCGTCCCGAACCCGCCCGGCCATTTCGCCGGCACTGTCGCCTGTGCCATAAAACACATCCGCCCGCTGTGCGCCTTTGATCGCAGATCCCGTATCCTGCGCGACCATCAGGCGGTTCATCGGGTCGCGGCCCTCCTTTTCGATCCAGACCGGCGCACCGAGCGGGGTGTATCGCGGATCAACCGCGATACTGCGCAGGGTGGTGATCGACCGGTTCATCGCACCCAGCGGCCCCTTTTCAGCACCGACATTGCGCAACCGCCGGAAAAACACAAACGACGGGTTATGGCGCAAAAGCTCTGCACCGTCGTAAGGGTTGCGGCGAACCCAGTTCTGGATCACCGGCGCGCTGACCTGATGCTGGTTGAACACGCCACGCCGGACCAGTTCCTGCCCGATGGAGCGATAGGGGTGCCCGTTCGCCCCACCATAGCCGACACGGATCACATTACCATCGGGCAGGCGCACCCGGCCCGATCCCTGGATCTGCAAAAAGAACAATTCCACCGGATCATCGACCCAGCAGATTTCAAGGCCACGCCCGGCCAGGGCATTGGTTTCCTCAATCTCGCGCCGGGTCAGCCAGCGGCCGGACACTTCGGGCGGTTTGCGGTAAAGTGGATATCGGTAGCGGCCGCCTGGCGTCAGCGATCCACTGAGCTCCGGCTCAAAATACCCGGTGAACAACATATCTTCGCCGTCCTCCACCAACACCGGGCGAAAGAACATTTCGAAAAATGTGCGCGCGCTGGGCTGGGTCCGGGCAAAGGCGCAAAGCGATGTCCATTCAGAGCCATCCATATCGCCGCAGGTATCAAGGAACACATCCAGCGCCTGATCGTGATCATCCTCTGCCCAGCCAGCCAGGTCATCAAACCTTAAAAGGCTGTGCTGCACCTCTGCCTTTGCGCTGCCTGTCATCACGGACACAAGACAGAGAAAGCTGAAGCACAGCGCCTGACGCATGCCGGGCCCCGCGCCTTATTCGCCCGTTGCAACAAGCAGCCAGTTCGGGTTGTCCGCACCCATCTGACGGGCAAAGGTCCAGATGTCCTTTTGCCGTTTGACGTCCGTGGGGCTGCCTTCGACGACATCACCGCCCTTGTCGCGCACGACAGAGGTCAGTTCACCAACGAACCGGACCTTGATTTCGCCTTCACCGCTTGTGGCATCAAAATTCGCATCCAGCAGCGTGGTTTCACGCACACCGATAAATTCCGCTTCGATCGTCAGCCCCTGATCCTCGCGTGCGGCGACCACATCAACAAAAGTGTCAAACACGTCATCTGCCAGAAACGGTTTGATTGCGTCCAGATCGCCGCGCTCAAACCCCATGAGGATCATTTCATAGGCGCCTTTCGCCCCTTGCAGGAATTCACCAACCATAAAGCTCGGTTCCGCCGCTTTCATTGCGGTCAGCGCATCGGCGGCGCGGCTGTCTTCCTGAACATGATCCGTGATGTCACGGTCGGGGCCGCCTTCGATCACCTCGAAGTTGCCACGCCGCGCCCCCGAGCTATCCGCAGAAGTAATCGGCGGTTTTTCAAATCCTTCACGTGTGCCCAGAACGCTGCGCAGCTTCAGGATCAGAAAAACGGCAACCGCCGCCAGAACCAGCAGTTGAATTGCGGATGATGTCATCAAACCCTCGCTAAAGGCTGTAATTTCTATTCTGCATCACTATGTAGGGCAGGGGTGGGGTCAAGTCCACCATAGCAGAGGAGTGTTCGCCGTAATGTGGCTGTTCGTGATCTTTGTCGCGGTTCCCTTGATCGAAATCGCGCTGTTTATACAGGTTGGCGGGGCCATCGGGCTTTGGCCGACTTTGCTGATCGTTGTGCTGACAGCGATTGCGGGCAGCTGGCTGATGCGCGCGCAGGGTCTGGCGGCACTAACGAATATCCGCAGCTCATTCAGTGATCTGCGCGACCCGACAGAACCGCTCGCCCATGGCGCGATGATCCTTTTTGCCGGGGCGATGTTGCTGACGCCGGGGTTTTTCACCGATACGCTTGGCTTTTTGATGCTGATCCCGCCGGTGCGCGCGGCCGCGTTTCGCTATCTGCGCACGCGGATAAAGGTGCAGTCCTTTGCAACCCGATCTGAGTCCCGCCCCGAACCGCGCGACGAAGGTGTCATTGATGCAGAATTTCATGAAGTGCCACCCGATCAGCGTCCGACCCATTCGCCGTCCGGCTGGACGCGGCATTAGCCGCATTGGTTGAGCCTTTCTGGGTGACCTGCTAAGAGGCATGAAATTCATTTCCATTCCGGAGAAACCCATGGCCGAAGCCAACACACCCGACGCCGCAGCAACCCCGCAACCCGTCAAGATGCAGGTGCTGACGCAGTTCATCCGGGATATGTCCTTTGAAAATATCCTGGCGCAAAAGGGCATCAAGGGCGAACTGCAACCCGACATCCAGGTTCAGGTGAATCTTGACGCAAAAAAGCGCGAGAAAGAGCACCATTATGAAGTGATCATCAAGCTAACGATCACGTCGAAAAACAAGGCGGGTGGGGATTCACTGTTCCTGCTTGAGATGGAATATGGTGGGCTGTTCCACATCGAAAACGTGCCCGATGAACAGATGCATCCCTATCTACTGATCGAATGCCCGCGCATGCTGTTCCCCTTTGTACGCCGGATCATTTCTGATGTGACACGGGATGGTGGCTTCCCGCCGCTGAACCTCGATAACATTGATTTTGTTGCGCTTTATCGTCAGGAACTCGCCCGGCGCGCCGAAGCTGAAAAGGCTGGTCAGCCGGTTTCCTGATACCGCTTCCAGACTACATCGCCGCCCAGTTTGCCGATGAATTCGGCATGGGCGGCTTTTTCGTCCTCACTCAGGCGGGCGGTCAGGGGGTTGGGGCGTTGGCCTGCGCGCCATTGCTCTGTTGTTCCATCAGCTGAGTCGCCCGCACCGGAAGCCAGCGCAAAATCCGGCTGCCGCCCGCCGATCAGTTCCAGATAAACCTCTGCCAGAATTTCGGAATCGAGCAGGGCACCGTGAAGCGTTCGCGCCGAATTATCAATGGCAAACCGTCGGCACAGCGCATCCAGCGACGCGGGCGAGCCGGGGAATTTCTTGCGGGCGATTGCAAGCGTATCAATCGCCTGATCCATCGGCAGGGTGGGAAGACCAACCCAGCTAAGCTCTGCGTTCAGAAACTTCATGTCAAAGCTGGCGTTGTGGATCACCAGCTTTGCATCGCCGACAAAATCAAGAAATGCCTGAGCGATATCCTTGAAAACGGGTTTATCGGCGAGAAATTCATCCCCCAGCCCATGCACCTGAAACGCCTCATCCGGCATGGAGCGTTCGGGGTTGATATACTGGTGATAGGTATTGCCCGTCGGCACATGGTTCCACAGCTCCACCGCGCCGATTTCAACCAGCCGATCACCCTGATCCGGTTCAAACCCGGTGGTTTCCGTGTCGAGCACCAGTTCACGCATTGCCGATTTTCCCCCCTATATCACTGAGCACAGCCTGAACCTGTGCCTGCGCGCTGTCACGCGTTTCGGTCTCTATCACATAATCCGCCCGTCTGCGTTTTTCCGCATCCGGCATCTGTTTTTTTAGGATTGCCTCAAACTGTGCCGCGCTCATCGTTCCGCGGGCCAAAACCCGGCGGCGCTGTTCGTCAGGCGCACAGGACACGACAACTGTTGCATCCATCTGTTTATCCACGCCTGTTTCAAACAGCAGAGGAATATCAAACAGGAGGATCGGCGCCTTTGTATTATCAATGAAACTTTGCCGATCTGCGGCCACCAGCGGATGTACGATGGTTTCGATCCGGCGTAGGGCGGTTTTATCCTCTGCGATCCAGTGTTTCAGGGCGTCGCGGTCAACCGCACCGTCTTTGATCACCTCTGGCCGGATATCCCTGATTGCGGGCACCGCAGCGCCGCCCGGTTGATAAAGCCTGTGCACCGCGGCATCGGCATCCCATATTGGCACGCCTTCACCGGCAAACATCGCCGCAGTAGTGGATTTTCCCATCCCGATGGATCCGGTCAGCCCGATCAGGAACGCCGTCATGCGTTCAGCACCGCCTGGCGCAGCTCTTCGTCGACAACCGGGCGAACGCCGAACCAGCGCTCAAAGGCCGGGGCAGCCTGAAACAGCAGCATGCCAAGCCCGTCTACTGTGGTGCAGCCGGCCTCTTTCGCAGCGTGCAGAAGCGTTGTTTCCAAAGGCGCATAGACCAGATCTGTCACCACCTGTCCGGGCCTCAACCCATCAAGCGGCACACGGAAAGCGGGTTTTCCTTCCATGCCCAGGGATGTCGTGTTCACCACTGTCGCCGCATCATCGACCACATTGCCAGCCTGCACCCAGTCAAACACCTTTATCTTCGTTCCGAATTCCGTTTTCAACGCATCGGCACGGGCGCGCGTGCGGTTGGTCAGAAAAATCTCCGGCACACCCACCTCAAGAAGGGATGCGATAACCGCCCGCGCGGCGCCACCAGCCCCAAACACCGCGGCGGGCGCGGCGGATGGTTGCCAATCCGGCGCGTTCTGGCGCAGGTTTTCGACAAATCCATAGCCATCCGTATTATCCGCATGGATCTTGCCGTCCTTGCGGAATATCAGCGTGTTCGCCGCGCCAATCAGTGCCGCACGATCTGTTACTAGGTCGGCAAGTTCCAGCACCGCTTCTTTATGCGGGATTGTCACATTAACTCCGGCGAAGCCCATTTTCGGCAACATATGGATGACCTCTTTCAGGTCATCGCGTTCCACCTTCATCGGGATATAATGACCGCTGATGCCGTTTACCTTCAGCCAATGCCCGTGCAGCGCCGGGGATCGGCTGTGTTCAATCGGATTTCCAATTACGCCTGCAAGCATGTCTGATCCTCAGTCATCGGGGCAAGATGCCCTGCAACGCCAGATATGACAGAATATCCAGCAGCGGCAGCCCCAGCACGGTGAAATAATCACCTTCGATGCGCGAAAACAACCGCGCGCCTTCTTCTTCCAGCTTATATGCACCCACTGAATGGCGGATCGAGTCCCAGTTCCGGACAACGTAATCCTTAATGTAGCTGTCAGAAAGCGGGTGCATCGTCAGCCGCACCTGCCCGACGTGCCGCCAGACAGGCTTGCCACCATCATAAATTACCGCGGCAGAGTAGAGCTTATGCGACTTTCCACGCATCGCGGAAAGCTGACCTGCTGCATCGGCACTGGTTTGCGGCTTGGTCAGGACCCCCCGATCAAAGTCCAACGTCTGATCGCAACCGATAATCAACGCTTCGGGGTGTTTCCCCGCCAGTTTGCGTGCCTTCAGCTCTGCAAGCTGATCAGCCATATCACGCGGGGTGACCCCTTCGGCAATCATCGCCGCCTGGTAGGACTCTTCATCAATACGCGCAGGCATCTGAGTGATCTCAACCCCTGCGTTTTTTAGCAGCGCACCGCGAATTTCCGAAGCTGATGCAAGTATGATGTCTCTGCCCATGTGTATGACCTTGTTGATAACCCTGCGGGTGACAGCCGGTATGAAATGCCGATGGATCAGAGCTATCACAGGGATGGGAATAACAAAGCCCGTTTCGCGGCGGTTTCTTGCCTTTCGTCCACAGGGGATAAGGATAATCCGAATATGCCATACGATGCAGTATGTTCGCGTTATTCATAATTTTATTCCGAAGTTATCTACATCTATATTATCGTAACCACTTGAAAATATGTATTTATATTGAATTTCAAAATACTGTGGATAATCAGCCAAGTGATATTTCAACATGTGGGCAACTTTGTGGGGAATGTCATAATCCCCAAAATCTTGTCCCCCAACATCATCATCATCTTTTCTTTCTATATATATTATTTATTGAGAGGGGGCTGGCACCGAAAAGGCTAAGAAATGGATTTCCTTCTGGATTTTTACCCCTGGACAAAAGCACTCCATGTGATTTCGGTGATTACCTGGATGGCTGGGCTTTTCTATCTGCCCCGTTTGTTTGTCTATCATGCCGAGCGATCCAGCCCGGGGGACGATCAGGACAGTCTTTTTCAGGAGATGGAACGAAAGCTGCTTCGCATGATCATGAATCCGGCGATGACTGCGACCTGGGTCTTTGGTCTGTGTCTTGTGTTCACGCCAGGGCTTGTTGACTGGTCTGCTTTCTGGCCCTGGTTCAAAGCTGCTGCTGTCCTGATCATGACCTGGTTTCACCACTGGCTGGCTGCGCGACGCAAGGATTTCATGCGCGGCGAAAATCGGGTGAGCGGTCGCCACTATCGCCTGATGAATGAACTGCCGACGCTGTTGCTCGTGATCATTGTTATAGCAGTGATTGTTCGTCCTGTTTGACTTTCATTTCTGATACGCCTATCTATCCGGCGCTTACCGTCCGGTGAGTCACTTTCCAATTCCTGTCCCTGATATGCGCCCCATGCGCCGATTTTGAGTATTCCCATGTCCGAGAACCGCCTTTCCCTTGCTGAACTGAAATCAAAAACCCCAAAAGACCTGCTGGCGATGGCAGAGGAATGGGAGATCGAGAACGCAACCACCATGCGCAAGGGCGACATGATGTTTGCGATCCTCAAGGAACATGCCGAAGAAGGCTGGGAAATTTCCGGTGATGGTGTGCTGGAGGTTCTGCAGGACGGGTTCGGTTTCCTGCGGTCGCCAGAGGCAAATTACCTGCCCGGCCCGGACGACATTTATGTTTCTCCCGACATGATCAAACAATATTCCCTGCGCACCGGTGACACGATTGATGGCGTCATTCAGGCCCCGCGCGAGAATGAAAATTATTTCGCCCTGACCAAGGTGACGGAAATCAACTTCCAGGAACCTGAAAAGGCGCGTCACAAGATCAACTTTGACAACCTCACGCCGCTTTACCCGGATGAGCGGCTCAAGATGGAAATCGAGGATCCGACGATCAAGGATAAATCCGCCCGCGTGATTGACCTTGTGTCACCGATCGGCAAAGGCCAGCGGTGCCTTATCGTCGCACCGCCGCGGACGGGTAAAACCGTGATCCTGCAAAACATCGCCCACTCGATCGAAAAAAATCACCCGGAATGCTACCTGATCGTCCTGTTGATCGACGAGCGACCCGAAGAAGTGACAGATATGCAGCGCAGCGTGAAGGGGGAGGTCGTGTCCTCCACCTTTGATGAGCCTGCTTCCCGTCACGTGGCGGTTGCCGAAATGGTGATCGAAAAGGCCAAGCGTCTGGTCGAACATAAGCGTGACGTGGTGATCCTGCTTGATTCCATCACCCGCCTTGGCCGCGCCTTCAACACCGTTGTGCCGTCCTCGGGTAAGGTTCTGACCGGTGGTGTGGATGCCAACGCGCTCCAGCGTCCGAAACGGTTCTTTGGTGCGGCCCGGAATATTGAGGAGGGCGGCTCGCTCACCATCATTTCCACCGCGCTGATCGACACCGGCAGCCGTATGGATGAGGTTATCTTCGAAGAATTCAAAGGCACAGGTAACTCCGAAATTGTGCTGGATCGCAAGGTGGCTGACAAGCGCGTCTTCCCGGCGATTGACATCCTCAAATCCGGCACCCGGAAAGAGGACCTTCTGGTCGATCCAAAAGACCTGCAGAAAACCTTTGTCCTGCGCCGTATCCTCAACCCGATGGGCACCACGGATGCGATTGAATTCCTGCTTGGCAAGCTCAAGCAGACCAAGACAAATGGTGAGTTCTTCGATTCGATGAACGCATGATAATCGTTTAATAACAATACGTTAACGATGGATACAATTTACGCCCTCACCAGCGCCCGCGGCAAGGCGGGGGTTGCGGTTGTCCGGTTGTCCGGCCCCGATGCCTGGTCTGTGGCCGAACGGCTGGCTGGGCCGCTGGCTAACAGTCACCGCGCCGTGCTGCGTAAACTGCGGGACGGCGATGAGTTGTTGGATGAGGCGCTTGTGCTGCCTTTTGCAAAGGGGCGCAGTTTTACCGGGGAACCGGTGGTTGAGCTGCACCTTCACGGCAGCCAGGCGGTGATTTCTGCCGTGCTTGAAACCCTCAGCCGCCAGCCCGGGCTTCGCCTGGCGGACCCCGGTGAATTTACCCGCCGGGCGCTTGAAAACGAACGTCTGGACCTTGCTCAGGTCGAAGGGCTTGCTGACCTCATCGACGCGGAAACCGAAGCGCAGCGAAAACAGGCGCAGCGCGTGTTGTCTGGCGCGCTGGGCGCCAGGACCGAAGATTGGCGCGTGGATCTGATCCGTGCTGCCGCCTTGGTCGAGGCCACGATTGACTTTGCCGATGAGGACGTGCCGGAGGATGTTTCGCCAGAAGTGCAAGAGCTCATCACCAAAGTCATGGCGTCGCTACAGACAGAACTTGATGGTGTCCGCACGTCCGAACGCATCCGTGAAGGGTTCGAGGTGGCGATCATCGGCGCGCCGAATGTCGGGAAATCCACGCTGCTCAACGCTCTTGCCGGACGTGAGGCAGCGATCACGTCTGAATATGCCGGCACCACGCGCGATATTGTTGAGGTTCGGATGGACCTTGGCGGGCTGCCGGTGACGATGCTTGATACCGCTGGCCTGCGTGAAACTGACGATCACGTCGAAGGGATCGGCGTTGCCCGCGCGGTGGAACGTGCAAACGCCGCCGATATGCGTGTTTTCCTGCGCGGGGACGGAGGTGATCTGGGCATTGATCTGCAGCCCGGTGATATTGAATTGCAAGCGAAAGCGGACCTTACCGGAGAGGCCCCCGGCGCAATTTCGGGTAAGACGGGCTTTGGTGTCCGGGCGCTCATTGATCAGATCACGGCAGAGCTTTCAAAACGTGCGGCCAGCGCATCTGTCGCAACACGGGAACGCCACCGGATTGCCATGACGCGGGCATTGGCATCGCTGGAGGCGGCCCAGTCAGCGCCCATAGCGGAGCTTGCCGCCGAGGAGCTTCGCACAGCCATTCGTGCCCTTGATTCATTGATCGGTCGCGTCGATGTAGAGAATCTGCTAGATGAGATTTTTGCGAGCTTTTGCCTCGGCAAGTGAGGAGTGTTTCACGTGAAACAATCTGATTTCGATGTGCTGGTGGTTGGCGGCGGCCACGCCGGGGCGGAGGCTGCGCTTGCCGCCGCGCGCATGGGTGCGCGTACGGGCCTTGTTACATTGACCCAAGACAGCATTGGTGTGATGTCCTGCAACCCGGCAATCGGCGGGCTGGGCAAGGGGCATCTTGTGCGGGAAATTGATGCGCTTGATGGGGCGATGGGCCGTGTAGCGGACGCGGCTGGCATCCAGTTTCGCCTGCTCAATCGCCGCAAAGGCCCGGCTGTTCAAGGCCCACGCGCGCAGGCGGATCGAAAGCTCTATCGCCTGGCCATGCAATCCGAGGTGGCCGCGCAAGCCGGGCTTTCGGTGGTAGAGGGTGAGGCGACGGATTTCCTGATGGACGGGGATCGCGTCGTTGGGTTGATGCTTGCGGATGGTAGCAAAATAAGGGCTGGTGCTGTTGTTTTGACCACCGGGACATTCCTGCGCGGGATGATCCATATCGGTGATGTGTCGCGTCCGGGTGGGCGCATGGGGGATAAGCCATCGGTTCGGCTGGCGGAACGGATCGACAGTTTTGGCCTTACCCTTGGGCGCCTTAAAACCGGCACGCCGCCGCGCCTGCGCAGCAGTTCAATTAACTGGGATGGGCTTGAGATGCAGCCGGGCGACGATGATCCGGTCATGTTTTCCTTCCTTTCCAAGGGCGTCGTGGCGCGGCAGATTTCCTGCGGGATCACTTATACCAACGAAAAAACCCATCAGATCATCCGCGAAAACCTTGACCGTTCAGCCATGTATGGCGGGATGATCGAAGGGGTCGGGCCGCGCTATTGCCCGTCGATCGAGGATAAGATCGTGCGCTTTGCCGATAAGGAGTCGCATCAGATCTTTCTGGAGCCGGAAGGGCTGGACGATGACACCATATACCCCAACGGGATTTCAACCTCTTTGCCTCAGGAGGTGCAGGAAGATTACGTGCGATCCATCGCCGGGCTTGAAAATGCAGAGATCCTGCAACCCGGCTACGCCATTGAATATGACTATGTTGATCCGCGAAGCCTACGCCAGACCTTGGAGGTCAAGAGTGTGCCTGGCCTATATCTAGCGGGTCAGATCAACGGAACCACAGGATATGAGGAGGCGGCCGCACAGGGGCTCGTCGCGGGGCTGAATGCCGCCCTTCAGATGCAGGGCCGCGAAGCGATCGAATTCAGCCGTGCCGACAGCTATATTGGTGTGATGGTTGACGATCTGACAACCCGAGGCGTTTCAGAGCCATACCGTATGTTCACCTCGCGTGCGGAGTTCCGGCTTTCCTTGCGCGCCGACAACGCCGATCAACGGTTGACACCATTGGGTATCGCGCTTGGCTGTGTTGGCGATCGGCGCCGTCAGGCCTTTGAAAACAAGGATATGCGGCTTTCTAAAGCGCGCTCAGCCTTACAG
>CAYTUW010000060.1:0-14342 GCA_964441435.1 uncultured Rhodobacterales bacterium
GTACCGCCCCCGGGTCCGATCCGCTTATTACGAGCGCGTTTATGTCCATAGTCCCGAAGGACGCAGTAAAGATAAGGTCGTGTGTCTGTGCTGGCAAGGGGGGAGGGTGCTGACGTGTCAAATTTGTTGACAGATGTCGGTCCGCATACGCAGACTTGTTTTCAGGTAACAAAACATTGCCAAGTTATTGAAGAAGGAAAAGAATATGCGGATCTCCCTTTCCATTGCTATTTTTCTTTGTGTGTTCAGCTTTGGTGCAGTTTATGCCCAGACTTATTCTGAAGAAGAGATTTCTGCCGCCCCGGAATGTCGCGCCGCGCCGGGCGAGGGGGAAACGATCTTATGTTCCTGCTCAAAGGATGCACAGAACCGCTCGCTCTGGGGCGCAAACCCCTATACAAGTGACAGCGACATCTGCACGGCCGCGCGCCATGCGGGCGTCGTCGGTGCGCAGGGCGGTGGGGTGATCGTGACCTGGGAACCGGGCCAGTCAAGCTATGCAGCGGCATCACAAAACGGCATAAATTCGCATGATTGGGGCGAATATGGTGCCTCTTTTCGCGTGTCCGCGCCTGAATTGGCCGTCACAGGCGGCGGCGAAGCCTGCGCCACCCTGCCGGAGGGGAACGCACCCTATGCCTGCACCTGTGAAGCTGGAGAACGGACAGGCTCCGTGTGGGGCAGTGGTCCTTATACGGCCGACAGTGACATCTGCACGGCCGCACAGCATGCAGGCGTGGTTGGTCAAAATGGGGGCGCGATTGTCGTGACGAAAGTGGCGGGTCAAGCCGCTTACAACGCGTCGACGCAAAACGGCGTCACCACCCGGGAATGGGGCGAATATGGACAAAGCATCACCATCTCCGCAGGCGGAGGAAAAACGGCAATGTCCGGTGAAGCCTGTGACGTGATGCCCGAAGGTGTGGGCAGCTATACCTGTTCCTGTGCCAACTCTTCTGGCGGTGCTGTCTGGGGCAGTGACCCCTTTACGGCGGATAGCGATATCTGCTCGGCCGCGGTTCACGCGGATGCGCTGGGCCCGGATGGGTCGGTGACGGTGCTGCGTCTGCAGGGGCTGCCCTCTTATCAGGGGTCCACCAACAACGGGGTGACGAGCCTGTCCTGGGACAGCTACGAGAGCTCGATCACGTTTAACCGGAACTAGGGCTTGCGACCCTGCGATGGGCGGCGCGCTTGTCGTGCGGCTTCCGCCTGGCGGGCTAGGTCGAGCGTATAGGCTGATAGTTGTGCCAATGCCGCGTCCACGGCTTTGGCGTCACCTGCCTCCAGCGCATCGGCAATTTCGATGTGGAGCGCTACAACCTGCGCCCTGTCACGGGCGGTATAGGTCAGCATATTCATCAGGGGTTCAATCGCCTCCACGGCCCCGGCAAGCTGGTAGGACAGAACCGGGTTTGCGGCGCTGTCAACCAGCGCCCGGTGAAAGGCCACATCAGAAGCACAGAAAGCTTCATCCGACAGGCCAGGCTGGCCTTGCCGGGTGATTTCGGCGCGCATTGTCGCCAAATGATCATCCGTGCGCCGATGGGCGGCCAAAGCCACGCAGGCACGTTCGAGCGTGAAGCGCGCCTCACAGGCGGTTTCAAAATTGATCTCATTCATCGACAAAAGCAGAGTCGATGTGGTGATTTGCTGGCCGTAGGCGTCTTCAAACCGAAGGTGGTTAATGAAGGCCCCGCCGGTCGCACCGCGCTGGGTGCGGATCAGGTTCTGCGCCGCCAGCCGTTTCAATGCCTCACGGATGGTCGGGCGGGACACGGCGAATTGTTCGGACAGTTCGGCCTCTGAGGGCAGCCGTTCATCAACGATCAAACGCCCTTCGACGATGGCATCGCGGATGGCGCTCGCGATCTCTGTGGACAGGTCAGATGGTTTGGTTGGGGATTTTTTCATTTGTCATACATTTAATTGTCTGACATTAATTTGGCAATGACAGAGTCAGGATGTCTGCCCATGATCCTCAATCTTCGGTCCATATGTTGGCTGGGCTTTTTCACCGCTGTTTTAGGCGCGTGGGGCTGGATGGTTGTGATGGCCACGGGCATGGACCTTGATCTGTTAGGGCGACCCGGTGCAATGGGCGAGGTGATGCGCGCGATGGACCCGCGCATGGACATGAAAATGCCGATGGCAGAATTCGGCCCGCTGTTTGTGATGTGGGGCGCGATGATGGCAGCGATGATGCTGCCGACGATGGTGCCTACGCTGATGAGCTATGAAGACCTGATGGTCAGCGCGGATGGAACCAGGGCCGGGTGGCTCGGAGTGCTGTTGGGATATTTTCTGATATGGCTGGTGTTTGCGGCTGTTATTGCGGGTGTTCAGCTTGCGCTGCTTTTTGGCGGAGTGATCGACATGCTGGGCATTGCGAAATCCCGCGGGTTCGCAGCGGGCTTGCTGCTCGTGGTCGGGATGTTCCAGTTCACCCGCGCCAAGGAGGTATGCCACGGTGTCTGCCACAGCCCGATGATGTATTTCATCGGCAACTGGCGGCAGGGCTTTGCCGGCGGCCTGCGCATGGGGCTTGGCCTTGGTGCTTTCTGCGTCGGCTGTTGCTGGGGCTTCATGGCGCTAGGCTTTGCAGGCGGGGTGATGAACCTTGCCTGGATGGGCCTTGCGACGCTTTTCATGGTGCTCGAAAAACTGCCCCAGATCGGGCATTACGTCATTAAACCCATGGGATTGGCCCTGATTGTCGGTGCGTGCGTCGTGGCGGGCTGGCCCATGATTGCCGGAGGATAGGAATGCCTGCAAAAAAACGACCGGACGCTGATCGCCTGCCGATTTCGCAACGCATTGACAGCCGCATGGAAAACCCGCGCCGACGGCGGATGAACCCGACGCACTGGGAAATCAAGGGTGAGCTTTTCATGAATTGTTCCTGCGAGGTGGTCTGCCCCTGCGGCATATCGCTTGGTCAGCATCCGCCGACCTATGGGTATTGCCAGACCTGGTTTGCCATGCAGATTGACGAGGGCCATTTTGAAGGCGAAAACCTCGGTGGCCTCAACGTGGCGCTGCTGATCGACATTCCGGGACGTATGGCCGAAGGCAACTGGAAGGTCGCCGCCTATGTCGATGAAAAGGCGAGCGGAAAGGCCTATAACGGCTTGTTGCAAATCCTGTCCGGCGCGGCGGGTGGCAATACAGGCGTGTTCAATTTTCTGGTCTCCGAAATCCTCGGCGCAGAACGCGAAAAGGTCATTATCGAACGTGATGGCCGCCGCCGCCGCATCATCGTTGGGCGCAAGATCCAGGGGGAGATTGAAATGATCCCGGGTAAAGATCCTGAAACGCCCGTTTCGATGCAGAACACGCAATACTGGATGGGGCCGACGATCTACCCGGCGGTTGGGCTAAAATCCAAGGTGCGCGATTACGGCCGCGTCTGGGATTTTGAGGGCAAGTCTGGCGACATCATACCCATTCATTGGGCGGGGCCGGGACGCATATGATCACTGCTGAATTTTGCCTGACAATGGCACGCTATAACCGCTGGCAGAACCTGTCGCTCTACACGGCAGCGGAGGGGCTGGGCGACGCGGCACGGCGGCAGGATCGGGGTGCGTTTTTTGGGTCAATCCATGCAACGCTGTCACATCTCCTTTGGGGGGATACGATTTGGATGAGCCGCTTTGACGGTTGGGCGGCACCAGAGGTTGGCATTCCCGACAGCGCCGCTTTTGCACCGGAGTGGGGTGCGCTGACGGCGGCGCGCAAGACCGCGGACGACAGGATTGTCGATTGGGCCGGACGTGTGGATGATGCGGCGCTGGAAGGCGATCTGTCATGGTATTCCGGTGCCGCGGGCCGCGATATGACGGTATCCTTGGCGCGCTGCGTGACCCATTTCTTCAACCATCAGACCCATCACCGGGGGCAGGTGCACGCGATGTTGACTGCAGCAGGCGCGCGCCTTGGTGACACCGATCTCATATTTATGCCGGCCGAAGCCTAAACAGACGAAGCCTAAGCAAAGGAACAAACGATATGTTTAATGCCCTGATTGTGCGTAAGGATGACGACAGCGGCACCACAAGCGCCGCGGTGGAGCAGATCAGCGAAG
The DNA here is from genome assembly GCA_964441435.1 of uncultured Rhodobacterales bacterium. Classification (GTDB taxonomy): domain Bacteria; phylum Pseudomonadota; class Alphaproteobacteria; order Rhodobacterales; family Rhodobacteraceae; genus CAYTUW01. Next base: position 4,088 of record CAYTUW010000060.1, read on the forward strand.
ATCAACTGCCCGAAGGCGATGTTACGGTTGCCGTCGACTATTCCACGCTGAACTACAAGGACGGGCTGTGCATCGGGCCGGGGGGTGGGCTTGTGCGCAACTATCCGCATGTGCCAGGGATTGATTTTGCCGGCACGGTGGAGGCATCGGACAATTCTGACTACAAACCCGGTGACAAGGTGGTGCTGACCGGCTGGCGTGTGGGGGAGGCACATTGGGGCGGCTATGCACAAAAGGCCCGGGTCAAAAGCAAATGGCTCGTGCCCTTGCCAAAGGGGATTGACACACGACAAGCGATGGCTGTGGGCACGGCGGGGTTCACCGCCATGCTGGCGGTGCAGGCGCTGGAAGATCACGGGCTGACCCCTGAAAAAGGCGAGGTTCTGGTGACGGGGGCCGCAGGGGGCGTTGGCTCTGTCGCCACCGCGATCCTGGCCCATCTCGGCTATGAGGTCGCGGCGGTGACAGGGCGACCGGAAACAGCGGATTACCTGACATCACTGGGGGCCGCGCGTATCGTCGCGCGTGAAGAGCTGAATGAAACCACGAAACGCCCACTTGAGGCTGAGACATGGGCCGGATGCGTGGACGCGGTTGGCGGCGACATGCTGGCGCGGCTGCTGGGGCAGATGAAATACGGTGGCTCCGTCGCGGCAGTGGGGCTTGCAGGGGGCGCGGCCTTGCCTGCAACGGTTATTCCATTCTTGCTGCGCGGGGTGAACCTTCTGGGCATCGATTCCGTCATGCAGCCATATGACAACCGTGTTCGGGCGTGGCAGCGCATCGCGTCGGATCTGCCAATGGACAAGCTTGAGGCAATGGTTCAGTCCGCAACGCTTTCGGATCTGCCGCAGCTTGGGGCGGATATTCTAAAGGGGCAGGTCAAGGGGCGCATCGTGGTTGATGTGAATGGCTGAGGCCGGCGTGGGATCACTAAGGATGAAACCGCGCTGAAATCTGCCACATATGTCGTGTTTTCCCCATATATAGGCGCTACGGGTCGTAATTTTCTATATTTTGTGCAACTATTGCCGTAGGGGCTTGGCGGACCGGCAACAGAACCCGGCTGTCACGCCTGAAACGGGACAGTTAAGGGAGGACGCAAAATGGCATCCACGGACCCCACAGAACAAACCCAGGTCGATACCGATTATGAAATTGGCCAGGACAACGTCGAAGGGCGGCTCGGCCCCTTCGGATTTGACATCCACAACCCGGTCTTCCTGATTTCCGGGCTGACGATCGTTGCCTTTGTATTTTATGCTCTGGTCTTTCGGGAACAGGCGGCAGAAGCATTTGGCGCACTCCGGCCATATCTGACATCGACGTTTGATTGGTTCTTCCTCGGGGCGGCCAATATCTTTGTCATCTTTTGCCTCGTGCTGATCGTATCCCCCTGGGGCAAGGTCAGGCTTGGCGGCAAAGATGCAACGCCCGATTACAGCTACGCAGGATGGTTTGCGATGCTGTTTGCGGCGGGTATGGGCATTGGTCTCATGTTCTTTGGCGTGCTGGAGCCGGTCTATTACTTTGGCACGCCCTGGGGGGATGCACCGCTTGGCGCGGTCAGACCCTTTGGCGAAGATGGCGCATTGATCGCAGAAAACGTCGCGGCGGCCAAACGCATGGCTCTGGCGGCAACGATCTATCACTGGGGGCTGCACCCCTGGGCGATCTATGCGGTCGTCGCGCTTGCGCTTGCGCTGTTCACCTTCAACAAGGGGTTGCCGCTGACCATCCGGTCGGCGTTTTACCCGATCCTTGGCGAACGGGTCTGGGGCTGGTGGGGTCATGTAATCGACACGCTGGCCGTGTTTGCCACCCTGTTCGGGCTTGCGACATCGCTGGGCCTTGGCGCGCAGCAGGCGAATGCGGGGTTGGAGCATGTCTACGGTGTGCCAAACAACACCACGGTCCAGGTGCTGCTGATCTCGGCGATTACGGCGGTTGCACTGATTTCGGTCATGCGCGGCCTTGATGGCGGCGTAAAGGTGCTGTCGGAAATCAATATGGTCGTGGCGGCGGCGCTGCTGCTGTTTGTGATGTTTGCCGCAGGTGTTGGGGGCATCATTGCCGATTTCTTCATGGGGCTAGGGGCCTATGGGCAGGAAATCGTTGCCCTGTCGAACCCGATCGGGCGCGAGGACACCGGCTATATGCAGGGCTGGACGGCATTTTACTGGGCCTGGTGGATCAGTTGGTCACCCTTTGTCGGCATGTTTATTGCCCGTGTCAGCCGGGGCCGTAGCGTACGCGAGTTTGTGATCTGTGTTCTCCTGATTCCGAGCCTTGTCTGTGTGCTCTGGATGGCGACCTTTGGCGGCGCGGCGATTGAACAGGTCATCGCAGATCCCGCAGGTTCTGCGGTCAAGGGGCAGGTGATTGACAGTTACAACCCGCCGATTTCGCTGTTTGCCATGCTCGAAGGGCTTCCCTGGGCGACCATCACGTCAACCATCGGGATCGTGCTGGTGATTGTCTTTTTTGTTACCTCATCGGATTCCGGTTCGCTGGTGATCGACACAATCACGGCTGGCGGCAAGGTTGATGCTCCGCTGCCGCAGCGTGTGTTCTGGTGCACCTTTGAAGGCGTAGTTGCCATTGTGCTGTTGCTTGGCGGCGGACTGGCCGCGCTTCAGGCAATGGTGATTTCGACGGGCTTGCCGTTCACGATTGTGCTTCTCCTGATGTGTTGGGCGATCATCAAAGGGCTGATGAGCGAGCCCCGCTGAAGCGGCGAAAGATTGCTCCCCCCGGTGCTTGCACATCGGGGGGATTTCCTGTTGTCTGCGCCACATGAGAGAGCTTGATACTGATTTCGTGCGGGGCCAGTTCCCCGCCTTTTCCGAACCAACGCTCGCCGGGCAGATGTTTTTCGAAAACGCTGGCGGCAGCTATACCTGCAAACCCGTGATTGACCGCCTGATGCGCTTTTACCATCAGCGCAAGGTGCAACCCTATGGACCTTACGAGGCTTCCCGCCTTGGTGGGGAAGAAATGGATGAGGCGCGAGCCCGCCTTGCCGCGTTGATGGGTGTTGCGACGGACGAGGTGAGCTTTGGCCCCTCTACCACGCAGAACACCTATGTGCTGGCGCAGGCGTTTCGAGCGTATCTGGCACCCGGAGATGCAATCATCGTGACCAATCAGGACCACGAGGCAAATTCGGGCCCCTGGCGTCGCCTGGCTGAGGCAGGGATCGAGATCAGGGAATGGCAGATTGACCCGGAAACCGGGCATCTTGATCCGGCCGCGCTCGACAAGCTGATCGACGACAAAGCGAAACTGCTGTGTTTCCCGCATTGTTCCAACGTGGTGGGTGAGATCAATGACGTTGCCGCGATCTGCGCCAAGGCAGGTGTTCACCTGTGTGGATGGCGTCAGCTACGCGCCGCATGGAATTCCGGATGTTGCGGCCCTTGGCGCGGATATCTACCTTTTCTCCGCCTATAAGACCTATGGGCCGCATCAGGGGATCATGGTGATCCGCAGGGCGTTGGGCGAAACCTTGCCCAATCAGGGGCATTATTTCAATGCAGGATCGCTTTACAAACGGTTCACACCGGCTGGGCCGGATCATGCGCAAGTTGCGGCCTGTGCGGGGATGGCGGATTATGTAGACCGTCTTTATGCGCATCATTACGGCGGGGCGGCCACAACGACGGCCACGGCGGCAGAAAAGGGGCAGGCCGTTCATGACCTGATGCGCGCCCATGAGGTGAAACTGCTGCAACCGCTCCTGGATTATCTTGAAAAGAAAAACTCTGCGCGCCTACTTGGCCCGGCGAGGGCAGAAGCCCGGGCGCCAACTGTCGCTGTGGCGGTCAAGGGTGATCCGGGTGCTGCAGCGGCTGCGCTGGCAAAACAGGGTATCATGGCCGGCGGCGGAGACTTCTACGCGGTGCGGGCACTTGCAGCGATGGGGATTTCGCCAGACGAAGGCGTATTACGGCTGAGCTTTGTGCATTATACCACCGAAAGCGAAGTCAAGGCGTTGATCAATGCGCTGGACAGCGTGATTTAACACGTCTTCAGAGATGACATTTTTGGTGCTTTTATTCCGAATTTCTGCAAAGCTGGATTACAGAAACGTCAAATAAACAAAGAGTGGACAAATGCCTACAGGCTCCCGATTGGTTGCGGCAATACTATATGCAGGGCTTGCATTTCTGACGTCGGGCCTTGTGATCAAACACCTTACCGAAGGCACACCAACAACCATGCTTGGCCCGGTTTGTGCTGTTTGCGGTTTGATTTGCGGCTGGAAGATCATGGGCAAACAGGCGCATGACGGGTTTCGTGGGGCGGTTGGCGGCGGGCTGACAACAACCTTTGCGATGACAATCCTTGCCGTGTTTATCTTCGCTTCTTCCGAAATGGTGAAACTCAGCCTGCGTAAGACCTACAAAGGGGGTACGGAGGCAGTGGTCGCCGTGTTTCAGATTATGCTGGAATACCTTCAGATGATCCGCACAACAGAAATAGTTTTGACCTTGCTAATTGGCGGTATTGTTTGTGGCTTTTTGACTGTCAAAGCACATAAGGAATGGGGCTGACCCCAACGGATGCAAACATTGTTTTTCTATGGCACCCTGTGCCATGTTCCGCTGCTCGAAGCCGTTCTGGGACGACCAGTTTCGATGGAAGAGCTACGCGCGGCAAAACTGGCCGATCACAAAGTATGTTGGGTGGAAGGCGAAAGTTTTCCGATCCTGGTCGAGGCACCGGGTCAGGTTGCACAGGGTGTAGTCCTTGCCGCAGATGCCGAGGCGCTGCGTCGGCTCGATTTTTACGAAGGCGGGTTTGACTACGATCTGAAACAGGTAACCCCGATCGGGGAGAGAGATTCCGTAGGTGTCTATTTCACAACCGCAGCGCGCTGGCAGCCCGGTAAACCGTGGAGCCTTGCGGATTATGTCAGCAACTATGCCGACGTGGCGGTTCGGACTGCACGGGCATTCATGACGTTGATGGGGAAAGTTGACCGGGCGGAGGCCATTGCCCGCTTACCGCAACTGCGGGCCAGGGCGACTGCCGGCTTGCCGGAAAGCTTTGGTAATCCGGATGTGGAGGTGCTGGACCGGCAGCGCAGCCATGCCGGGTTCTACGCACTTGATGAAGTGACCCTGCGCCATCGTCGATTCGACGGCGCCCCATCTGCGCCGATCAAGCGCGAAGGGTTGGTATCCGTCGATGCTGCGATTGTGTTGCCATATGATCCGATGCGTGATCGTGTGCTGCTGGTCGAACAATTTCGCATCGGCCCCTATTTGCGTGATGACGAGTTTCCATGGACCCTGGAACCCGTTGCCGGGCGGGTCGATCCTGGCGAAAGCCCTGAACAGACCGCAATGCGCGAAGCAGATGAAGAAGCAGGCGTTGCCCTGTCCAGAGTGATCCCGGTCAGCGGGCATTATCCGTCACCTGGGCTTTCATCCGAATTTTATCATTGCTTTCTGGGGCTGTGTGATCTGCCTGACACGAGCCTGGCACATGGTGGTGTCGCGCAGGAAGGCGAAGATATACGCATCCACATTCTGGAATTTGACCGGTTTCACGAAGCGCTGCTCAAAGGGGCTTTTCGCATTGGGCCGCTTGTGTTGCTCGGCTATTGGCTGATGTTGAATCGGGACGGTCTGCGTACAAACATCTAAAATTCAGAACCGGGTTTCTTGAGTTCCGGCGAAGGGATACATAGACATGAAAGAGCAGGGCGGGCACAGTGCTTTCCCGCGGAACTGAGGTCTGGAAATGCGCGTCTGCAACAATCTTGTTGAATCTATTGGGAAAACACCGCTGATCCGCCTGAACGGACCGAGTGAGGCCGTGGGTGCGGAAATTTATGGCAAAGCTGAATTTCTGAACCCCGGGCAGTCGGTCAAGGACCGGGCCGCGCTGTTCATCATTCGGGATGCGGTTGCCAGTGGGCACCTGAAACCGGGTGGCACCATTGTAGAGGGGACGGCTGGCAACACCGGGATCGGCTTGGCGCTTGTTGGTGCCTCTTTGGGATTCAGAACCGTGATTGTTATCCCGGAAACCCAGAGCCAGGAAAAGAAAGATATGATCCGGCTTGCGGGCGCAGAGCTTGTTCAGGTACCGGCGGTCCCATACAAAAACCCCAATAACTATGTTCGCTATTCGGCGCGGCTTGCCGAAAGGTTGAATGAGACGGAGCCGAATGGGGCCGTCTGGGCCAATCAGTTTGATAACACGGCCAATCGGCAGGCCCATATTGAAACCACCGGGCCGGAAATCTGGTCACAGCTTGACGGCCGTGTCGATGGGTTCATTTGCGCGGTGGGCTCCGGTGGAACCGCGGCTGGTGTGGGTATGGCGCTACAGCCCAAAGGCGTAAAATGTGGCGTGGCCGATCCCATGGGGTCCGGGGTGTTTTCGCTCTATCGTGATGGCACCGCCGCCCCGGAAGGCAGCTCAATCACAGAGGGGATCGGGCAGGGGCGTATCACGGCCAACCTTGAAGGGTTCACGCCCGACTTCACCTGCCAGGTCACGGATGAGGAAGCTTTGCCGCTGGTGTTCGACCTGCTTGAAAAAGAGGGGCTATGCCTTGGTGGATCCACCGGCATCAATATAGCGGGTGCAATGAAAATGGCGCGGGAACTTGGCCCCGGGTCGCGGATTGTGACGATCCTTGCGGATTACGGAAATCGCTATCAGTCCAAGCTGTTCAATCCGAAATTCCTGAAAGACAAAGGGCTGCCGGTGCCTGGATGGCTTGATCAGGCGCCAGCTGCAATTCCTGGGGTGTTTGAAGACCAATGATGTTCTTTCGCCGCGTAACTCCGCTGATTGCGGTGCTGTTCCTGCTGCTGGCGGCGGCAGGCAGCTCTTTGGCGCAGAATGTCGCTGTTGGCCCGGACTATGAGCTTTGGGAACGTACTGCGATCCGGGCAGAGGATGCGGTGGATGCGGGGCGGGCGAGCGATGTAGCGTTAGAAAACCTCCGAAGCCAGCTTACAACCTGGCGTGAACGGTTTTTCGCAGCCCAGAACGCCAACGCGGCACGGATCGAAACGCTTCGTGCGCAGATCGCCGCTTTGGGGGAGGCGACGGAAGGTGAACCGGTCGAAATTGCAGCACGGCGCGATGAGTTGACGTCCGCACTAGCCCAGGCGCGGCTGCCTGCACAAAATGCGGAAGAAGCCTATCTGCGGGCCGATGGGTTGATCCGGCAGGTTGACCGTATCATTCGGGAACGCCAGACCGAACAACTACTGAGCCTTGGACCCTCGCCGCTGAACCCGGCGAATTGGGGAAGCGCGCTGAACGCGCTAAGTAATTCCCTGAAGGCTGTTGGATCGGAATTCAAAACAGCCTGGAACAGCCCTGTCCAGCAGGCCGATACCAAGCGCTACCTACCATTGCAGCTAGTATTGTTGGTAATCGGGACTGTCCTGCTGTTGCGCGGGCGCAGATGGTCGGAACAGTTGGCGGATTACCTGACCGAACACGACAAGGTGGCCTGGCGCTGGTTGATGAGTTTTATGGCATCGCTCGGGCAGATCATTTTGCCCCTGGTCGGTTTGGTTCTTCTGTCTGAAGCAGTCTATGCGACGGGGCTTGCGGGGTTGCGCGGCGATGTCCTTTTATCGTCGATTTCGATCGCAGGGTTTGCATTTTTCCTGGCGCGTTGGCTTGGCCAGAGGATGTTCCCCAGAAGGGGAGATGACAATTCCTATTTCAACTTGTCAGACGGTCAACGGGCCGAAGGTCGTTTTTATTCGGCAATGATTGGTGGGGTGATAGCGCTGAATATTCTGCTGGTCAGCCTGATCAGCTATGACAGTTACCCGGAAAATGTCAGCGTTGTGTTGATCTACCCGCTGCTGGTGTTGACCGCTGTCATGGTGTTCCGAATCGGGCAGTTGCTGATCAAGCACTACCACAATGAAATCGCGGAAGCAGAAGAAGCCAGCTATCGGGCGCGCATGTTGCGATGGATTGGCCGGTTGGCGGTATTCCTTTCAATCGCAGGGGTTGGCCTGGGGGCCATCGGTTATTTCGCGGCGGCTGTTAAGCTGGTGTTCCCAATCGCGATGACTCTGGCCCTGCTGGCCTTTGTCCTGATCGTTCAGCGTTTGGTTGCCGAAATTTACGTGCTGATCCTGCGGCGGGATGACAACGCAAGAGAGGCGTTGATCCCGGTCCTTGCCGGGTTTGTTCTGGTGATTGCGGCCACGCCTCTCTTGGCGCTGATCTGGGGCGCGCGTCTGGCGACGCTAAAGGAACTTTGGACAAAGTTCCTGTCTGGGGTTTCCATTGGCGAAGCAACCATTTCGCCAGTGGATTTCCTGACGTTCGTTCTGATCTTTGTTGCGGGCTACATTGTTACGCGGCTCTTTCAGGGGGCTTTGCGATCGACCATCCTGCCCAAGACCCGGCTGGATGCGGGCGGCAAGAATGCGATTGTGTCAGGCACCGGGTATCTTGGCATTTTCCTGGCAGCCCTGATTGCCATCACCGGGGCGGGGATTGATTTGTCGGCGCTGGCCATTGTGTTTGGTGCGCTGTCTGTCGGGATCGGCTTTGGCCTGCAAAACATCGTCAGCAACTTTGTGTCGGGTATTATTCTGTTGATCGAACGCCCGATTTCCGAAGGCGACTGGATCGAGGTCAGCGGAAAATCCGGCTATGTGCGGGATATTTCTGTGCGTTCGACACGGATTGAGACATTTGATCGGGCGGATGTGATTGTTCCAAACGCGGATTTGATTTCCGGCGTTGTTATGAACATGACCAAAGGCAGCCTGACCGGGCGTGTGATTGTGCCGGTGGGTGTCGCCTATGGCAATGATACCAAGAAGGTGGAAACCATCCTGCGCGAAATTGCAGAAGCGCACCCGATGGTTGTTCTCAACCCGGCGCCGGGTGTCGTGTTCCAGGGATTTGGTGCGGATAGCCTCGACTTTGAGATCCGTGCGATCATTCGTGATGTAAACTGGAGCCTGACGGTGCGAAGCGAGATGAACCACGAAATAGCGCGCCGGTTTAGCGAAGAAGGCATCGAAATACCGTTTCAACAGCGTGACATCTGGATCAAAAATCCGGAGGCCCTTTCCGGAACCGGGGCGGTGACGGCGGATTATGCCTCCGAAAGCGAAAGCAAGACGGACAACCGCCCGCCAGACGCAACACAGGAAATCGACATCGGGGCACCGGGTGGTAGCGATGCCGATGGAGATGGACGTTGATGACCGACCTGACCCAAGCGCTGTTTCGCAACGATGCTTATCTGCGTGAGACCACCGGGACCGTGCTGCAACATGTTGAGGGTGGGGTCATTATTGATCAGACGAACTTCTATCCGCGCGGCGGTGGCCAGCCGGGCGATTGCGGACACCTGACCTGGCAAGACGGGAAAGAAGATGTAACCGACACCGTGAAGGCAGCGGAAGGGGGCATCGCACTGATGCTTGCGGGACAGGATTTGCCACCCGTCGGGTCGGAAGTGCGGCAAACGCTTGACTGGGACCGTCGGTATCGGCTGATGCGAATTCATACGGCGTTGCATCTGCTCTCGGTCGTCATTCCGCTGCCGGTGACAGGCGGTGCCATTAGCGCGGAAAAGGGGCGGCTTGATTTCGATATGCCCGAGGCACCGGAAGATAAAGAGGCGCTGACAGACGCGCTGAATGCGATGATCGCCCGGAACCTGCCCGTGACGGAAACATGGATCACCGATGCCGAACTGGCGGCCAATCCGGGTCTGGTGAAAACCATGTCGGTAAAACCGCCGACGGGTGCGGGGAAGGTGCGCCTTGTGCGGATCGGGCAGGGGGCGGATCAGGTCGACCTCCAGCCATGTGGCGGCACCCATGTCGCCACGACCGGGGAAATTGGTGCTATGCGCATTGGTAAGATCGAAAAGAAAGGCCGCCAAAACCGTCGGGTAAACCTGTTTCCTGTCGATTGAAAGGTTGTTTCGAACAGCTTGCCAGCGGTGAAAACGAATTTGTCATGAAAGGGTTGCGGTTGCCCGGCGGTTTGGATATTCCCACCGGCGGACAGGTGGCCGAGTGGTCGAAGGCGCGCGCCTGGAAAGTGCGTAGGCGGGAAACCGTCTCGAGGGTTCGAATCCCTTCCTGTCCGCCACTTGCACATCGCAAACCCGAAAACAGGTCCCTCGCGGGGCCTTTTTTCTTTATGTGCCTACGGGGTTTGCAGGCAGTATTCGCCCTTCGGCGACTGGCCGACTGCGCGAGATCAGTCTCCGAACGTCCACCGACTCTTT
>CAYTUW010000061.1:0-14299 GCA_964441435.1 uncultured Rhodobacterales bacterium
GCAGCACCAGAAGGACGCCGACCAGGCCAAGGGCAATCGCACTCCAGCGTCGCCAGCCGACCTTTTCACCAAAGATCAACGCCGCCCCCGCAACGACAACCACCGGAGTTGCCTGCAGGATCGCGGTGGCCGATGACAGCGGCGTCAGCGCAATCGCCAGCAGGTAGAACAGCCGCCCCCCGACCTCAAACAGCGCGCGCAGGCGCATCGGCGCGGACAGCACATCACGGCTGAACAAGGACGCGCCCGTCACGGTGGCCGCACCGGCAAAAACCACCATGCCGCCCAGCCCGAACAGCACCAGAACCTCCGCCTTTGGAAGGCTCTGTGCGGCGAATTTCAGCAGTGAATCCTCAACCGCGAACCCGGCCATCGCCACCACCATCCACAGGCTGCCAATCAGATTGGCGCGTTCAGCACCGGTAACATGGGCCATCATCCGAACAGGTCACTTTGCCCTTTGGGCGGGGTCAGCCCAAGATGCGCCCAGGCCTTCGCCGCGAGCATCCGACCGCGTGGGGTGCGCTGGATCAGCCCCTGTTGCAGCAGGAAGGGTTCGATCACCTCTTCCAGCGCGTCACGGCTTTCCGACAGTGCCGCCGACAGGGTTTCAACCCCGACCGGGCCGCCAGCGTAGTTCTCCGCAATCAGCCCGAGATAGCGCCGATCCGCCCCGTCAAGGCCCAGGTGATCGACACCCAGCCGGGTCAGCGCATCATCGGCGAGTGCTTGTGTTATCCTACCATCCCCTTCGACCACGGCAAAATCACAGACGCGGCGCAACAGCCGCCCGGCAATCCGTGGCGTGCCGCGCGCGCGACGGGCGATTTCGTGAATGCCACCTTCATCGGCAGGGACATTCATCAGCCCCGCACCGCGTTCAACAATCTTGTGCAATTCCTCAACCGTGTAGAACTGAAGCCGGGTCGGAATACCGAACCGATCCCTGAGCGGCGTTGTCAAGAGGCCAAGCCGCGTTGTCGCCCCAACCAATGTAAAAGGCTGCAATTCTATCCGCACCGTGCGTGCGGCCGGTCCTTCGCCAATCACCAGATCGAGTTCGAAGTCCTCTAGCGCGGGGTAGAGCACCTCCTCCACCACCGGGTTCAGACGATGGATTTCGTCGATGAACAACACATCGCGCGCCTCAAGATTCGTAAGGATCGCCGCAAGATCACCCGCCTTGGCCAGCACCGGGCCAGAGGTCATCCGGAAATTCACGCCCAATTCGCGCGCCATGATCTGTGCAAGCGTGGTTTTGCCAAGGCCGGGTGGCCCATGGAACAGCGTGTGATCCATCGCCTCGCCGCGTTTGCGGGCGCTTTCCAGAAACACCCGCAGGTTCGCCCGCGCCTCCGCCTGCCCGATAAAATCATCGAGCATCTGCGGGCGCATGGCTCGATCCTGATCTTCAGGCCGGGCTTCTGGGCGCAGAGTTGGGTCCGGTTCGCTCATCCCCTACCCCTTCGGCGCGAGTTTCTTGAGCGCTGCCCGGATCAGCGCGGCGGCATCGGCGTCCGGCATTTCGCCCGCGACTTCGGCCACCGCTGCCGCTGCTTCGCCCGGACCGTAGCCGAGATTGGCGAGTGCTGACAGCGCATCGGCCTGCGCAGGGACACTTGGGGAGGGTGCGGCAACAGGCTCGATCACATGAACCGGTGCCTCGCCGCTGGCCTCACTCAGCGTTCCGCCCAGCGCCATCACCGCGGGTGCCTTATCCTTCAGCTCATTCACCACCCGTTGCGCGATTTTCGGGCCGACACCGGGCGCCGCCTTGATCGCCCCGACATCACCAAGCGCAATCGCACGACCGACACCTTCCGGCCCGATCGTGCCAAGGATCGCAAGCGACCCCTTCGCGCCGATGCCCTGCACACTGGTCAGCAGGCGGTGCCATTCCTTTTCCAAGAGGCTGGTGAAGCCGAAAAGCTGGATCAAATCCTCCCGCACGAGCATATCCGTATAAAGCGCGGTCACCTCGCCAACACCGGGCAGAGCCGCAAGCGTGCGATCAGAGACAAAGACGACATAGCCAACGCCGCCTACGTCGATCATCACGTGATCAAGCCCCTTATGGGCGAGCGTTCCGGTCAGCTTCCCGATCATCAGCCGGCCTTCCGTATGGCGGCGGCCAGTTGGCCCGCACTTTGGGCATGGTGCGCATGGCAGATCGCAATCGCCAGCGCATCCGCCGCATCGGGGCCGGCAATTTCCGCCCCAGGCAGCTGCAGGCGCACCATGTGATCGACCTGGCGCTTGTCCGCATGGCCAACGCCGACAACGCATTTCTTCACGGTGTTCGGGGCGTATTCCCCGACTTCAAGCCCGGCACGCGCCGGGGCAAGCATGGCGATCCCGCGCGCCTGACCGAGCTTCAGCGTGCCCGCGCCATCCTTGTTGACAAAAGTCTGCTCCACCGCCGCCGTGTCAGGCGCGTGGGTTGCTATCACAGCACAGAGCGCTTCGAATTGACAAAGCAACCGCGTGGCCAGATCACCGGAGCCTGATTTGCAAATGCCGTTTGCAACATGCGAAAGCGTGCTGCCCGCCACATCAATCACGCCCCAGCCCATCGCCCGAAGCCCCGGATCAATCCCGATGACGCGCATGCTGCTGCTAGCCTCTTTGTTGTTTTTCAAACAATTAGCACGAAACGCGAACATTTGCCAAACGGTAATCGCGGCACCGAGGTTGATTTTTGGGTCGTTTTCGACATCCTCCCGCCTGAAAGCGACATTTTTGAAGGCCGGTAAAACCATTTATTTACAATGCACTAATAAGAATTTCAGCCATGTCAAAAACGCATAGGAGACATGCGAAAACAGCGCTTGTCCCGCGGCCACCACAGCACTAGATGCCCACTGTCATTCAACTGTTACACGCGATGGTCGCGGTAACCCGAACAGAGGATTTGTCCGATGGCGTCACTTGAACAAACCCGCACCGCGGGTGTTACCCAGCCGTTTGGCGGCTTTTCCGCAATCCTGCGCTCCGCGATCAATGGCGTGTCCGCCTGGAATAACCGCCGCATGACCGCGCGTGCGCTGAACCGCCTGTCCGACCGTGAACTGGACGATATTGGCCTGATGCGCGGCGATATTGATTTGGCCGTGAACCGCGTCATTTACTAAACACCACCACTCACGCAAAAAAGACCGCGCTTCGGATGAGGCGCGGTCAATTTGTTCGTGCAGTAGGAATTTATTTAAAAAGTGGCGTCAGCTGCTGCGCCAGGAACAAGGTCGCCGGATCTGCCTGCATGGCGTAGGCACCAACCTGTTCGGCAATGGTACCCTGCTGAAGTTTGGCAACGCGTTCGCTATAGGTGGTTTCCCCCAGCGTGGCAAAAAGGAACCCCTTGAACAGAAGGAACAGCGCCGCCGCAACCATCAACCCTTTCCAGGGAAACCGTGGTCCGGCACGTCGTGGACGGGCGATGATCAAGCCGTCATGGTTCACAGACGTCACATAGCCATGTGACATCTTGCGATGGCGGCGCGTTATCTTGCGCAACCGTTTATCAAAAGTCTGGGACTGGGCATCAGCCATTGCAGCCTCCGTTCGTTACCCCAACCAACAAAACGTATAATTCAGGCCATCATTGGGCAAATTGTGGCGGAATTGTGGCAGCGTTGCCTGTGGGTCGTATTTGCCCCGATAATCAAGGATTTCGGCTTAATGTAAGGGTTGTCCAGTCAACAATCTCCTGCCTTTCGGAAAGATTGAAGCCATTCCGTGAATAAACTTCTACGACCTCATCCGCCTGATGATTAAGGATTCCCGAAAGAATCGCATAGCCCCCTGCGGCACAATGTTTCGACATGTCCGGGGCAAGCGCCAAAAGCGGCCCTTTCAGGATATTTGCAAAGATCAGATCGAAAGGTGCCGCGTCAGTGATCTGAAGGTGGGAAAAACCTGTCGCCTCGAGGCAGGTCACACGCCCCGACAGATCATTTGCATCCACATTCACCCGCGCAACATCCACCGCCACTTGATCAATGTCGCTTGCCAGGACCGGATGTGGCCAGATCTTCGCGGCCGCCATGCCCAGCACTGCAGTCCCACACCCAACGTCAATCACGTTGCGGCCGACAAAACCCGCCTTAGCCAGCCGGTCAAGGGCGCAAAGGCAGCCCAGGGTCGTGCCATGATGCCCCGTTCCAAAGGCCATCGCCGCTTCAATCAGCAGCCCGACCCGATCCGCGGGTAAGCGGTCCGCATCATGCGCCCCATAAACATAGAACTGACCGGCTTCGACCGGTTGCAACTCACGTTTCACATGTGCCACCCAATCGGTTTCCGGCAGCTCTGACACAACGAAATCCGCAGCACCATGCATCGCCGCCAAGAGGGCAAGCCCAGCCAGATTTGGTGACTCGGTAAAATAGCCCCCGACCTCCCACAGGCCGGAGTTGTCCTCCACTTCAAACACGCCGATGCCCGTTGGCGCCGGTTGCAGATGGTCCATCGCCAGGCCCAGCGCTTCGGCAGCTTTTTTTCCGGACAGGGTGGTGAGGGCGGTGAAAGTCGGCATCAAGGGCTACTCCGCAGGGGCGGCAAAACCGCGGGAAAAGATGGTTTCCCGCCCCACAACCGGATCGAGAGGGATCAGCAGGGCAAGCAGGAATGACCCCGACGCAATCGCAGCGGCAAACAGGAATACAGAAGCCGGCGACACCACCCAAAGCAAGCCAAGTACCACCGGCAGCACCACAGCCGAGATATGATTGATGGTGAATGCCACAGCTGCTGTTGGCGCAATGTCACCGGGATCCGCAATTTTCTGAAAATACGTTTTCAGCGCCAAAGCCAGCGCAAAGAACATGTGATCGACAATATAGAGGACGCTTGCGACGAAAACGCCCCAGCCGAAATAGTAAATGCCGCCGTAGGCAAGAAACACAACGACAAGCCCGGCATATTCAAAAAGCAACGCATTGCGTTCCCCCCAGCGCGCTACCACGCGCCCCATCAGCGGGGCAAAGACCATATTGGCGACAAGATTAATCAGATAGAGCGCCGTGATCTCATGCACTTTGAAGCCGAAAAGCTCCACCATCATAAAACCCGCAAAAACGGTGAAAATCTGCCGCCGCGCGCCGGCAAAAAACTGCAACAGGTAGTAAAGCCAGTAGCGTTTCCGCAGGATCAGCTGTTTGCGCTGCGGGGTGGTCGCCTCAAACTGCGGGTAGGCAAGAAAGGCAAAGATGGCAATGGCCGCGCAAAGCCCGCCAGAGGCCAGGTAGACAAAGTTATAGGACAGCCCAAAGGTTTCCCAGGTCATCACAATCAGCACATAAGCCAAAAGCGTGGCCCCTGACCCGGCGGCCATCAGCCAGCCCAATATCTGCGGCGCACGCTTCTTATCCAGCCACTGAAGCTGGAGCGATTGATTGACCGTTTCATAGTAGTGGAAGCCGATCGAACTCAGCAAAGTAATCATCAACAGGCCGCCCAGCGTCGGGAACCACGCGGTCACGGCACTTGCCACGCCCAGAAGAACAAGGGAAAGCAACCCCAAAACCTGTTCACGCACCACAAGCAATACGGCGATCACGCCAATCGCAAGAAACCCCGGAATTTCACGCACCGTATGCAACAGACCGATGTCTTTGCCGTCAAAGGCCGCGACCTCTACCACAAAGTTGTTCAGAAGCGCCGACCAGGTTGAAAATGCAATCGGCATCGCGGCGGCCATCAGGAACAGCAGCGTGATCGGCCGTTGCCAGAAAGGCAGCGCATGTGCATCGTTCAGCGAAACGTGTTTCATGCCCCTGCCTTACGCCTGTTTTTCAGCAAGGGAAAGACACATCCTAAGGCATAGTGTGAACATCCGATGTGCGGGCTCGCACGCGTCGGGTCGCCTATAGCCGCTGGGGGAACAGTTCCTGTATGACACCGGCAAGGGCGAGGTAAACACTGGTCATAACCAGCCCCCAAAGCGCCCAGCTTTCGGGGTGAAAATCAACCCAGGCCGCCCAGCCGGCAAAGCCGGTCCAGGCAAAGGCCATGACGACCGTCAAAGGGCGCCAGCGTACCGTGCGCATTGGGTGGACGAATTTAAGCGGAAGAAACATGGCTATGGCAAAGGCCACCACAATGGCGAGGATGACTTCCCAACGCGGGCTGGTCGCAAAGAGAACAAGGACCACCATGTTCCAGCACCCAGGAAAGCCGGAAAAGGAATTATCCTTCGTTTTCATTCGGGTGTCGGCAAAATAGAGGGCCGAAGCAAAGGTAATCACAATGATGACGAGCCAACCCGACCACCCGGTCAGCAGACCGGATTTGAAGAGAGCATATGCTGGGACAAACACATAGGTCAGGTAGTCGATGATCAGGTCCAGCAGCACCCCATCATAAATCGGCGCATTGGTTTTGACATCATAGCGCCGTGCCAACGGCCCATCCAACCCATCGACGCCAAAAGCCACCACCAGCCAAAGAAACATCAGGCTCCATTCCTCTTCCACGGCGGCCAGCATCGCAAGCATGGCAAAGACAGCGCCCGTCGCCGTGAGGATATGGACAGAATAGGCTTTGTAACGCAGGTTCATGTGGGCAGTTTTGGCTTATTCAGTCATGCGATGCAATGTCAGGCTTTGGGATGAGCCGCTTCGTAGACCTCCATCAGCCTGGCGGAATCGACGGCGGTATAGGCCTCTGTCGTGGACAGGCTGGCGTGCCCCAGCAGTTCCTGAATGGCCCGCAGATCGCCGCCTGCGTTCAACAAATGCGTGGCAAAGGAATGGCGCAGCGCATGTGGCGTTGCGGTTGCTGGCAGGCCCAGCTGGTGGCGCGCCTGTTCCATCGCCTTCTGCACCATCCGTGGGTTCAACTTGCCGCCGCGCACCCCGCGAAAAAGCGCAGCTTCCACCCCCAGGCGATGCGGGCAAAGGCGCACATAGTCAGCAACCGCACGTCTTGCGGCACCAATCACTGGCACGATGCGTTCCTTTCCTCCCTTGCCAACAATCCGAAGGGCATCTGGAATCGGAACATCGGCCCCGGTCAGGCTTAGCGCTTCTGAGATGCGCAACCCACAGCCATAAAGCAAGGTCAATACTGCAATATCACGTGCCGCGACCCAATCGTCGCGCGCCTGTACCCCGGCCATGTCAATCACGGCGCGGGAGGCATCCGCCGTCAGTGGGCGCGGCAGTTTTCTGGTGAATTTGGGGGACCGGATCATCAACACTGCGGAGGCATCAAAACCATCCCGGTGCGACAACCAGCGATAGAATGTCTTTACCGCGGATAAACGCCGCGCCAGGGAGCGCGCGGATTGGCCCCGCCCGCGCTCCGAAGCCATCCAGGCACGCATATCCCGCAGCGTTATTGATCTGATCGGTGCCAGCCCGCTCTGATCGCCAAAATGCATGGTACAAAATGTCAGAAATCCAAGAACATCCGCCCGATAAGCCGCGATTGTGTTCTCAGCGACATCATGCAGTGCCCGTTCCGCAGCCAGCCAATCCTGCAGCGCTTCCCTCAGCGCGGGTGAAATCAATGCCGGTTCGGCATTCACGACAGCCAGCGCCGCATGGCGCGCTCAAACACTCCGGCAAAAAACGTCAGCAGGTCCGTTCCCTGGCTTGGCCGGAAATGATGCGGGTCCTCACTGCCGAGCAGCAACATACCCGGCAGACGCCCTTGCCCGAAATCCAGCCGCAACGCGGCCTCTGACCGGATATACTCCGCCGCGTCCCCGTAGAGGTGATCAGAATTGGGCTGAATCTGGCGAAGCGTCACCTGCCGCTGGCTATCGCCGCGGCCGACCCGTAAATACCCTTCGACGAAACCGGGTTCAGCGGTCCGCATGATGGCACCCAGGCGCTTCACCGAAGTTTCTTCGCTGTCCTGTAGTGTTTCGAGAACCAGCCTGACGGCGTCAACGCGCAGAATCTCAGCCACTTCCCCACCAAGGTTGGTCAGAAAATCTTCGAACCCTGCCGGGTCAAGCATTTGCAAAACAGCCCGGTGAATCTGGTTTGTTCCCGCCAGGTTTTCATAGGCTGCTGCGATGACAGATCGGTGAGTTTCCTCAAGACGGTCAAGGCGGCTTTCGAGCCGCTCCATCGCAATGCCACGCAAATCGACAATATTGGCACCAAACTGCTGTTCATTTGCCGCCACCAGCGCGCGCATGACATCCGGGTCTTCTAGAATGACTTCGGGTTGCGAAATAATCTTCTGGCGCAGGTCATCCTGCGTTTCAGCGGCGTAGCTCATACCTGTCTCAACTTGGTTTTGGTTGTTTTCCGACTGTATAGCGGAACCCAGACCCGATTGTCGCGCAATTTTCGCGTTTTGGGGAAGAATTTGCCAACCGTTGCGAAATGGACTCTTGCGCCATTGACGCCTTGGGTTCGCAGCGCCAGAATTGGGCTTTGATCGCCCCCCAACCAGGAAATGACCTGCGCAAAATGACGCCTTCGACCACCGGTTTTTTCGACGAAGGCACCCTTGTTTCGGTGCTCACGGCACAACCGATTGATCGGTTGCTGGATTACAAGTCCCCGCCAGGCGGGTGTTTTGAAGGGGCATTTGTCGAGGTGCCGCTTGGGCCGCGCAAGGTGATCGGGGTGATTTGGGGCGGCGGCAAAGGTGGCTATGATCCGGCAAAGATCAGGGCGGTTTCACGCGTGCTTGACCTGGCCCCCATGCGCGAAGAAATGCGGCAGTTTTTGATCCGCGCCTCTGACTATACGCTGACGCCGCTAAGCGCGATGCTGCGGCTTGCGACCCGCGCGCCCGGTCTGTCCGATCCTCCGTCCATGCAGGTCATTTATCGCCGCGGCTCCGGGGTGCCCGACCGTATGACCGATGCACGGCGGCGCGTGATCGACGCATTGGCTGATTTTGGCGAACTCTCTTTCACCCTGCGCGAATTGGCAGAACTGGCCGGCGTCAGCCCCTCCGTCGTGAAAGGACTGGCAAAACAGGGCGTGGTGCGGGAGGAAGCCACACCGCGCGATCGCCCCTATCCGCGGCTTGATCCCGATCTGAAGGGCGTTGATCTGAACCCGGAACAAGCGCAGGCCTCCGGCGAACTGCGTGCCGGCATTTCCTCCGGCGACTACGGCACCAGCCTGCTGAAAGGCGTGACCGGATCAGGCAAGACCGAAGTCTACCTCGAAGCGGTGGCCGAATGTCTGAAACAGGGACGGCAGGCCCTGGTTTTGCTGCCCGAAATCGCCCTGACCGCAGAATTTCTGACACGGGTTGAGGCACGGTTTGGCGCATGTCCCGGGGAATGGCATTCCGGCGTTACGATGACAGAAAGACGACGGCTGTGGCGGATGGCGGGGCAAGGCGATGTCGGGCTGGTGGTCGGCGCACGTTCGGCCTTATACCTGCCGTTTCGTGACCTCGGGTTGATCGTCGTCGATGAGGAACATGATGCTTCCTACAAGCAGGAGGACGGCGCGCTTTACAATGCCCGCGACATGGCCGTTCTGCGCGCGACCTGCGCATCCGCACGGGTCGTGCTGGCCTCTGCCACACCCAGCCTTGAAAGCTGGGTCAACGCCGAAAACGGCAAATACCAGCGGATTGACCTGTCATCGCGGTTCGGTGCGGCCGAACTGCCGGATATGCAGGCCATAGACATGCGGGATGAAGATTTGCCCGGCGGCAGATGGATTTCCCCCAGCCTGGAGGCAGCCATCAGCCAGCGATTGGAAAATGGCGAACAATCGCTGATTTTCCTCAATCGCCGGGGCTATGCGCCAACAACGCTCTGTCGCGCCTGCGGGGAACAGATCGGCTGTGACCAATGTGATGCGCGGATGGTGGAGCATCGGTTCCTGAAACGCCTGATGTGTCACCAGTGCGGCGAAACAAAACCCATGCCTGTGGCCTGCCCATCCTGCGGCGTCGAAGGGCGGCTTGCCCCGGTTGGCCCCGGTGTTGAACGTATGGCCGAAGAGGCGGCAGAGCTGTTCCCCGATGCGCGGCTTGCGGTGCTCTCAAGCGATATGTTCGGCTCTGCACGGGCGCTGAAGGAACGGATTGCGGCGATTGCCGAAGGTGGTGCCGATATCATCATCGGCACACAGCTGGTGGCGAAGGGGCATAATTTTCCGCTGCTCACGCTGGTCGGGGTGATTGATGCCGACCTTGGGCTTCAGGGGTCGGATCTGCGCGCCGCAGAGCGGACGTTTCAACTGATGCGGCAGGTCGCCGGGCGCGCCGGGCGGGCCGACAGGGCGGGTGTTGCACTTCTTCAGAGCTATCAGCCGGAGCATCCGGTGATCCGGGCGATCCTGTCCGGCGACGAAGAAGGGTTCTGGCGCACCGAAGCGGCTGAACGACAGGCGGCTGGCGTGCCGCCCTTCGGGCGGTTTGTGGGGATAGTTCTGTCGTCACCGGATGTTGGCCAGGTCTTTGATTTTGCAGCGCATATCGCGCGCAACGATAGCGCGCTGAAGGCTGTTGGGGCGCAGGTGTTCGGCCCGGCACCAGCGCCGATTGCGCGTATCCGTGGCCGTCATCGGGTGCGCCTTCTGATCAAGGCTGACAAAGCCACACCAATTCAGAAAGCACTTAGCCAGTGGATCGCACAGTTCAAAATTCCAAACAATCTGCGCCTGTCAATCGACATAGACCCGCTGAGCTTTTATTGATCCCAGATCATAGGCGCGTCAGCACAACCCCTGCAATAATCAGCGCCCCGGCAATCAACTTGCCGCGATCCGCGCGTTCACCAAAGATCAGCACCCCCAGCAGCATCGCAAACAGGATCGAGGTTTCCCTAAGAGCCGTCACCAGTGCAATCGGCGCCACCGTCATTGCCCAGACCGCAATCCAATAGGCTGCAAGGGATGCGGCGCCCGCAAATGTTCCGATGACCAGTTCGCGGTGCGCCGGGTTCCACCCCGCTTCGCCACGCCGCAGCCACACCAGCACCGCAAAGATCACACCATCAATCGCAAACATCCAGGCGACATATTGTGTCGCGCTATAGGCCAGGCGCGCACCGATTCCGTCAACGATCGAATAAGACGCAGTCGCCACAGCACTGGCTACCGCCCAGGGCAGCAGGTTTCGGCTTTCACCATTGGTGAAAACACCGCGCGCCATCAGGGCAATCCCGAATCCAATCAGGATAATGCCTGCTACCTCAAGCTGCGCCACCACATCGGACAGGATCACAGCCCCCGCAATCAACACCATCATCGGCGCGGCCCCGCGCGCAATCGGGTAAACCCGGCTGAGATCGCCGCGCTCATAGGCAAAGGTCAGGAACAGCTTATAGGCGGAATGAATGATGCCTGAGGCAATCAACCAGGGCCAGACCTCAGCCTTGGGCAATGGTAGGAACAGCAAGATGGCCAGCCCCATCAGACCCTGCGCCGTTGACATGACAAACACGGATTGCAGCTTGTTCCCGCCCTGTTTGACCAGCGCGTTCCATCCCGCATGAAGGAACGCCGCAAACAGCACGGCGAGGAACACAGAAAAGCTCAAATCAGCAACCCCGCCGCGCCCTCATGTTTCAGAAGTTCGACCTTGGTCTCCACGCCCCCTGCCCCGGAAAATCCACCAAGGCCGTTGGCCCCCAGCACACGGTGGCACGGGATGATCACAGGAATCGGATTGCCACCACAGGCGCCGCCAATGGCCTGCGCCGGAGCGCCAAGCCCTTTTGCCAGGTCGCCATAGGTGCGGGTTTCACCAAAGGGAATGGCCGAGATTGCGGCACAGACCTGTTGCTGAAATTCAGAGGCCTCAACCCGCAGGGGCAGATCAAAATCGGTCAGCTCACCTGCGAAATAGGCGGAAAGCTGGCGCAGGGCTTCGTGCAACAGTTCAGTCGCCTCCCCCATTGGGTCCACCCCCCAGTCAAGCGCAACAATCGCCCCGCCCTGCTCCACCACTCCCAACCGCCCAACAGGCGTATCCGTCACCCCGATATGCATGGGCCAGATGCTGGTTCAATCGTCAAGGGAGCGCAAGCAGAACCGTGTGCCGGAAAGTGCGATATCTGCACCCATTTTTGTTCCGAAAATATCCCAGGGGGGTTCGGGGGGACTGGTCCCCCCGCCTGATCGGCGCGCCAATGCGCGGCGAAACCTACCCCAGTGCCGCGTCGCAACGGCCGCAGACGCCGTCATGCTCATGTGTCCCCACATCCGGCAGGATTTTCCAGCAGCGCTGGCATTTCTCACCCTCTGCCGTTTCGAACACCACGCCAACCCCCTGGGTTTCCGGCATGCGGAAGGCTTCGTCCGGGCTGGGATCGCCTGACAGAATAACATCGGAGGTGATGCAGACATCGGCAAAATCTACCGACCGCAACGCCTTTAGCACATCTGCATCCTGCACATGCACCACTGGTGCCGCCTCAAGCGAGGCGCCGATGACCTTGTCCTGCCGCTGAATTTCCAGCGCCGCCGTCACCACACGCCGGACGGACCGGATGCCCGCCCATTTCGCAGCCAGTGGTTCATCCAGCCAGTCGGCCGGCGTTGCGGGGAAATCCACCAGATGCACGGAACTGCCGTCACCGGGGAACCGTTCAAGCCAGACTTCCTCCATCGTGAAAGTCAGGATCGGGGCCAGCCAGGTCGTCAGCCGCGCTTGCAGCATATCCAGCACGGTCAACGCTGCGCGTTGTTCGGGGCTGTCGCCATCGCAATAAAGCGCGTCCTTCCTGATATCGAAATAGAAGGCCGACAGATCCACCGTCGCAAAGGTAAAGACCGCCTGCCAGACCCCCTGAAAATCAAACGCCGCGTAGGATCTGCGCACCTGATGATCAAGCTCTGCAAGGCGGTGCAGAACCCAGCGTTCCAGCTCTGGCATCTCCTCGGCCGGCACGGCTTTGTCCTGAGAATAATCCGCCAAGGAACCAAGCATAAACCGCATCGTATTGCGCAACCGGCGGTAACTGTCGGCGACCCCTTTCAGGATCTCCGGGCCGATCCGCTGGTCAGCGGTGTAATCGGTCTGGGCCACCCAGAGGCGCAGAATATCGGCGCCATATTGCTTCACCACCTGTTCCGGCAGGATCGTATTGCCGAGAGATTTGGACATCTTATTGCCCTTCTCATCCAGCGTGAAACCATGTGTGACCACATTGCGATAAGGCGCGCGGCCCAAAGTGCCACAGGCCTGCAACAGCGAGGAATGGAACCAGCCGCGATGCTGATCCGTGCCTTCCATATAGACGTCAGCGATGCCGTCCTCCGTGCCATCGTCGCGGTCGCGCAGCACAAAGGCATGGGTGGACCCGGAATCAAACCAGACGTCCAGAATGTCATCAACTTTGTTCCAGTCTGCCGGGTCCACGATCCCGTCAAGGAAGCGTTCCTTGGCGCCCTCCTGATACCAGCAATCCGCCCCCTCGGCCTCAAAAGCCGCAACAATGCGGGCATTGACCGCCTCATTGCGCAGAAGGAAATCCTCATCCGTCGGCAGCGCGCCAACACGCGTAAAACAGGTCAGCGGAACGCCCCAGGCGCGCTGACGCGAGAGCACCCAGTCGGGGCGCGCTTCGATCATCGAATAAAGCCGGTTGCGCCCGGTCCGGGGAGTCCATTTCACCAGCTTGTCGATAGAGTTCAGCGCCCGTTCGCGGATCGTCGTGCCATGATCGTCCTGCCCATCGCCCACCGCTTTGTCGACAGCCGCAAACCATTGCGGCGTGTTGCGGAAGATCACAGGGGCCTTCGACCGCCAGCTATGCGGGTAGCTGTGGGTGATGCGACCACGGGCGATCAGCGCTCCCACCTCAACCAGCTTGTCGATCACGGCGCTGTTGGCCTTGCCTTCTTTGCCCTTGTGGTCAAAAACCCTGAGGCCCGCAAAGAACGGCACGTGATCGCGAAACTCACTTTCCTCACCGACATTATGGGTCATTTCCAGCCCGTATTTCATGCCGATCTCATAGTCGTCGGCACCGTGGCTGGGCGCGGTATGGACAAAGCCTGTGCCGGCCTCCTCGGTCACATGATCGCCGGGCAGCATAGGGACGTCGAAATCCCATGCGCCATCCGCGCCATCAACGCCTCGGAAGGGATGAGCAAGGGTGAGCGCCGAAAGCTCATCAGTGGTCACATCGCGCAGACGGCGATACATGGTTTCATCAAGCCGGGACTGGGACAGAACATCAGATGCGAGCGTGTCCGCGATGATCAGCTTTTCGCCGATGGTCGCCCAGCATTCTTCGGGCCGACCTGTGACCTCATAAAGGCCATAAGAAATGTCAGGGCCAAAACAGACCGCACGGTTTTGCGGGATGGTCCAAGGCGTTGTGGTCCAAACGACTATATGTGCGCCCATAAGCTCGCGA
>CAYTUW010000062.1:0-14144 GCA_964441435.1 uncultured Rhodobacterales bacterium
GGCACCGGTATAGGTCGCGGGGTTTGATCGCGGGGTGCGACCGATGGGGCGCTGGTCGATGTCGATCACCTTATCAAGATGTTCAAGGCCGCGAATCGTTTCGCAGGGCGCAGGCGTCTGGCGCGCGCCGTTCAGGCGCATGGAGGCGGTCTTGAACAGCGTCTCAATCGTCAGCGTCGATTTCCCGCCACCTGAAACGCCGGTCACACAGACGAATTTACCCAGCGGAAATTCGGCATTCACCTTCTTGAGGTTGTTGCCCGTCGCCTTCCTGACCTCAACCGATTTTCCATTGCCGTCACGCCGCCGCGCGGGCACGGCAATTTCGCGCGCACCGGTCAGATACTCCCCGGTGATGGACCCTGATGTTGCAGCGATCTCTTCGGGTGTGCCTTTGGCGACGATTTCCCCACCGTGGACACCTGCGCCGGGGCCGATATCAAAGACATAGTCGGCTTCCCGGATCGCTTCCTCATCATGTTCAACAACAATCACAGTATTGCCCTGATCGCGCAGGTTCTTGAGCGTTTCGAGCAGCCGCCCATTATCGCGCTGATGCAACCCGATGGAAGGTTCATCGAGCACATAAAGCACGCCGGTCAGGCCAGAGCCGATCTGGCTGGCCAGCCGTATCCGCTGGCTTTCCCCCCCCGACAGCGTGCCGGCATTCCGGCTGAGCGTCAGATATTCGAGCCCGACGTTGTTGAGAAAGCCAAGCCGTTCGCGGATTTCCTTGAGGATCGCGCGGGCGATTTCATTCTTCTGATCGCTCAGCGTGCCCGGCACGGTTTCGCACCAGTCAAATGCCTCCCGGATCGACATTTGCACGACCTCCCCCACATGGAGGCCCGCAATTTTCACGGCGAGCGCTTCGGGGCGCAGACGGAAACCGCCACAGCCTGCACAGGGGCGGTTGTTCTGGTAACGCTCAAATTCCTCGCGGATCCAGTTGCTGTCAGTTTCACGGTAGCGGCGCTCCATATTGGGGATGACCCCTTCGAAGGCGCGCGTGACCTCATAGACACGTCCCCCTTCGTCATAGCGGAAGGGAATATCCTCTTCACCTGATCCGTAAAGAAACACCTGCTGCACGTGTTTTGGTAGGTCTTTCCACGGCGTGTTCTTGTCAAATTCGTAATGCCGCGCAATCGCTTCGATGGTTTGCAGAAAATAGGGTGACTTGCCTTTCCGCCACGGCGCAAGCGCCCCGTCATAAAGCTTCAGCGTCGCATCCGGCACAACAAGCCGTTCATCAAAGAACAGTTCGACCCCGAGACCATCACAGTCCGGGCAGGCCCCAAAAGGGGCATTAAAGGAAAACAGCCGTGGTTCGATCTCCGGAATCGTGAACCCGGACACCGGACAGGCAAAGTTTTCGCTGAACGTAATGCGCTCCGGCTCCCCGTCTTTTGGGGCGGTTTCCAGAATGGCAATGCCATCCGCAAGATCAAGCGCGGTGCGGAAGCTGTCGGCAAGGCGGGTTTCCATGCCCTCGCGCACCACGATCCGGTCAACCACAACGTCAATGTCATGGCGGTATTTCTTGTCGAGCGTCGGCGGCTCATCCAATTCAAAGAAACTGCCATCCACCTTGACCCGCTGGAATCCGGCTTTGCGCAGTTCAGCAAATTCCTTTCGGTATTCGCCCTTACGATCCCGCACGATCGGGGCCAGCAGATAAGCCCGTGTGCCCTGTTCCATTGTCATCACACGGTCCACCATATCCTGGACCTGCTGCGCCTCGATCGGCTTTCCAGTCGCGGGGCTGTATGGCGTGCCGACACGTGCGAACAGCAGCCGCATGTAATCGTAAATCTCTGTCACCGTGCCTACGGTCGATCGCGGATTTTTGCTGGTGGTCTTTTGTTCAATCGAAATCGCCGGGGACAGGCCAGCGATGTGATCGACATCCGGCTTTTCCATCATATCAAGAAACTGACGCGCATAGGCCGACAGGCTTTCGACATAGCGCCGCTGCCCTTCTGCGTAGATCGTGTCAAACGCCAGCGACGACTTGCCCGACCCCGAAAGCCCGGTAATCACCACAAGCTGATCACGTGGAATATCCACATCAATCGACTTCAGATTATGTTCGCGCGCACCGCGTACTTCGATATGTTTCAGCTCTGGCATCGCCGCCTCATTTGCCACCTGTTAACAGATAGGGCATCCCGCGTGAGTCTCCAATCGAAAAGTTAGAACATAACAAGAACTCCTGACACTCGGGAATTTCCGTATTTGTCAGCACGTGTGGTTTTGCTAGGCTGGGAGTATTGATCACATGCCATTCACTGGGGACTTATGATGTTCGCTCGCCTGTTTGCCTTATTCGTTGCATCGCTGTTGTCCATTTCTTCTGCCACCGCACAGGACACCCCGCGTTCCATCCTCGTGCTTGACGCCTCCGGTTCCATGTGGGGGCAGATCGACGGGATTACGAAGATCGAAATCGCGCGGGAGGTTGTCGGCAACCTGTTGGAGGAACTTCCGGCGGAAAATGAACTTGGCCTGACGGTCTATGGCCATCGCCGGAAAGGTGACTGTTCTGACATTGAAACCCTGATTGCCCCGGCGGCCGGACAGAACGCGGCCATTGCGGCGGCGGTCAATGCCGTGAACCCGCGCGGCAAAACCCCGATGACAGCCGCCGTTGTCGCCGCGGCAGAGGCGCTGCGTTTTACCGAAGAACGCGCCACCGTGATTCTGGTATCGGACGGTATCGAAACCTGCGAACCCGATCCCTGCGCCATTGCCCGCACACTCGAAGAAACCGGCGTTGATTTCACCGCCCATGTTGTTGGTTTTGACGTGAGCGACCCCGAAGCACTGGCTCAGATGCAATGCCTGGCCGACGAAACCGGCGGCACCTTCACCACAGCGGCCAATGCGGAGGAACTGACCGAAGCCCTGTCTGTAGTTGCCGAACCACCCGCGCCCGAACCCTTTGATGTGACCTTCCTGGCAAAATCCGGTGGCATCAATGTTTCCGAAGGGATCAGCTGGACCGTCACATCGGCAGCAGGTGAGGTTCTGCTGGATGGTGGCGATGATTTCACCCCGACGCTTGAATTGCTGCCCGGCGCCTATGATGCAGCGGTGACGCGCGCCGTTGACGGGGCCAGCGCAAGCACGGCCTTCCTGGTTGAAAACACCCATCAGACGGTGATCCTTGAACTGCCGGAATTGCCGCCTGAACCTTCGCTGCTGTTTGCGCAGGCCTATGTCGAGGGCACCAATGAACGGGTGCGCGGCAACCTTGTCTGGTGGATCTACGCTGAAGACGGCACAGAAGTGGTGTCCAATGATGCGGGCGACGCGGTGCGCGCCGATGTGCTGCCCGGCGCCTATCGCGTCGAAGTGCTGCGCACCACGGATGAGGCCAGCGCCGAGGCCGAGGTCATCATGGAACGGATTGACCAGACCGTGCGCCTTGAACTGCCGGAGCTGGTTGAACCCGCGCCGCTGCGTCTGTCGGCGCAGGAAGAGGGCGTGAACGGCGCGCTCCGGCGTGATCTGCTCTGGTCGCTTTATGATCGTGATGGCACCCCGGTGTTTGAGGGCACCGTCGGCAGCGCTGTCAACACCTCCGTCATGCCGGGGCGTTACACGGTGCGCGTTGTGCGTCAGGAAGACGGTCATGAGGTCAGCGAAGAATTCGCCGTGCTGAAACGCGGCACCACTCACCGTGTTCTCTTTCCGACCTTTGCCCCGCCCGCAACGATTGACGCAGCCGACAGCGCGCCCGTCGGGGATGTGATCCTGCTCGACTGGACAGGCCCGGATGAGGAAAACGATTTCATTGCCATTGCGGCGACGGACATGAGTGACGCGCGCTATCTTCACTACGCCTATACGCGGCATGGCCCGACGCTTGAATTGCAGATGCCAAGCCAGCCCGGCAGCTATGAACTACGCTACGTGCTGAACAACGGGCGCACGGTGATTACGCGCCGCATGATCGAGGTGACGGAGGTCACAGCCACGTTGAACGCCCCAGAGACCTTTGCCGCCGGGGCCGATGCACCTGTCACCTGGACCGGGCCTGACTACCAGAACGATTATATCGCGGTGTCTGAAATCGGGGCGCGCAGCAATCAGCAGATCAACTATGCCTATACGCGCAATGGCGACCCCGCAGCGCTTCAGATGCCGACAGAACCCGGTATCTATGAACTCCGCTATGTCATGAACCTCGACCGGACCATCCTTGCGACCCGCCAGATAGAGGTGGTCGGTGTGGACTATGCTGTTTCGGGACCGGAAAGCGCCATTGCCGGGGATACGATCACCGTCGACTGGACCGGGCCTGACTATCAGAACGACTATATTGCGGTGGCCCGCGTCGGCAATCGCGGCAATCAGCAGGAAGGCTATGCCTATACGCGAAATGGCAATCCTGCAGAGCTGCGCTTGCCGCTGGAGCCAGGCGACTATGAACTGCGCTATATCACAGCCCAGGACCGCGTGATCAGCGCCAGTCAGCCGATCCGCATTGATCCTGTCACCGCCAGCCTGACTGCCCCGACCGAAGGGGTTGCAGGCGAAACCATCACACTCACCTGGGAAGGGCCGGACTACCAAAATGATTTCATTGCTGTGGCAGAGGCCGGTTCGCGTGAAAACACCTATATCAACTACAGCTACACACGGGATGGATCGCCGCTGCAACTGACCCTGCCCGCCTTTCCGGGAGATTATGAAATCCGCTACATTGCCCAGGGCAACGGGCGCACGATGCTAACAAGTACCCCGATCACGGTGGAGGAGGTCACGGCATCCGTCAGTGGCCCACTATCTGCGGCACCGGACAGCGAAATCGTGGTTGAATGGACCGGCCCGGGCTACGACCGGGATTTCATCGCAATCTCTGTCAAAGGCGACGACAGAAGCTGGCCGCGCTACACCTATACCAATGATGGCAACCCGCTGCGCATCCGCGTGCCAGCCGATCCTGGCGACTACGAAATCCGCTATATCCTGGGACAGGAACGCCGCATCCTCGCCCGGCAGGAATTCTCTGTGGAATGAAGGACAGGCGGGGCCAGCGCCCCGCCCCGGCCTATGCCTTACATGTGAATGACACGCCCATAGGCGTCTAGCACCGCCTCATGCATCATCTCGCTGAGCGTGGGATGCGGGAAGACGGTGTTCATCAAATCCTCTTCGGTCGTCTCAAGCTGGCGTCCAACAACATAGCCCTGAATCAATTCCGTCACCTCGGCACCAACCATATGCGCGCCAAGCAGTTCGCCAGTTTTGGCGTCAAAGACTGTTTTGATCAGCCCTTCAGCTTCCCCCAGTGCGATGGCCTTCCCGTTGCCAATGAAGGGGAAGCGCCCAACCTTCACCTCATAGCCCAGCTCTTTTGCGCGGGCTTCCGTGTAGCCGACCGAGGCAACCTGCGGCTGGCAGTAGGTACAGCCGGCAATCGATTCAGGACGCACGGAATGGACCTTTTTACCGGCGATTTTTTCGGCGACCATCACACCTTCGTGGCTGGCCTTATGGGCTAGCCATGGCGCGCCAGCAATATCGCCAATCGCGTACAACCCCGGCACACCGGTTTCGCAGTATTCGTTCACCACGACATGGCTGCGGTCAATTTTGACGCCTAGCTTTTCAAGGCCCAGATTTTCGACATTGCCAACGATCCCGACAGCTGAAATCACCGTATCAAAATCGTGTTTTTCAACTTTCCCGCCGACCTCGATATGGGCGGTCACTTTGGTCTTGCTGCGATCAAGCTGTTTCACCATGGATTTTTCGAGGATTGTCATCCCCTGTTTGACGAACTGCTTTTTCGCAAAGGCGGAGATTTCGGCGTCCTCGACAGGCAGCACCCGGTCCATCACTTCGACAACAGTCGTGTCCGAACCGAGGGTATTGTAGAAGGATGCGAACTCAATGCCGATCGCACCGGAGCCGATGACCAGCAGCTTTTTCGGCATATGTGGCGGCTTCAGCGCGTGTTTGTAGGTCCAGACCCGCTGCCCGTCGGCCTCAAGCCCTGGCAGTTCGCGTGCTCGCGCACCGGTGGCCAGGATGATGTTCTTGGCTGACAGTTCTTCCGTGCCCTTGTCGGTTTTGACACTAACCTTGCCCTTCGCAGGAAGCGTAGCCTCCCCCATCACAACGGTAATCTTATTCTTCTTCATCAGGTGGCCAATGCCCGAGGAAAGCTGCCCTGCAACCTTGCGCGACCGATCAACCACCTTGTCGAGATCATAGCCGATTTTATCCGCCGTCAGGCCAAATTCCCCGGCCCGTTCCATCAGGTGAAACACTTCTGATGACCGAAGAAGTGCCTTGGTCGGTATGCAGCCCCAGTTGAGGCAGATACCACCCATATGTTCGCGTTCAACAATCGCGGTGGACAGCCCAAGCTGGGCGGCACGTATGGCAGCGACATAGCCGCCCGGCCCGGCACCGATCACAACAACATCATAAGAACTGGTTGCCATTGCAGCCTCCCTGAATTCGATAGTTTGACGTTAAACTATCAGACAAGGCGCTTCAACAACACGGGCGCAATTCGAGCATGCACAAGGCGCATATCAGCAACAAGGTGCTGAAACTGCTAGGCTAAATCAGGCCCTGACGGCTTCGACAGCCGCTGAATATCCGCCGTCAGCAAGGAAAGCGGCCTCTGGCGTGGTGCCGGGGCGATCAAGTGCATCGTTGCGATAGGGGAATCGGCCGAAGCGGCGGATCACTTCGCGGTGCGCTTTGGCGTGCAGCAGATGCTCTTCACCGCTTTCGGGCATGCGAGTCAACATCAGGCGCACACAGCGTTCCTGATCGCACAGACATTCCGAATGCATCAGCGGCATATAGAAGAATTGCCGCTCCGGTTCCGGAACACGCATGTCCCACCCAGTGTCGATAGCCTTCTTTGCCACCGCACGCGCCTTGACGTCCGTAGAAAAGGCCTTGGCAAACCCGCGAAACATATTGCGCGGAAACTGATCCAGCAGGATCAGCAACGCCAGTGTGCTTTCCGGTCGCATCGTCCAGTTGCAAAGATTGCCATCGCGCCCCGCTTCCCAGGTTTTTTCAAACCGGGTGCGGATTTCAGCATCAAGCGCGTCGCCGCCTTGATACCAGTCCGCCGGAGTTTTCTCGCGCAGCCAGAACTCCAGCACGTCATCAGGGTTATGCATCGGGCCCTCCTCCCATCGCATGACTGTCCCCAGGACAAGTTGACCGTTACAAAAGATTTACAGTTTGACAACAAGAATTTCGCACAGGCGCATCATGTGTTGCCCTCATCCTCCAACGCGGTTTCGATATAGACCTCCTGAGCGACTTCTACAGCGACCGGTGTGGCCGATTGCAATACCGGCGCATAGGAGGTCACATCCTCGGCATTTGCCGCGGCACGCTGCGTCATCCGATAGGCTGCATAAGCAGCAATCGCCGCCATCAGCACAGCCAGGTAGATAAAGAACCCCTGAGGGCCAACCGCCCCCATCACCCACCCGGTGATCACGGGCCCGGCTATCGCACCCAGGCCATTTGCAAAGACCAGCCCGCCGGAAGCTGCGGCCATGTCCTCGTGTTCCAGGAAATCATTGGTATGAGCGATGACCAGCCCGTAAAGCGGGTTGGAGGTTCCGCCGATCAGAAAGGCCGAGGCGAGAAGTGCGTTAAAGTTCCCGCCGGAAAAGAACCCGGCAACCGCCCCGACCGCCCCCAGACCAGCGACAAAGCCGATCAGAACCCGGCGGTCCATCCGGTCGGAAACCCAACCGATCGGGAATTGCAGGACCAGGGCGCCGATATAGAAGCTGGAGATGAAAACGGACAGGCGGCCGACGTTCAGCCCCGCTTCGGTTGCGTAGACTGCGGCCATTCCGAACTGCGCCGCAAACACCGCCCCCAGCAGGAACACGCCCACACAGCCAAGCGGGGATCGGTGAAAAAGATCGCTCAGGCTCATTGGTTTTGCTGTATCAAAAGCGGGCGTTGGCGAGATCGACAGCAGGATCGGCGCAAAGGAGATCGACACCAGAACCGAGCTTATGATGAACAATACATAGCCTGACGGGTCACCGATGTTCAGCAACCCCTGGGCCATTACGATCCCCGCCATCTGGACAACCAGATAAAGCGACAGCGCCTTGCCACGATTGTCGTTATTTGCAGAGTGGTTAAGCCAACTTTCTGCCGTGACATATACGCCGGAAAAGCAGAACCCGATCACCACACGGCCAACGGTCCAGGCAACGGGATGGGTCAGGGTCGGATAGAGGATCAGCACCGCCGATATGAACGAAGCAAGTGCTGCAAAGACCCGCACATGCCCAACACGCCGGATCATCTCAGGCGCCAGCCGGGAGCCGCCGAGGAAGCCAAGAAAATACCCGGACATGATGATCGACATCGAAAAGGTCGAAAATTCGAGCTTTCCGCCGACAACGCCAAGCAAGGAGCCCTGCAGCCCATTGCCGACCATCAGAAGCATCATACCGAGCAGCAGCGCCCAGGATGTTTTCAGAACGTCAATCATCGCCCTGCCCGTCTTGTTTCTTACTCAAATCCTAGGATTGCGCGCTGAGGGTAAAACCGACCGTGTGCGACTCAATCCTGTCGGCCTGCGCCCTTTGGCAGCAAAAGCGATGAATCGCCATAGGAAAAGAAGCGATATCCTGATGAAATTGCATGGGTGTAGATCGCGCGCATTCGGTCCACGCCCATCAGCGCGGACACCAGCATCATCAGCGTGGATTTCGGCAGGTGGAAATTCGTCATCAACCCATCGGTAACGCGAAACCTGTATCCCGGCGTGATGAAGATGTCGGTGCCGCCGCGAAACGGTTCGATCCTGCCGTTGGCGGTTGCTGCGGTTTCAATCAGGCGCAGGGCTGTGGTGCCCACGGGGATGATACGCCCGCCGGCGGCACGGGTTGCATTGATTTCCGAGGCGGCCTCCGGGGTGATCTCCCCCCATTCGCTGTGCATCTTGTGATCCGCAACATCATCGACTTTCACCGGCAGAAAGGTGCCTGCGCCGACGTGTAGGGTGACATAGCTGATAGTCACACCTTTTGCGGTAATTTCAGACAATAGCGCGTCATCGAAATGCAGACTGGCGGTCGGTGCGGCAACCGCCCCCGAATGGCGTGCAAATACCGTTTGATAGTCGGTTTTGTCCTGTTCATCCGCCGCACGTTTGGCTGCGATGTAAGGCGGCAGCGGCATGGCACCGGCCTCGGCCAGCGCCGCGTCAAAATCATTCCCCTTGAGGTTGAAGGCAAGCGTTGCTGTTCCATCTTCTCGCCCCATAACCTCTGCTGAAAGCTCAGATGAGAACTCGATAACCTCCCCATCACGCACCTTTTTCAGTGGTTTCAGCAAGGCGCGCCAATGGCCATCTGATGCCGGATCCAGCAGGGTTGCTTCGATTTTTGCCTCCGTCACCCCATCTGCACCCGGTCGTCGCCGAACACCTGACAGGCGGGCGGGGATGACTTTGGTATTGTTCAGGACCAGCCGGTCACCGGGAGCCAGAAATTGCGGCAGGTCGCTGACCCGGTGGTCGTCCAGCGCATCCAGCCCGGCCACCAGCAATCGCGCCGATGTGCGCGGGCTTGCCGGGCGGGTGGCGATCAGCCGTTCAGGCAGATCGAAATCAAAATCCGATAGTTTCATGCCTATTCCTGCACCTCAGGCGGTGGTCGGCGGAAGATGTCGCGGAACATACCCGGCGTCAGGATCGACAGCGGGTTCACGCTGACCTGTGGATCGTCTGCAGTGCCCCGGATACGATAGTTAAAACCAAACAGACCTTCGCCGCGGCGGGTAAAAATTGCCCCAATCCCGTTCACCACGTAGATCGGCGAAATCACCCCCTGCATATCGAGCCGTTCGCTCCCCAGTTCGTAGACCCCATCCATCGACACCCCAAGCGATGCCCCGACCGCACTGCCCTGATTGATGATGGCCTGGCGTGGCGTCAGACGAAAATTCGCTTCGACAGAATTGAACACTATGCCCTGCCCGTTCAGCTGTTCCAGAAGGCCAATGACAGATATGGCACCAAGCAGGTCCGCCAGGGCGGACGCACCCCGCACTTTTATGCGTTCAGAGGTCAGGCGTCCGTTGTATTGCCCGTTTTCGGCCCGCGGCACCAGGATCAGTTCCATTTCGCCGCCGTAAACCTTGTCAAAAACCCCTGCGGATCGCAGCACGTTCCCCGCATCGTCGCTGCGGATGCGCACCGCAATCCCATTTGGCTGCGGCACCAATGTTCCCCGTATCGGGGCCTGACCGTTGACACGCCCGGTGAAGGTGCCGTTCAGCCCCGGCCGTGTTGACAATTCACCCCGAAAGCCCTGAATCGCGATCCCTTCAGACACATCAACCCGGTCCAGAGCGAGCGTGATTGGTGTGTTCTGCGCACCATCGGACCCTGCTCCGCCCTGACCAAAGGTCGTTTCACGGATATCCAGGCGCCCGCCAAGCACTTGCACAGAAGGGGAAAGCCCCTGCCCCCGGTTTGATAATGTTACCGGCCCGTTAAACCAGGCCCCCAGCCGGACGTTGCTGAACTGCGCGGTTGCGAATTCGCCTTCTTCGGTCAGCACCACAATGCCATCCGCCACCAGTCCAGGCCCGGCAATATGCAGCTCATCCACCGTTATCGGCTGCCCCAGAGCGCCGCGCACCAAAAGCTCCCCCGTCGCATTCGCAGGCTTTGACCAACCGATATCAGGGATTTGCAGGGCGATCCTGTTCAGATCAGACCGCAGGCTGAACTGTGGAGGTTCACCACGTATAAGATCAATCGTAACATCGGCCCGACCTACGCCGCTGACCGTGCGCTCGGGCAGGCCAATACGAAAATCTTCCAGAAACGTCTGGGAAAGCTCAAGTGATCCTTCGACACGGGATTGCCCCGCCTGATCCGCGTCAAAGGCCTGCGCCCACCGGCCATGAAACGGCACCCGCCCGATCCGCCCTTCCCCGCTGATCTGAACACCGTCGTTATCCGCCACGAGCGTCAGGCGGTCAGCGGTAAGCGCACGCCCCTCCAGAAGTTGGTCAGAGGACAGATCTCGCAACGACGCATCGACCGAAAAGCCCACATCTTCGAACTGCAAATCCTTTAGCAATGGTAGCGTGATTTCGGCGCTCACCTCTGCTGTACCCTCGGCTATATCTGTTGGCAGACCAGCCTTTGAAAACAGTTCAAACGGCTTCAGGTCGAGCAATGACGTCGCCGCCGTGACGGGTCCTACGGCACGCAGGTCAACCCTTAGGTCCGGCGGATCGCGGTGAATATCCTCGATCCGCAGCACGGTTCCCGTAGCATCCAGAAGATCGCCGTTGGGTGCCCGCACTTCGCCCTGCTCAACGGTCAACGCAAAGTTATTGCGGCTGACAGAGGCATAGCCCGCTCCGTTGTCAACGGGCGGCAGTGTTTTGACGTACCGCACACGCGCCGCATCAAATTCAAACGTCAGGTGGGGGCGTGGCTCCTCCCCCGGTTGCATGCGCAGGGAAAAATTAGCATTTCGGATCGCGGCGCTTAGAATGTTCTCTTTCAGCCATTCTCTTGTGTTCGGAATGACTGTTGCGGGCCAGAAGCGGATCAGCCGCGCCGGGCTGATTTCATCGAGACTCACATCAATCCCAAACTGCCAACCCTGCTCCGTCACGCCGATCCGCCCGTCTGCTTCGAGCCGGGTTTCCCCGTCATCCAGCGCAATCTGCCCTAAATCCAGCGTGAAAGGATCGAGCCGCAACCGAAAATCCAGCGCCGCCGCACCGAATTCCACCGGGGCAGGATAGAGTTGGTCCGGGTTGACAGAGATGCCGTTGAACCGGAACTGCCCAATAAATTCCTGCGGCCAGCCATCGCGGAAATTTCGCAGATAGGCCTGGCCTTCTGCTCGGGCTTCGCCGTCTTCGGTCGACACAAATATCTGGTCAAACCGGAGCCGTTGTTCAACCGGATCAAATTGGAAATAGGCCCGCCCTTCATTAAATGAAACTGGCCGCGCGTTTTCGGTCGGCTGAAGCACACCAGCAGCCATATCAAGCGCACCGCTCATTGTAGCCAGCTTCCCGTCCTCCCCGAACTCTGCCCTGACAGCGCCGGACAACGGTGCCTTGATCGTCGACAGAAAGGCAAAGGCCGGGGCCTGGGTGGAAAAATCCGAAGCGGGCAGCCCCCGCACATTGGCCGCCAGTGTGGCGCGTGGGCTATTCTTCTCCGTCTGGAACGACAGGGCAACCTGGGCCGGCGGCGTTTCTTCCTGGTAGAGCAGCTCAAACCCAATTCTTAGGTCAAGTTCCTGATCCGACTGATCCAGTTCAAGTGCACCACCTCGCGCCACCCAAAAGCGTTCAGCGCGAACATCTTCGTATTGAAAGACCACTTCCTGTGCGCGAACCGTGCTAATGGATGCCAGTGCCGGGGTTTCAAACACCCGTTCAACAGAATCTATGACATCCGCAAATGAACCGGCCTGCCCGCTTGCCCCCTGCGCCTGTAGAGACAGATCAAAGTGCCCGGCCGGATCGCGCCTCAGGCTCAGCGCAGCCCCCTGCACATTGACGGCCACCGGTAGTATCTGCGCCCGCAGTAACGCCGGGCGGCTGAGCGTCACCTCAATGCTGTCAAACTCTGCGATGGGCAATCCGGTCTGATCCGCAACCGAAGCACCGGCAATGCGGACATGCGGCTCCCAGAAATCGGTCAGGACGAGCGAAATATCCCCAAGCGAAATACTGCCGCCGGCAAGCGACTGGCCTGCGGTCGCCTCAATGCGCGTGCGCACCCAATCGGGTGCACCGATTGGCCTGCCGGACATCGCGAGCAATACGATCGGGCCAAGCAGCAGGACAACAACCACAAAAACCGTAGGCCAAAGCACCCAGCCTTTACGGCGTTGCCTGCGGGGCGTCGCGCGATTGCTGCTGTCTTTTCCCCCGACATCGTCCTGCATAGAGATTCCGATAGTTGATCTGCCCGGATTACGGGGCTGTATCTTGGCCATAACCCGGTTAAAACAGAACCGCAAATTTCTAGGAACCTTTGATGACCCATTCCCCGCTGCAAGCCGAAGATGCCGCCCCCACCTTCACCCTTCCGAACGAAAGAGCGGAGCAGATCACCATTCCGGGTCAGTTTCAGGGCCTGAACAACCCCCGCATCGTGCTCTTCTTTTATCCGCGCGATGACACCTCTGGCTGCACACAAGAGGCAAAAGATTTTTCCGACCTGCTGCCCGACTTCAAAGCAGCCACTACCGTCGTCTTTGGTGTTTCAAAGGACAGTATGAAGAAACACGAGCGGTTCCGTGACAAACACGGGCTGACGGTTCCCCTGCTTTCTGATGAACACCATGACACCTGTGAACGCTATGGTGTCTGGGGCGAAAAGAAGATGTATGGCAAAACCTTCATGGGTATTGAGCGGTCTACGTTCCTGATCGGGTCGGACGGACGGATCCTGCGGATTTGGCGAAAGGTAAAAGTACCAGGCCACGCCAAAGAGGTGCTGACCGCCGCCAGGGAACTCCCATAACAGCATCTCAAGCAAGACATCTGGTCGCGCCCGACGAATGTATCGCCCCCTCACACGGTGTAATACGGCAGGACAATCGTTCAGTTGTTGGAAGCGGGTATAAATCGGGCCGGGCACATCGGCAAATTTCCGCCGAAAATCGGTGCATTATGCCCCGAAACGGATTTGCACCCGGATATTTCTTGCCGCGCATCCTATGCCCCGTTAACAAGTTTCGCGTGCTCTCACCTATCGGGCACCGGGATATTGTCGCCCCGTGGCGACCAGGGAAGCGAATGGGTCGCCGGATTGGGGAATAAGCTGAAAACACTTCTGGAAAGATATTTTCCCGAACGCCGCGTTTTCCTGCGTTCTGATACCGACACCCGGTATATTCGCTTGTCCCCGCTTGGCCAGTTGACTGCTCTTTGTGGCGTTGTTGGCATCGTCGCCTGGACAATCATCGCCACCGCCGTGCTTTTTATGGACAGCATCGGATCAGGTAATGTGCGCCAGCAGGCCGAACGCGGACAGCAAATTTATGAAACCCGGCTAAATGCGCTGTCGCAAGAACGTGACACCCGTGCCGAAGAAGCACTTGCCGCCCAGGCCCGGTTCAGCGCTGCACTTG
>CAYTUW010000063.1:0-13903 GCA_964441435.1 uncultured Rhodobacterales bacterium
ACACATCTTTAACTTTCCATTCAACCCCGTTAATCTCTCAAACCATGAGCAGTTTTGACGAAAAC
This sequence comes from uncultured Rhodobacterales bacterium, assembly GCA_964441435.1. Classification (GTDB taxonomy): domain Bacteria; phylum Pseudomonadota; class Alphaproteobacteria; order Rhodobacterales; family Rhodobacteraceae; genus CAYTUW01. The sequence goes on from CAYTUW010000063.1 coordinate 66, forward strand.
GAAGCCTTTGAAGCCGCCGTGCCGCTTTCCCAGCGGGCGGTTCAGGCGCGGCCTGCGCCCTATCTCGATGAGCTGAACCCGGCGCAGCGCGAAGCGGTGGAGGCGCTCGATGGCCCCGTGCTGATGCTTGCAGGCGCGGGGACGGGAAAGACAAAGGCGCTGACCGCCCGCATCGCGCATCTACTGAACACGGGCCGTGCGCGGCCCAATGAAATCCTCGCCGTGACCTTCACCAACAAGGCCGCGCGCGAGATGAAGAACCGTGTCGGCAATTATCTGGGCGAAACGGTGGAGGGCATGCCATGGCTCGGCACTTTCCATGCAATCTGTGTAAAACTGCTGCGCCGCCATGCGGGACTGATCGGGACTGGTGGCGAAGTGATCGAAGGCGCCACACCCGACCGCCACCTCAAATCCAATTTCACCATCCTCGACACCGACGATCAGATCCGCCTGCTGAAACAGCTTATTCAGGCCGCAGGGATCGACGACAAACGCTGGCCCGCGCGTCAGCTTGCGTCGATCATTGATGGTTGGAAAAACCGCGCCTGGACGCCGGAAACCCTGCCAACGGGGGAGGCTTCGGCGTTTAACGGCAAGGGGCCGGAACTCTACGCCCAATATCAGGACCGCCTGATCACGCTGAACGCCGTTGATTTTGGCGATCTCCTGCTCCATGTCGTTACGATCTTTCAGACCCACCCGGACATTCTGGCGAAATACCAAAACTGGTTCCGCTATATCCTTGTTGACGAATATCAGGACACGAACGTCGCCCAATATATGTGGCTGCGCCTGCTTGCGGGCGGGCATAAAAACATCTGCTGTGTGGGTGATGATGATCAGTCGATCTATGGCTGGCGCGGGGCAGAGGTCGGCAATATCCTGCGGTTTGAAAAGGATTTTCCGGGTGCAAAGGTCATCCGGCTCGAACAGAATTACCGTTCCACCCCGCATATCCTTGCCGCTGCCTCCGCCGTCATTCGCGGCAATGAGGGGCGGCTTGGCAAGGAATTGTGGACCGAGGCGGAGGAGGGCGAAAAGCTCCGCCTCATCGGCCATTGGGACGGGGAGGAAGAGGCCCGCTGGATCGGTGATGAGGTTGAGGCGCTGCAATCGGGCACCCGTGGCATGGAGGCCAGAAACCTCAACGACATGGCCATCCTCGTCCGCGCCTCCCACCAGATGCGCGCCTTTGAGGATCGGTTTCTGACCATCGGTCTGCCCTATCGTGTGATCGGTGGTCCGCGTTTTTACGAACGTATGGAAATCCGCGACGCCATGGCCTATTTCCGCGTCTCCGTCAGCCCGGATGATGACCTCGCCTTTGAGCGTATCGTCAACACCCCGAAACGCGGGGTGGGGGACAAGGGCTTGCAGACGATCCAGATCGCGGCCCGCACCAGCGGCATTTCACTGGTGGAGGCCACGCGGCTCTTGCTGTCGACGGGCGACATCAAAGGCAGGGCCAAGGGCGAGCTTGAAAAGCTGATCCACGCCATCGACCGCTGGGGCGTTCTGGCGCGGGATGCGGGCCAAAGTCATATCGAACTCGCCGAGATGATCCTTGAGGAATCCGGCTACACCGAGATGTGGCAGAATGACAAAACGCCGGAGGCCCCGGGGCGGCTCGAAAACCTCAAGGAGCTCGTAAAGGCGCTCGAACAGTTCGAAAACCTGCAAGGGTTCCTCGAACATATCGCGCTGATCATGGATAATGACAGCGAGGAAGGCGAGGATAAGCTCACCATCATGACGCTCCATGCGGCCAAGGGGCTGGAATACCCCGTCATTTTCCTGCCGGGGTGGGAGGACGGGCTGTTCCCGAGCCAGCGCAGCATGGATGAAAGCGGCCTCAAAGGGCTGGAGGAAGAACGCCGCCTCGCCTATGTCGGCATCACACGGGCCGAAGAACTCTGCACCATTTCCTTTGCAGGCAACCGCCGGGTTTATGGGCAATGGCAAAGCCAGCTTCCCTCCCGTTTTATCGACGAACTGCCTGAAGACCATGTGGAGGTTTTGACCCCACCAGGCCTTTATGGCGGCGGCTACGGAGCGGCGGCCAGCCCCTCAGCCTCGATGGAGGACCGCGCTGCCCGCGCGGATGCCTATAATTCCCCTGGCTGGCGCCGGATGCAGGCGCGCGCGCAGAACCGCCCGATCAGTCAGCCGCGCGAAGCGTCGAACATGGTGATCGACAGCACCGCTACCTCCTCCCATACCGTTGGCGACCGCGTGTTTCACACGAAATTCGGCTATGGTGAGGTGATGGGCATCGAAGGCGACAAGCTCGACATCGAATTTGACAAGGCGGGCAGCAAGAAAGTTGTGGCGAAATTCATCGTGGCGGCGGCTGCTGCCGGGGATGTGCCGTTTTGAACGCACCTGTTTTCATCTATCGTTGATCGAACGGCGTAGGGGTCTCGGGCAGCGCCCGACCCGCCCCATGGGCGGGCGCTATCAACATTAAGGTTGTTAAGCCCCCGGAAACAGGATCGGGTAGAGCGACGCCACCAGCAGGATCGCCGCGGTGATGTTAAATATCCTCACCCGGCGCTCTGTCCCCAAAAATCGGCGCATTTCCTGACCCAGCACCGTCCAGATTGTGACGGATGGAAAGTTGATCATCGAAAACACCAGTGCGGTGGTCAGGATCCCCACATATCCGGATCCGGCAGCGGTGTAGGCGGTCAGTGCGGTCAGCGCCATTGTCCAGGCCTTGGGGTTCACCCATTGGAACGCTGCGGCCTGGAAAAAAGTCATCGGCTTGCCGGTTGACGTGGCTTCGCCCATGCTGCTGGCGGTGGCGATTTTCCAGGCGAGATACAGCAGATAGGCGACACTCACGACTTTGAGGATCGTATAGCTCATCGGCCAGGCGTCAAATAGCTGGATCAACCCGACACCGACCATCAACACCATAAAGGCATGGCCCAGCGAAATGCCGAGCATATGCGGCACTGTCCGCCAGAGCCCGAAATTCACACCTGAGGCCAGCAGCATCAGGTTGTTCGGTCCCGGCGTGATGGAACTGACGAAGGCAAACCCGGCAAGTGCGAGCAGAAGTTCTGGCGACATGTTGTGCGTCTCCCATTGTTATTTGCAATAATGGGCTGACAGGGGTGGCAAATGTGGCTAAAAATAGCTACATGAATCTAAAATTCACAACTAAATGCGTAAATGGATATAAAAGACGAAAACATATTGCGTGAACTGTCACGCAACGGGCGACTCACCAATCTTGAGCTTGCGGATCGGGTGGGCCTGTCCCCATCCGCCAGCCTGCGCCGTGTGCAGGAACTGGAACGCAAAGGGGTGATCAAAGGCTATCGCGCCGTGCTTGACCGGGATCAAACCGGCGCGGGTTTTACGGCCTTTGTGCTGGTTGGGCTTTCGGTGCACACCAAGGCGCCGCAGGCGGCGTTTGAACGGGCGGTGAACGCTGCACGCGAAGTGCGTGAATGCCACAATATAGCGGGCACCTGGGAATATCTGCTGCGGATTGAGGTGGCCGATCTCACCGCCTACAAACATTTTCACACAGAGATCCTCGGCACCGTGCCCGGGGTCAATTCGCTCACCACCCTGGTTGTCATGGCGTCCCCGAAGGATGAGCGCGGCTAGCGGCGCGCAAGGATCCAGACTTCATTCGTCCAAAAATATCCCCGCCGGAGGCCCGCGCGGCCCGCAAGGGGCGCGCGCCCGGCGACGCGCGTAGCGCGGCGCAAAACCTGAAAAACAAAAAAACGGCGGTGCGCGGGAGGGTGAGGGGGCTTTGGGGAAACGGTCCGGGGGAGCGTTTCGCCCCCGAACGCGCGAAGCGCCGGGCCGACGATCCGCGCCCTTCTGACCAAAAAAAAACGGCGGTGCGCGGGAGGGTGAGGGGGCTTTGGGGAAACGGTCCGGGGGAGCGTTTCGCCCCCGAACGCGCGAAGCGCCGGGCCGACGATCCGCGCCCTTCTGACCAAAAAAAACGGCGGTGCGCGGGAGGAGGTGCGCACCGCCGTCGTAGGTCATTCCGGGGCATAGGGAGGAGGAAATCCCCGGAATATGACAGGGTGTTGCGACGGGAGGAGGTGCCGCGTCACCCAAATGGTCAGGGCCCAAGGGAGGAGAAGAGCCCGTCGCATGTCCGGGCCGAGGCCCGTATCTGGCAGCAACACCAAGGGAGGAGGAGGTGTCGCTGCACCCGCCCGGCGCTAAGGGAGGAGGAAACGCGCCGAACGGTATCTCATCCCAGCGCCTCAGGCGCCGTAGACCGCCTCACGTGCGATTGCACCCAGACCAGAGCGGGACAGGCCCAGATCAGCCAGTTCACGGTCCGAAAGCTGGTTCAGCTCGCTGTAGGTTTTCTGGTACAGGCGGCGGTTCGCATAGCCCGTGGCGATCGCATCGAAGAATTCCGATACCCGCGCAACCAGACCATGGGTGGAAGCAGTTGTGTTTGTATAAGCCATTGTTTCGTCTTTCTCTTTCGTATCGTGTCTGCGCCGGATTGCGCTGACAGGAGGGAACATAGGCATTTGCTGCAGTTGCACAATCCGCCGATTGATCAATGCCGCTATGCAGCATTTGCATGGCTGTTTACGTGAACGTAACGGAAGGCGCGCGCTGATGATGCGCGGCAATAAATCGCCTTGCGTTCGGGGGGAAACTTCGTCCCAATGCAGCCGCGACAAGCAAAGGAAACCCCATGCCCACCCGTGACGCCATTCTTGCCGAGTTGAAACGTATTCAGCTGCCTGACGGGGGTGATCTTGTCAGCCGTGACATGATCCGCGCCGTGACGGAGGAGGGTGGCAGCGTCCGTTTTGTGATTGAGGCCCCCTCCGCCGCGATTGCCGGGCAGATGGAGCCGATCCGCAAAGCCGCTGAACAGGTGGTGGGTGAGATGGACGGCGTCACCGGCGTATCCGTTATCCTGACCGCGCATGAGGCAAAACAGCCGCCTGATCTGAAAATCGGCCGCCATCCGCAGCCCCAGCAGGGGCCGTCAAAACCCGCGGGTGTTGATCGCATCGTTGCGATTGCTTCGGGCAAGGGCGGGGTTGGCAAGTCGACGGTCAGTTCAAACCTGGCTGTGGCGCTGGCCAAACAGGGCAGGCGGGTCGGGCTGCTGGATGCGGATATCTATGGTCCCTCGCAGCCGCGCATGATGGGGGTGTCCAAACGCCCGGCCTCTCCGGATGGCAAAACGATCATTCCGCTGCAGGCCCATGGCGTCACCATGATGTCGATCGGGCTGATGGTGGACCCGGATCAGGCGGTGGTCTGGCGCGGGCCGATGCTGATGGGCGCTTTGCAACAGATGCTGGGCCAGGTCGAATGGGGCGAACTTGATGTGCTTCTGGTGGATCTGCCGCCGGGCACGGGGGATGTGCAGCTGACGCTGTGTCAGCGCACCCAGATGACCGGCGCATTGGTGGTGTCTACGCCGCAGGATGTTGCGCTGCTTGACGCCAAGAAGGCGATCAACATGTTTGAGACGCTGAAAACGCCGGTGCTGGGCCTGATTGAAAACATGTCTGCCTATATCTGCCCGAACTGCGGGCATGAGGCGCATATCTTCGGCCACGGCGGTGTGCGGGTAGAGGCAGAGCGCCTTGGTCTGCCGTTCCTGGGGGAATTGCCACTGGACCTTGAGGTCCGGCTTGCGGGCGATGCAGGCACCCCGGTAGCGGCTGGCGACGGTCCGCTGGCAGAGGCTTATGCCCGCCTGGCGGAGGGGCTGATCAAAGGCGGCATGGCCTAACAAGCCCTTGTAACCCGCGCGCGCCGGCCAGGCCCGGCGCGGTCCCGGTGCCTCCGCCCGCCCCACATATTTCGTTCATCACATCCGGGGCGGATCACGGGAATTTGTGGGATTGTCCTGATTGTTTTCCGATTCTGCAGCGATTCATCTGCTGAATCTTGCGAGTCTGGGGGGCGACTCTGCTGAATTTCGCCCCCTATGCCGTAAAACCCGGGAATTCATGGGACATTTTTTAGGACAGGCAAGCTGACACTATATGTAGTGCATTCTGACGGTCTCTCCGCGAGACTCTGCGTTAATTTCTGAAAATTCGATACCATTCCTTGTGTTTCAGAGATTTCCAAAACAGCATCTAGTGGTGATTTCCCAAAATTTCCTATTGATTTCCATAAAATCCCATGCCATCCCTTATATCACGATGAGGACGGGACAAGAGAGCGCAAAGCTCCAGACAACTCCCAAGTCAGGTTTCATACAGGCGCCCGCTTCATCGAACGACGAGATCCGGCGCGCGAGCGAGCAGACATCCCCCCAGGTGGCGCGCGCAGCTGGACACCCCGCACAGCGGGACGAGGGCGGCAGGTTGAGCAGTGGCAGCGGCTCAACCTGCCGTTTCCCTTCCGGGGGTGCGGTCGGGAATGTGAGGGGCAGGTTAGAAGAGGGGTCACAACAGTGGTCCGCAGGTTCAGAGGCGAAAGCCACCACAAGGTGGATGCGAAGGGCAGGGTGTCAATCCCGGCCTCTTTTCGCCGTGTGCTTGAGGCCGGTGATCCGAACTGGACCGAAGGGCTTTATCCTGAAATTGTAATTGTTTACGGCGGCGAAACGCGCAAGCATCTGGAATGTTTCACCATTGATGCGATGGCAGATGTTGAGCGCCGGATCGAAAAGAAACCGCGCGGCGACAAACGACGCAAGGCGATGCAGCGCCTCTATCACACACAGGCGCTGACGACATCCGTTGATGACACTGGTCGCCTCGTGCTGCCAGCGAAGTTGCGCGAAAAAATCGGTCTCGATAAAGAGGCCTTCTTTGCCGGCAACGGTGACACGTTCGAAATCTGGAAACCCGAAACCTACGAGGCGGAAATGGATGCCGACCTTGAGGCGGATGATTACTTCGACCCCGACGCCGATCCTTCCGTCTATCTCGATGGCGAGGAGGAGGCCTGAGCGATGGGTGCTGCCGCCGCCGCGACGACCAATCCCCCCCATATCCCTGTGCTGTTGCGCTCGCTGCTATCGGCTGTGGCGCCGGTGTCAGGTGTCTGGCTTGACGGCACCTTTGGTGCCGGCGGCTATGCGCGTGGGTTGCTTGAGGCGGGTGCGGACCGCGTGATCGGCGTTGATCAGGATCCGCTCGCCTTTGAAATGGCCGCTGATTGGGTCGGGGAGTATGATGACCGACTGAGGCTGGTTGCGGGTAATTTTGCCGAGCTTGATACGCTTGCGGGCGAGGCGCTGGATGGTGTCGTGCTTGACCTTGGCGTGTCCTCCATGCAGCTCGATCAGGCGGAGCGCGGCTTTTCCTTTATGAAAGACGGCCCGCTCGACATGCGGATGAGCCAGACCGGCCCTTCCGCCGCTGACCTCGTCAATACCCTTGACGAAGGGGCGCTTGCGGATGTCCTTTATCACTATGGTGAAGAACGCGCCTCCCGCCGGATTGCGAAGGCAATCGTAGCGGCGCGCTCAGAGACCCCTTTCGAAACCACGATGCAGCTTGTTGAAATCATTGAAAAATGTCTGCCGAGGCCGAAGCCGGGGCAAAGCCACGCAGCCACCCGTTCTTTCCAGGCGATCCGAATTGCGGTGAATGATGAATTTGGCGCGCTTGTCGCAGGACTCGAGGCCGCCGAACGTGCGCTGAAGCCCGGTGGGCAACTTGCAGTTGTGACGTTTCATTCGCTCGAAGACAGGGTCGTAAAACGGTTCCTCCAGTCGCGTAGCGGCACCGGTGGGGGCGGGTCACGCTATGCGCCGGAAGTTGCCGCACAAACACCGGGGTTCACGTTGGTGAACCGCAAGGCTATCGGCCCCGATGATACGGAACTTGCCGACAACCCGCGGTCCCGCTCGGCGCGTCTGCGTGTCGCCCGGCGCACGGATGCGGCGGCAATACCGGTTGACCGCACAGGGCTTGGCCTGCCGAAGCCACCTGAACACGAACGGAGGCATTAGGATGCGAAATCTGCTCTTTGGTCTGGCTGCGTTGGCAGTGATGGCGCTGGCATTCTGGGCCTATCAGGAAAACTACAAGACCCGACAGACCATGCGTGAGGTTCAGTCCCTGCAGCGCCAGATCGCAGCAGAGCGCGAGGCGCTGGCCATTCTCAATGCGGAGTGGGCGTACCTCAACCGACCGGATCGCCTGCGTGAGCTGGTTGAAATCAACTATGGACAGCTTGGCCTGTTGCCTATGACATCCTCTCAGTTCGGGCGGGTGGATCAGGTTGCTTATCCGGCGCTGCCGTCTGACATCGGGGAAATCACGACGCCGATCGAAGTTGCGGGTCAGATGCAGGAGGATCGGCCATGACGCGCAAACCGCTGCGGCCGCTTGCACGTATCCTTGCTGCGCGTAGCCGGGGGGAAAACCCGGATCGCATCGAAAGTGAAAATATCCGGGAACGTCATGAAATGATGCGCGACAAGGCGCGTCAGCGCGCCGAGGGGCGGCTGCTGGTTCTTGGTCTGTTTTTCCTCTTGGGATTCGTCAGTGTGGGCCTGCGTATGGGGGAGGTGTCCTTTTCCGCCCCGACAGAGCCGCAAACCGCATCCGCCGGGGATAGCATACTGGCGCAACGCGCTGATATCACGGATAGAAACGGTCGAATCCTCGCTACGAATATATCGACGTTTTCGCTCTATGCGCAGCCACGTGAAATGGTTGATCCGATCGGCGCGTCGCAACAACTGGCGACGATCTTTCCCGATCTCAGCGCTGAGGAACTGCTTAGCGATTTTACCGGCACGCGCAGTTTTCTGTGGATCAAGCGCGTGCTGAGCCCTGAACAAATGCAAGCTGTGCATGACATTGGCGAACCGGGCCTCAGATTTGGGCCGCGCGAAATGCGCCTTTACCCGAACGGTTCGGTCGCGGCGCATGTTCTTGGTGGCGCTGGGTTTGGTCGCGAAGGGGTTCATTCGGCGGAGGTGATCGGAATCGCAGGCGTTGAAAAAACCTATGATGGTTTTCTGCGTGATCCGGCAAATGATGGGGCGCCGCTTCGCCTGTCGCTTGATCTGACCGTTCAGGCCGCCGCCGAAGAGGTGCTCTACGGCGGGATGCGCCTTATGGATGCCAAAGGGGCCGGGGCCATTCTTATGGATGTAAACAACGGCGAGATCCTGTCGCTTATTTCGCTGCCGGATTTTGATCCGAACGACCGGCCACGCCCGCTCACAGAAGGGGACGCCGCTGACAGCCCCTTGTTCAACCGGGCCTTGCAGGGGGTTTATGAGCTTGGCTCTACGTTCAAGATTTTTGCCGTGGCACAGGCGCTGGATCTGGGGCTGGTCAACCAGAACACGATGATCGACACAAAGGGGCCGTTGCAATGGGGCCGTTTTCGGATCAGGGATTTTCATGATTACGGGCCGGAGTTGACGGTGACGGATGTCATTGTCAATTCTTCCAACATTGGCACATCGCGGATTGCCCAGATGATTGGCGCAAACCGGCAGCGGGATTTCCTGACGTCTTTGGGGTTTGCGGCACCAACCCCGGTGGAGATGATCGAAGCCTCTGGCGGGCGGCCCCTGTTGCCGTCAAACTGGTCAGAACTGTCAACAATGACAATATCTTATGGTCATGGCCTTTCTGCCAGCCCGATGCATCTAGCGGCCGCTTATGCGACCATCGCGAATGGGGGGCGGCGGGTCATTCCGACGCTTGAGGTGCAGGGCACGCCTGCGCCGGGCGATCAGGTGATGTCACCGGAAACCGCCGGGATTGCGGTGGATATGCTGCGCCAGGTGGTTAGCCGTGGCACTGCGAGTTTTGGCGACGTAGAGGGCTATGAAGTTGCTGGCAAGACCGGCTCTGCCGACAAGCCGCGTGAAACCGGCGGCGGCTATTATGAGGATCGGGTGATCGCTACCTTTGCCGCGATTTTTCCGGCTTCCGATCCGCAATATGTGCTGGTCGTGACGCTTGATGAACCTGAAATTCATACCCTGGGCGAAAACCGTCGCACCGCCGGCTGGACAGCGGTGCCGGTGGCGGGTGAAATCATCCGCCGTGTTGCGCCGCTTTTGGGATTAAGACCGGTGATTGAACATAGCCCGGTATCCGGGGTAACACTCACCAGCAACTGAGCGGGGTGAATAAAATGGGCAAACCCGGGGAAAAATCGCTGTCACAACTCGGCCTGCGCGCGCTTGGCGGGGCAGAGGCACGCATTACAGGCCTGTCGGTTGACAGCCGCGATGTGAAACCTGGCCATCTGTTTGCGGCGTTGCCAGGCACACAGATGCATGGTGGTGAGTTTATTCAATACGCCTTGCGCATGGGTGCGGCTGCCGTTCTGACCGACCGCGAGGGTGCAAAGATCGCCGCAGAAGAGCTGGCCGCTACAAACATTCCCACGGTCATCGCAGCGGAGCCACGTCAGGCGCTGGCCTGTGCGGCGGCGTTGTGGTTTGAGAACCAACCTAGTGTGATGGTTGCGGTGACGGGCACCAATGGCAAGACTTCAGTTGCGAGTTTCACCCGCCAAATCTGGGACGCACTCGGCATTCAGGCCGCCAATCTCGGCACCACGGGGGTTGAGGGGGCGTATACCGCGCCGCTTGGCCATACCACGCCGGAACCGATCACCCTGCACCGGCTTCTGGCGGCAATGGCTGGTGCGGGTGTCACCCATGCAGCTATGGAGGCTTCTTCACATGGATTGGCGCAGAATCGGCTTGACGGGGTGCGGCTGACGGCGGCGGCGTTTACCAATTTCAGTCAGGATCACCTTGATTATCACGTTGATTTTGAACACTATTTTGCGGCAAAAGCTGCGCTGTTTGACCGTGTTCTTCCCGAAGAGGGTACCGCCGTCATCAATATCGACGATGATCGCGGCGGCGATATGGTGGCGGTTGCGCGGGCGCGCGGGCAGCGGGTCTTGACCGTCGGGCGTATGCTCGGCGCGGAACTTCGGATCACCGGCCAGCGGTTTGACGCCACCGGGCAGGATTTACTGTTTGAATATATGGGCAAGGCTCATCAGCTTCGCCTTGATCTGATTGGCGGGTTTCAGGCTGAAAATGTCATGGCGGCGGCGGGGCTGGTCATTGGAACCGGGGTCGAGCCGCAGGATGTCTTTGACACCCTGCATGAGCTGTCCACCGTGCGCGGCCGAATGGAACTGGCCGCCACCCGCGAAAACGGAGCACCTGTCTTTGTGGATTATTCCCACACGCCGGAGGCCGTGGCTACGGCCCTGCGTGCTTTGCGCCCGCATGTCATGGGCCGCATTGTTGCGGTGGTTGGTGCGGGGGGGGATCGTGACAAGGCCAAGCGCCCGCTGATGGGGCGCGCGGCGGCACGGCATGCGGATCTGGTGTTTGTGACTGATGACAACCCCCGCAGCGAAGACCCGGCTCTGATTCGCGCGGCGGTGATGGAAGGCTGTCCCGAAGCACATAACGTCGGCGACCGGGCAGAGGCGATCCTGCGCGGTGTTGATGCGCTTGGCGCGGGCGATGCGCTTCTGATCTGCGGCAAGGGGCATGAAACAGGCCAGGTGGTTGGTGATCAGGTTCTGCCGTTTGATGATGTCGAACAGGCCTCCGTTGCGGTGGCGGCACTTGAGGGGCGGCTGGCGTGACGCTCTGGACCGCATCTGAGGCCGCGGCGGCGACAGGCGGGCAGGCGCAGGGTGATTGGTTCGTCGGCGGCATTTCGATTGACAGCCGCACCATTGAACCGGGTGATCTGTTTGTTGCATTGACCGACCAGCGTGACGGGCATGACTTTGTTGCCGCCGCTCTCGACAAAGGGGCAGGGGCTGCGATGGTGTCGCATGTTCCTGATGGGATTGCCGAGGAGGCCCCGCTGTTGGTCGTCAATGATGTGCTTGCCGGGCTTGAGGCATTGGGCCGTGCCGCGCGGGCGCGGTTTCAGGGCAAGCTGATTGCGGTCACCGGATCGGTTGGCAAAACCTCAACCAAGGAAATGCTGCGCGCGGTTCTGACGCGTCAGGGCCGGGTGCATGCGGCCGAAAAGAGTTTTAACAACCACTGGGGCGTGCCGGTAACGCTGGCGCGGATGCCGGCGGATGCGGATTTCGCGGTGATTGAGATCGGCATGAACCATCCGGGCGAAATAGCCCCGCTGGCGGCGCTGGCGCAGCCGCATGTCGCCCTGATCACCACGATTGCACCTGCCCATATAGAGGCTTTTGAGGATATCGAGGGCATCGCGGTCGAAAAAGCCTCCCTCTTTACAGGGCTTGTGCCCGGTGGTGTCGCGGTGTTTCCCGGCGATCTGCCGACCAGCCCGATCCTGGCTAAGGCGGGCGGGCGTGCGCGTCTCATCACTTTTGGGGCGGATGCAGGGTCTGATTTCCGCCTGACTGAGGTTCGGCTTAGCGGTGAACAAACCATTGTTCGGGCGGCCATGCCCGAGGGCGAAGTGCTGTTCAGGCTGGCCACGGCGGGGCGGCATTTTGCGATGAACGGGCTTGGGGCTCTGGCCGCGGCGGATGCGCTTGGTGCCGATGTGGCGCTGGTGGCGCGTGATATGGACAAATGGGTGCCTCCTGCCGGGCGCGGCGCGCGGCATCGGGTCCAGCTTGATCCGGTGGCACCGGAGCAGAGCTTTGAGCTGATCGACGATGCGTTTAACGCCAATCCAACCTCACTCGCCGCTGCACTGGAGGTGCTGGCGGTTGCCGCACCCGTGGACGGGGTTGGCCGGATCAGGACCGGGCGGCGTATCGCCATCATTGGCGATATGCTGGAACTGGGCGAGGACGCAGAAGCGGCACATGCCAATGTTGCGGCCAATCCTTATCTTGCATCCGTCGATGTTGTGCATTGCGTTGGGCCGTTGACGCGCGTGCTCCATGAAAGCCTACCGGAACGCCAGGCTGGAATCTGGTGTCAAAACGCGGCCGAATTGGTGGCACAGGTGCATCAGCTAGTGGATGCGGGTGATGTGGTATTGGTCAAGGGATCAAAAGGGATCAAGGTCAGCCTCGTGGTGGCGGCTTTGAAGAAACTCGATCAACGTGCCGCGCAGGGCAATGTGCTGGCGGAACAGGAAGGGTAGCAGGTAGATGTTGTTTTGGCTGACGGAATTTTCGGATGGTGGCGACGCCTTTAACCTGTTTCGTTACATCACGTTCAGGGCAGGCGGGGCGTTTTTCACCGCGCTGATCTTTGGCTTCCTTTTTGGTCGTCCACTCATCAACCTGCTAAAACGGCGTCAGGGCAATGGCCAGCCAATCCGGGAGGACGGACCCGAAAGCCACCTGATTGACAAGGCCGGCACGCCGACAATGGGCGGTGTTCTGATCCTTGGGGCGCTGATGGTTTCCTCACTGCTTTGGGCGCGGCTGGATAATCCCTTTGTCTGGCTCGTGCTGTTTGTCACCCTGTCATTCGGGCTGATCGGCTTTGCCGATGACTATGCAAAGGTCAGCAAGAACAACACCAAAGGTGTGTCGGGCAAGATCCGCATGCTGCTTGGTCTGCTGATTGCGGCCATTGCCGGTTACTGGGCTGCGGCGGCACATCCCGATGCGCTTGCCAATCAGCTTGCCCTGCCGTTTTTCAAGGACACTCTTCTGAATATAGGCTGGTTCTTTGTGCCCTTTGCAATGATCGTGATCGTCGGCAGCGCCAATTCCGTGAACCTGACGGATGGGCTTGACGGGTTGGCGATCATGCCGGTGATGATTGCTGCCGGGGCGCTAGGGGTGATTGCCTATGCGGTGGGGCGTGTCGACTTTACCGAATATCTTGATGTGCACTACGTGCCGGGCACGGGGGAGTTGCTGATTTTCACCGCCGGGCTGATCGGCGGTGGGCTTGGCTTTCTGTGGTATAACGCGCCACCCGCGGCGGTGTTCATGGGCGACACCGGCTC
>CAYTUW010000064.1:0-13737 GCA_964441435.1 uncultured Rhodobacterales bacterium
ATCAGGCTGTCGGCGGCGTCAAAGACCTGTTCCTTGTCTTCCTGCATGTCCTTCGAATAGGTCAGCGGCAGCCCTTTCATCACCGTGAACAGCCCCACCATCGCCCCCATGATCCGGCCGATTTTGGCGCGGATCAGCTCGGCAGCATCGGGGTTCTTTTTCTGCGGCATGATCGACGACCCGGTCGAAAACCGATCCGAAAGTGCAACAAAGCGGAACTGTGCAGACGACCAGATCACCAGTTCTTCGGCAAAACGCGACAGATGCATCGCGCAAATGGATGCGCAGGACAGGAATTCCAGCGCGAAATCCCGGTCCGCCACCGCATCAAGGCTGTTGGCTGCTGGCCGGTCAAAGCCCAGCGCGTCGGCCGTCATGTCCCGGTCAATCGGGAAAGAGGTGCCTGCAAGCGCCGCCGCCCCCAGGGGTGATTCATTCATCCGCGCGCGCGCATCGCGGAACCGGCTGACATCGCGGCCAAACATTTCCACATAGGCCATCATGTGATGCCCCCATGTGACGGGCTGCGCGGTCTGCAAATGGGTGAACCCCGGCATGACCCAATCGGCACCCGCCTCCGCCTGCGAAAGCAGCGCCTTTTGCAGCGCTATCAACCCGCTGATCGCCGCGTCGACCTGCCCACGCACCCAGAGCCTGAAATCCAGCGCCACCTGATCGTTGCGGCTGCGCCCGGTGTGCAATCGCCCGGCGGGTTCACCGATCACCTCTTTCAGCCGCGCCTCGACATTCATGTGAATATCTTCCAGCGCCGTTGAATAGGTGAACGCACCGCGCTCAATTTCTGACAAGACCGTGAGCAACCCTTCCCTGATCGCCTCTGCATCGCTATCAGTGATGATACCGGTGGCGGCCAGCATCGCCGCATGGGCGCGGGAGCCTTCGATATCTTCCTTCGCCATGCGTTTGTCGAAGCTGATGGAGGCATTGATTGCCTCCATAATCGCATCCGGTCCGGCGGCAAAGCGGCCGCCCCACATCGCGTTGGAGCTGTTTTTGGTCATTGTCCTGCCCTCGGAGGAAACATGAAAATCCTTTGGTCCGTTGCGCTTTACACCGCGCTTGCCCTGAACTCAACGGCAGAGGCCTTTGATCGGGATGCCGTTTTGGCCCTGCGCGAAGGGCTGTTGGTGAAGCTTGCGCTACATGAAGAACCCCAGCCCGGATCAGAGGTCACATTTGCGGACCCGGACGGCGGCGAACACAGCCTTGCGGATTATGAAGGCAAAGTTGTGTTGCTGAACTTCTGGGCGACATGGTGCACCCCCTGCCTGAAGGAAATGCCGTCGCTCGATCGCCTGCAGGCCGAACTTGGCGGGGATGATTTTGCAGTGGTGCCGGTTGCCACGTCGCGCAATCCGCTGCCCGCAATCAACCGATTTTTTGAACGGGCAGAGATTGCAAACCTGCCGATCCTGCTCGACCCGGATCGTTCACTGGCGGCAGAATTTGGCGCGTTTTCCCTGCCGCTGACCGTGATCCTGAATGCCGAAGGGCAGGAAATCGGGCGCCTGACGGGGGATGCGGAATGGGACAATGAAGCCGCGCTAGCGATCCTTCGCGCCATCATTGCCAGCGGCGGCGTGATCAGCGGCTAGCCCCGCCAATTCCGGGAAAGCCCTTGCCAATGGTCGCACGTGCTCTATGAGTCGTCGCAAACGGATCATTTGGAACCGAACAATATGACAATGCTTGGCACCTTCCTCAAGCCAATGCATCGGGAGGGAATAAAATTCGTTGCCATCTTCGCGGTGGTCACGCTGGGGCTGTTCCTGGTGTCGACCTGGCTGGGCTGGATTGGCGTCGGATTGACCATCTGGTGTTACTATTTCTTCCGCGATCCCGAACGCGTGACGCCAGACAGGCCCGGCCTGATCGTCAGCCCGGCTGATGGGGTTGTCTCGCTCATGGAACCGGCAGTACCACCGCCTGAACTGGGCATGGCGGACAAGCCACTGATGCGCATCAGCGTCTTCATGAATGTCTTTAACTGCCACGTGAACCGGATGCCCATCGGCGGGGAAATTCACACCATTGCCTATCGTCCCGGCAAATTCCTGAACGCCTCGCTCGACAAGGCCAGCGTTGATAATGAACGCAACAGCCTGCGCATCCACACAGCTTCGGGTCAGGACATCGCCGTGGTGCAGATCGCGGGGCTGGTGGCGCGCCGGATCGTCTGTTTCACAGCGGAAGGGCAAAACCTGAGCATCGGTGAAAGATTTGGCCTGATCCGCTTTGGCTCCCGCCTTGACGTTTATCTGCCCGACGGGGTGGCTCCGCTGGTTGATATCGGCCAGACCATGGTTGCCGGAGAAACCGTTCTGGCCGTGCTTGGGCCGACGGAAACGGAAAGCTAGGGCGGCGGAATATGGGCAATCTCAACGGCAAATCAAAGCCTGATGTCACGCTTATACAGCTGCTGCCCAATATGCTGACCATCGGCGCCATCTGCGCCGGGATGACCGCGATCCGTTTCGCCCATGCGGGAAACTTCGAACTGGCGGTAAAACTGATCCTTGCCGCCTGTGTGCTGGATGGTGTGGACGGGCGCCTGGCCCGTGCCCTTGGCGGGGAAAGCGCCCTGGGGGCAGAGCTTGATTCGCTGGCGGATTTTCTCAATTTTGGCGTGGCCCCACCGCTGCTGATCCATTTTTGGGCGCTGCATGACATGCGTTCCGGCGGCTGGATTGCCGTCCTGATCTTCGCCGTCTGCTGCGTGCTGCGCCTTGCCCGGTTCAACATCGGTGGCAAATGCGAACCCGGCACCACGCCGCCGCCCTATTTTATCGGGGTTCCGGCCCCTGCAGGGGCTTTGCTGGCTCTGCTGCCGATGTTCGTTTCCTTTGCATTCGCCGATGCGCCATTGCTGCCTGACCCGTTGATGGCGCTTTATCTGATTTTCGTGGGTGTCCTCATGGTGTCCACGATCCCGACCTGGTCGTTGAAGGCGGCGCGCATTTCCCGCGCCAATGCAAAGCTTCTGCTGGTGCTCTTTGCCTTCATCGGGGCCGCCACGCTGACGTTCCTTTGGGAAACGCTGGTGGCAATCTGCCTGTGCTACGTAGCGCTTGTGCTCTGGAACCTGCCGAAACTTGCCGCCCTCAAGAAGGAAAACTGACATGGACATCCAATCGGTTGAGAGCTCTTACGCCCGCTGGGCCCCGATCTATGACAAGACCTTTGGCGCCATCACCAATGTCGGGCGCCGCCGGGCGGTCAACTATATAAATCAGCGTGGCGGTGCGGTGCTTGAGGTCGGCGTTGGCACGGGGCTGTCGCTGGCCCACTACAAAGATGGCTGTTGCGTGACGGGTATAGATTTCAGCGATGCCATGCTTGCCAAGGCGCGCGCCAAGGTCGAAAATCAGGGGCTGGCCCAGGTCGCGGAACTGCGCCAGATGGATGCGCGGACCCTCGATTTTGCGGACCAGAGCTTTGACATGGTCGCCGCCATGCATGTGCTGAGCGTCGTGCCCGAACCCGAACGGGTTATGGGCGAAATCTGCCGCGTGCTGAAGCCCGGCGGTCAGGTCGTTATCACCAATCACTTCAAACGCGAACGCGGCCTGCTTGCGGCGATTGAACGCCTGTCGGCCCCTTTCGCCAATACCATCGGTTGGCATTCTGATTTTGAGATCGGAACAATTCTCGGGGAAAAATCCCTGTCGATCGTCGAACAAAAATCTCTACCCCCGCTTGGCATGATGACATTCCTCGTGCTGCAAAAGGACAAAGGGTAACGCCGCAACTGCGGGTTTGACCGAATCCCCGTTTCGCGCGCAGACTTGCCTAAAACGGGGGGATGATTGGAAAACCTGAGCTTCACATTCGAGATGGGCGTCGTCATGGCGCTGCTTGCTTTCACGATTTTCCTGTTTGTTTCCGAAGTGATCCGCATCGACCTCGCGGCGATTGTTGTTCTGGTGCTCGTCGGCGTGCTGAGCTATGCGCCGGGCCTTGGCAACCTTGCGGATGTGAACCACCTGTTTGATGGCTTTGCCTCCAACGCCGTGATTTCGATCATTGCGGTGATGATCGTGGGCGCGGGGCTCGATAAAACCGGGATCATGAACAAGGTCGCCGCCGCGATCCTTCGGCACGGCGGCAGTACGGAAACACGGATTGTTCCGATCATCTCGGGCACTGTCGGCACCATTTCCTCTTTCCTGCAAAATGTCGGCGCGGCGGCGCTGTTCCTGCCCGTTGTCAGCCGAATCTCCACCCGCACCGGTATCCCGATGAGCCGCCTTCTGATGCCCATGGGGTTTTGCGCGATCCTTGGCGGGACGATGACAATGGTCGGATCATCGCCGCTGATCCTTCTGAATGATCTCATCCGCACCGCCAATTCCGGCCTGCCTGCGGATGCCCAAATGGCGGAATTCAGCCTGTTTTCCGTTACCCCGATCGGCGCTGCACTGATCGCAACCGGGATCTTGTATTTCCTGCTGCTCGGCCGGTTTGTCCTGCCCGGTAGAGGCAACAAAATAGACACCGCCACGGGCATGGGAACCTCGGAGTATCTGCACCGGGTTTACGGGCTGCGCGCCGATGTATTTGAGGTTGAAGTGCCGGAGGACAACCCCCTCGTCGGGCAACAGCTGGCTGACATAAACTACGAAAACCACCTCTACATTATTTCGACCTTCTACCGCGGCAAAGTGTCCATGGTGCAGATCCTGACCGCCGAAATCG
The DNA here is from genome assembly GCA_964441435.1 of uncultured Rhodobacterales bacterium. GTDB lineage: Bacteria > Pseudomonadota > Alphaproteobacteria > Rhodobacterales > Rhodobacteraceae > CAYTUW01. Next base: position 4,717 of record CAYTUW010000064.1, read on the forward strand.
CAGCGCCCTGTCGGCTGGCAATCATCGGCAAACGTGATGTGGTCGAAGAGTTCTGCACCCGCTATGGATTGACCCTGCGACCGAGCCTTGACGTTTTTGCCGAAGAATTCGCCCCCACAAATGCGGGAATTGCAGAGATCGTGATTCCGCCGGACAGCAAGGTCATTGGCCAGTGTCCGCGCGAATTGCTGCTGCGGAAAACCACGGGCCTGTCGCTGCTGGCGATACATCGTGGAGAAGAGACGATGAGCCACGTCGAAACCGACGAACATCTGCCGACCGCAATCGGGCTGGTAAAATTCCAGGCTGGCGACATGCTGGTGGCACATACCCGCTGGGACATGCTGACGCGGCTCAAACGCAACCGCGACTATGTTGTGGTAACCTCGGACTTCCCGCAGGAAGAGCTGCGCCCGCATAAGGTTGGCTGGGCCTTGCTGTTCTTTGTCCTCTCGCTGTCGATGATCCTGTTTACCGATGTCCGCCTGTCATTGTGCCTGCTGACAGGGGCCACGGGGATGCTGTTGACGCGGGTGTTGTCGATTGACGAAGCTTACCGCGCGGTCGGCTGGAATACCGTGTTCCTTTTGGCGTCGCTGATCCCGCTTGGTCAGGCAGTGCAGAACACCGGCACGGCAGAGTGGATTGCACAGCAGATCCTGGTGGCGCTGGATGGCTGGCCGATATGGGCGTTGCAGGCTGGTGTTGCCGTCCTCGCCACGGCGTTTTCGCTGGTGATGAGCAACGTCGGCGCAACCGTTCTGCTGGTGCCATTGGCGGTCTCCATCGCGGTTGCAGCGGGGGCGAACCCGGCGGTCTTTGCGCTAACGGTGGCGATTTCGACCTCCAATTCCTTCATCATACCAACCCATCAGGTCAACGCGCTGATCATGGGGCCTGCGGGTTACAAGGTGACGGATTTCGTGCGCTCCGGCGGGATCATGACCGTGCTGTTCCTGATCGTGTCGATGGTAATGTTGAATGTGGTGTTTTAGGAAACTCAGACAGGCACGGAATCAAGCCAAAGGCGCCGTGCAGCGCCTGCCCGTCCGGCGGGCTGGCGCTTTGGTGAAATTGGACTGACGCTCAGGCAATTTGCGAATTTGGCACCATAAAGCGCACCGAACAAACTCTTCAGCGCCATCCCACGGGCAGTCACTCCCCGGCTTGTGTTGCGCTTACTTCACCACCCGCTCCCGCCAAAGCGTGAACAACCCGGCGGCCAAAATGATCGCAGCACCAGTCACAACATTGATCTTCAGGGTTTCGCCAAACACCGTGATGCCGATGGCGCTGGCAAATGGCAGTTGCAGATAGGCAAAGGGCTGAACCGCGCTTGCCTCTGCCACCTCATAGCATTTGATCAGCAGCCAGTGACCCGACACGCCAAACAGGCAAAGGATGCCCATCAGGCCCCAGTCTGGCAGGGTCATGTTTTCCCAATAGAAGATGCCGATCGCTGTCATCGCCACACAGCCCGCGATCCCGGTCCAGAAAAAGCTGGTCGCAGCGCTGTCCGCCCGCGCGACATAGCGCGTCAACAACCCGTAAAGCGCAAACATGGACGCCGAAATCAGCGGGATGATTGCCAGGGGTGAAAACGCCCCACGTCCGGGTTGCAGGATGATCAGTATCCCGATGAACCCGGCAATGATCGCCGCCCAGCGCCGCCAGCCGACCTGTTCACCAAGGATCGGGCCCGAAAGTGCTGCGATCAACAGCGGGTAGCAGGCGAACACCGCGTGGCTGTCCACCAGCCCCAAGACGGTGAAGCCATAAACCGCAACACAGATTTCCGCTGCAAGCAGGACGCCGCGTGTGATTTGCAACACCGGCTGTCTGGTCGCAGCCGCCTTGCGGATGGATCCGCTGTTGCGCCGCGCGAGCCAGATCACAAAGGCGGCAAAGAACCAGTAGCGGATCATGATCACCATGAAAGTGTTGTATTCCCCCGCAAGGTGGCGGGAAAATCCATCCTGCAAGGCAAAGACCATCGTTGTTGCCACCATCAACAGAATACCGCGGCGGTTGTTCTGTTCGGTCATGACGTGCCTCCAAGGCGGCCAATGCTCATATGGCGTTTGCGCCCAAACCCCGGAACACGTTTCACAGTGAACCCGGCATCCTCCAAACTGCGCCGCACGTGGCCTGCCGCGGTATAGGTCGCAACGGTTGCATGCGCGTTGGAATGTCTGGCCACGGCATCCATCAGCGCCGCATTCCAAAGTTCCGGGTTTTTGGCTGGCGAAAACCCATCAAGGAACCAGGCATCCGCCTTGCCCTTCCAGGCGGGTAATCTTTCCCGCGCGTCCCCAACAATGACCTCGGCAATCAGGTCCGGCAGTTCGATCCGTCGCGCGCCCGTTGCCCATTGCGTAAGGAGCGCATCCGCGACCTCGGCCGCCTCCGGAAAATGGGAAAGCGCACGGGCCATATCCCCTGCCCCCATCGGGTAAGCCTCAAAAGAGGTGAACCGCAGCGGACCATCCACCCCGGCGCCGCGCCAGGCGATCAGCGCCGCCAGCATGTTCAGCCCGGTGCCAAAGCCAAGCTCCGCGATGTGGAATCCGGGGCGGAACCGTTCCGGCAGCCCGTTGCCCGTCAGAAACACATGCCGCGTTTCAGCCAGCCCGTTTTCGAGCGAAAAGAACGGATCGTCGAACCGTTCTGACACCGGCACCACACCATCACGCCAAGTAATCTGGTCGCCGCTCATCAGATATCCTAGAAATGACCAACGGGGCGAGATTGGGCGAAGGATCAGGGAATGGCAATGCCGGAAATCACGGTGCTTGGCGCGGGGGTCTTCGGCCTGTCCTGCGCCTGGGCCTGCCTCATGCGCGGGGCGCACGTCCGGGTGGTGGAAAAGCGCCATATCGGCGCCGGCTCAAGCGGCGGGGTGGTCGGCGCACTTGCCCCGCATGTGCCGGAGAACTGGAACGACAAGAAGGCGTTTCAGCTTGAAAGCCTGCTCATGGCTGAACGGTTCTGGGCAGAGGTCGACGCGACCTCTGGCCTCAGTTCAGGCTATGCGCGGCTGGGGCGTCTGCAACCCGTTCCGGATGAACACACGCTCCGCCTTGCCCATGAACGTGCGGCCGGGGCCAGGGCGCTTTGGCAGGGCCGCGCCATTTGGGAGGTCGTCGAGCCGGACACGGACTGGGTGCCGCCAAGCCCGACGGGCAAGCTGATCCGCGATACGCTCAGCGCGCGGATCAACCCGGCGGCGGCCTGCGCAAGCCTTGCTGCTGCCATTCGCGCAAACGGCGGCGTGATTGACGAAGGCAGAGAGGATGCACCCAACGGCCTGACCATCCACGCTACGGGCTATGAGGGGCTGCTGAGCCTGTCCGAGCACTTGGGCAAGCCTGTCGGCAACGGTGTCAAAGGGCAGGCCGCGCTCTTGCAATTCGATGCCCGGGAAAAGCCTCAGCTGTTCGCAGATGGTCTGCATATCGTTCCGCATGCGGATGGGACCGTCGCGGTTGGCTCCACCAGCGAGCGCGATTTCGACAGCCCTGATGAAACCGACAACCAACTTGACGATATCCTGACTCGCGCCCGCACCGCCTTTCCGGCGCTTGCTGACGCGCCGGTTCTTGCCCGCTGGGCCGGGGTGCGCCCACGCGCGAAATCCCGTGCGCCGCTGCTTGGTTCCTGGCCGGGGCGGCCCCGCCATTTCATCGCCAACGGCGGGTTCAAGATCGGGTTCGGGATGGCCCCCCTGATGGCAGAGGTACTAGCAGCGTTGGTCCTGGAGGGTGTCGATCGAATTCCTGCTGCATTCCTGCCTGATCCCGGCTGACAGGGTGCGGCGCACCCTTTGCCCCCCGGGCTGTTCCACAATTATTCGACGCCCGACTTTGTGGAAGTCTCTGGTTTCCTGCGGATCTCAGCTGCAAAAAGTAGGCCGAACCTGTTCCAGCAGAACCGCACCGTTTCGTGGCTGACCTCGACACCCCGCTCATGAAGCAAATCATCAACATTCCGAAGTGAAAACGGAAACCGGACATACATCATCACCGCCAACCGAATGATGTCGAGACTGGGTTTGGTCATTCCCGAACGCTCAGTGGCCCCTTGCCCACTTCAGGCCATTGCCTCACGAAGGTGCCATTCAGTTTTTTGTGCCCGCCCAGCGATGAACCAGGCCTGCATCCAGATCGAAGAGATCAAGAACCCGTCCGATGGAATGATCAACCATCTCTTCCAGTGATCCTGGTTTGGCATAAAACGCCGGTACGGGCGGATAAATGATCGCACCTATCTCCGTTACGGCTGTCATGTTACGCAGATGCCCCAGATGCAGTGGTGTTTCGCGCAGCATGAGTACCAGCTTGCGCCGCTCCTTGAGCACCACGTCGGCCGACCGTGAAAGAAGGTTCGATGTAGTACCCGTAGCAATTTCCGCCAGTGTTTTCACCGAACAGGGTGCCACGATCATCCCAGCGGTCTTGAATGAGCCACTCGAACAGGCTGCGCCAATATCCTTGTTGGAATGGGTGAAATCAGCCAGCTTTTCCAGGTCGGCTGCGGTAAAGTCTGCTTCATGAGCCATTGTGATCCGGGCAGCGTTGGAAATGACCAGATGGCTTTCCACTCCAAGGTCACGGATAACCTCCAGAAGCCGTTTGCCGTAGATAGCTCCTGATGCGCCGGAGATCCCAACGATCAGCCGTATGGGATCGCTCTGTGTCACAGACGTCCTTTCAGAAGAGCCTTGGCCCTCGACATCGCAGCTTCACTGATTTCCGCCCGGACACCGTGGAAGTCCGGACCGCGCGTCGCATCGAGCCCCATGCGACTCGTGGTACCAATCCCGCTTGCGGACGGGTCAAGCGCATTTCCGGGCAACCCGCCTATGATCACAACATCCCGATGCGGCTGAAAATGTGTGGACAGCGCCCAAAGCACCTGTTCATCACGCGTGATATCCACATCCGCGTCGACTACGATGACATTTTTCAGGTATTGATCCCAACCAAGTAATCCCAGCATGACTTGCCGCGCCTCGCCTTCACGGGACTGGTTCATGGCAATGTAGGCATGAAAATGTGTGCCTGACGCAGGATAGTGAACTGCCGTAACCGATGGGAAACGCGCCTTCAGTTTTTCAACCATTTCCGCCTCACGCGGGATCCGCCCCAGGTTGAGATGTTCAGCAGAATTTCCGCCAGCAACACTCACAAGGATCGGATTTTCGCGGCGCAACACGGTTTCAACCGTGAAAAGATTGTTTGTCGAGCGATCGGAGGAATATCCGGTAAACTCTCCGAACGGCCCCTCTTCGACATGGGCGTCGGGGTCAATAACGCCTTCCAGAACCATTTCCGCGTGGGCTGGGACACGAATTCCATACTTTGGGGTTTTAACAACTTGTAGCGCCTCCCCCATGAGGCCACCGGCAACGTCGCGTTCATCTTCGCCAAAAGCGAGGCGCGCAGACGCGGCGATCATGAATTTTGGATGTCCCCCAATTACCATCGCTACAGGCATTGGCTCATCCCGTTCCTTCGCCATGTTCAGGAGACGCCACAAATGCCCGCGCGAATGCAGGCTTGTCGCCAGTTGATTCCGAGAGTGAATCATCGCCCGGTGATAGCTCAGGTTTCCGGCGCCGGTATCAGGATGTTCACCGATAATGATACCGCTTGTAATATACTTAGCCCGATCCGTTTCGAAATGTTTCAGCATCGGCAATGTGTTCAGGTCCACCTTGTCGCCACTGGTAACTTGCTCCGTTACCGGGCCACTGCCAAGCACTTCCGGCTCAATTCCGCTGCTGGCCCTCAACTGATATTCCCGGTGAAGCCCGCCAGCATCCGTACCGAACATCCGGGCAATTCGATCACGGGAGCCGAAAATGTTGCAAACGACCTCGGCATCAATTTCGGAAACCTTTTTCAGGTGCAGGAGTGGTTGGCGACTCTGTGCTGCCAGCGTCCATATCAACGCTGTTGCATCCTGATCATCGGAAACACTATCCTCTATCTCCAACACATCTTCTGGGTGAGAGCTTTTATAGTCGGCGAGGAAATGCCGCAGATCCTGTTGATGATACTGATCAGAAACGGTCATAACCTTCGGTCCGTTCATTTTGATGAATTTGTGCGCGGCGGCGCCAGGGAGGCAGCCGCCGCGCGCCTGCCTATCAGGCCGGCATCAGGTGTTTTCCGGTCGCTCGGTCAACACCCGCATAAGTGTCCTTCAGACGCGCTTCTGCATCCTTGACATCTTTTGGCGGCGGAGTGGTATCGATTCCTACCAATTTAGCGATATTGTTGCCAAGATAGCCTTCCAGATCATCTTCGCTCAGGTTCAGGCCGTGCGGGGGTTCATGACAAAGAACTTCCAGTTCGCGTAACCACATACCGGGATCATTTGGTGGGCTATCGGTGCCAAATACGATCTTGTTCTTTGGAAGTTGCTGCGCAAACTCAACGATCCGAGATTGGAAACACCAACCACTTTCGCAATAAACATTGGGCGTATCCATCGCCATCCAGAAGGCTTCGAAACTGTAGTTACCCCCTGTTTGAATACCGAAGTGGCCAATGATGAAGTTAACCATCGGAAACTCGCGTATGATCGGATAGAACATCGTCGGAATGGTATAAGGACCATCACCCGTGTGGATCAGGACAACGATGTTGTATTTCGCACATACTTCCATCGCGGGGCGCAACCACTCAAGACAGCGATCAGGACGATAGCCATGCATATTGGCATGCAGCTTGATCATCTTGAAGCCGTATTCCTTATGGTGGAATTCGATTTCCTTTGCGCCGTTTTCAGGACCCCAGCGCGGGTTGTAGCTGAAGTTCCCGATGAAGCGATCCGGGTATTTCTCACATAGTTCGGTGATATAAGCCATGTAATCCCGGATACCTTCGCGGCCCATCCGGTTACCGTCACGATAACCAGTGTTTCCAGGTGGTGGCTGAATGAAACCCATATCAATCCGGCGAGGTTTACCGTTGATCATATAGGGTCCGTCCATCATCTTCAGCATCCGCTCACCGGTAAAAGGTTCACCGGTGTGGCGCCATGCTTCGTCCACCAGATTGGTGGGATGGAGATGGGTGTCGATAATCATCTTTCTCTCCTTTTAGGAATATTCCGGGCGCCCTATTCGGCCAGCTCAAGCACGACACCATTATCGCGCAGATATGCTTCGGCCTCTGCTACCGACTTCGGTGGAGGCGTTGTCTCAAGGCCAATCATTCGCGCAACGTTGTTGCCGAGATAATCCTCAAGCGTGTCTTCATCGAGGTTCAGCCCCTGTGGCGGCTCATGGCACAAGACCTCAAGCAAATTGATCCACATGCCTGGTTCATTTGGCGGGGTGTCCGTTCCGAAAAGGATCTTGTGCGGCGGAAGCTCCTTTGCAAACTCAACAATACGCGATTGCAGGCACCAGCCGCTCTCGGCGTATACGTTGGGCTCATCCATAGCCATCTGGAACGGCTCGAAGGTATAAACGCCACCCGTCTGCACACCGAAATGTGCCAAAATGAAGTTTACCTCTGGAAATTCCCGGATGATCGGTATGAATTCCGTTGGGATCGAATACGGGCCGTCACCGGTATGCACCTTCACCATAATGCCAAGATCCGCACAAACACGCATTGCGGGTCGCAGCCAGTCCAGCGCCCGGTCAGGGCGATAGGCATGCATGTTCGCCTGCAGTTGCACCATCTTGAAATCGAATTCCTTGACGTAGCGCTCAATTTCTTCAGCGCCATTCTGGGTGCCATAGCGCGGATTGTAGACAAAACAGCCAATAAACCGATCCGGGTGTTCGGTAACCATCTTTTCGGTATATGCCATGTATTCACGAATGGCGGCCTTGCCTTCCTTCTCGTGAATGCCATCCGTATAAATCGTGTTTCCCTGCGGCGGCTGGATAAATGCTTTGTCCACTCGGCGTGGCTTACCATTCACGTAGTAAGGACCGTCCATCATTTTCAGAAGGCGATCACCGGTAAAAGGGTCGCCGCTGTGGCGCCAGGCTAAATCCACCAGATCGGTGGGATAGCAGCTCAGGTCAATAATCATCAGAGTCTCCTATAGCGGATGTTTCTTGCGGGAGTAGCGTTTCATCGGGGTGGCTTGCTGGAGCAATATGCAGATCGACAGCGACAAACGGGAATGCGCCCATGTCGAAGGACGTGAGCATAAGGGCACAACTCTCGAGAAGGTTGGAATTGGCCTTGGATATTTGTGGATTTTCAAGCATCGCAAGCTCACCTATCAAAGCATCGGTGAGCAATTGGCTATGCTTCTACTCAGTTAGACTGAACCATAGCGCCCCAAGATTGTCAACAATTTTACCCGCTAATTTTCGCCTTTAGTTCATGCTCGGCTCCGCGGATCAAAGACAGACCCGCGGAGCCGACTGTTCCGCCCTGGGGAGAGGTCAGGCGGCCCAACACTCCCGAAGCCCGGCTTCGATTTCGCGCCTATCCAGATTTCGGCCGATAAATACGATTTTCGATTTTCGGGCGTCCTCCTGCCACGAATGATCCGGTCTCAGGTCAATCAACTGATGGACCGCCTGAAGCACATAAAAGCGGTCATCGTTATCAATCGACAGAATGCCTTTGGTACGAAAAATACTGTCGCCCTTCTCAGACAGGTAACGCGCCAAAAACGCCTGCACCTTATCCAGTTCGAAAGGCGCATCCACTGTGAAGCTTTCCGAGCTTACCGTTTCATCATGCATATGCCCATGATGGTGATCATGGCTGTGATCGTTCTGGTCACTATCACCATCCAGATCAATCTGGAGTATTTCAGCACGTTCCCGGACATAGGAGGGCTGAAATCCATTCACATTCAGGATATTTTTCAGGTCGACGACACCATATTCAGAACGCATGATTTCAGCTGTCTGGTTTAGCTGCTTCAGTTCCTCTTCGAGCTGACGAAGTTGATCATTGGATGCCAGATCAACCTTGTTGATGATGATCCGGTCAGCCGCAACGATCTGATCGACTGCTTGATTGTCCCTTCCATCCA
>CAYTUW010000065.1:0-3681 GCA_964441435.1 uncultured Rhodobacterales bacterium
CAGCACGACATCTCCTGGCTTCGCTTGCGCCAAATCGGCCATCATACCTGCGAAATCCACTTCGCGCGTTTCCGGGTCGATATAGCGGTAGTTGGCGCTGGCTATGCCAAGGTATTGGATGATCGAAGGGTGGTTTGGCCATGTCGGGTTGGACAGCCAGACCGTTGCATCCGGTGCGGCCAGGCGGATCAGTTCCAGCGCCTGGCGGATCGCGCCCGTGCCGCCCGGCGTGGCGACGGCGGCGACGTGATCGCGCTGAACCGAAGTGCCAAGTACGAGCCCGGCCATTGCGTCGGCGAAGGCAGGATCACCAGCGAGCCCGGTGTAGGCTTTGCTGTCCTGTTCTTTCCATATTTTCTTTTCTGCGGCCTTTACCGCGCGCATCACCGGTGTATTGCCGGAGGCATCTTTATAGACGCCAACCCCGAGGTCGATCTTATCCGTGCGCGGATCGTCCCGAAACATCTGCATGAGCGACAGGATTGCGTCTTTTGGCTGGGGTTTCAGATTGGTCAGCATTTTAGTTGCCCGTTTCTACCTTGAGATCGTCATACATGCCCCATTCCGACCAGGAGCCGTCATAAAGCGCGTGGTCATGGTGGCCAAGTCGCGTCAGCGCGAGGCTGAGGATCGCCGCAGTCACACCGGAACCGCATGTGGTGATAATGGGTTTGTCGAGGTCAACACCCGCTTCGGCAAATGCCGCACGCAATGCCTCGCCCTCTTTCATCGTGCCATCGGGATTGAGCACGGTCTTGTAGGGCACATTGCGTGAATTGGGAATATGCCCCGCCCTAAGGCCGGGCCGCGGTTCGGGGTCCTTCCCGGCAAAACGTGCAGCGCCGCGGGCGTCAACGATCGTGTAATTTCCGAGTTTGGATGCCGAAGCCACCTGCGTCACATCTTTCACCAGATGGGCCTGGCGCTGCACCGTCATATGACGGTCGCGGATCACGGGGGGCAGATCCTCCACCGGGCGGCCCTCTGCCTGCCATTTGGCAAAACCGCCATCCAGCACGGCAACATCTGTCTTGCCCATCAGGCGGAACAACCACCACACCCGTGCGGCCGAAAACAGGCCTGCACCGTCATAGATCACAACCTGATGCCCATCGCCAACCCCCATGGCCCGCAGGCGGGACATGAACTTCTCCACTGGTGGTGCCATGTGCGGCAGCTCCGATCGGTGATCACTGACGTCGTCGATATCAAAGTAACGCGCGCCGGGGATATGGGCGGATTCATATTCAGCGCGGCCATCCCTGCCCATATCGGGCAAGTACCAACTCGCATCGAGAATGCGAAGATCGGGGTCCTTCAGATGAAGGGCCAGCCAATCTGTTGAAACGAGGGTTTTGGGATCATCTTTCGCCATCATTCTACCCCGGGAATCCTATTGGCCTCTGCCTAATCCCCGGGGCGCGAAGTGGCAAGGGGCGCATGTCACGCCCCCTTGATTACTTGGCCATCATGTTTTTGACGACGCCGACAATGGCCAGCACAACGCCACCGCCGACACCGCCGGAGGCAACCTGGCCAATGATGGAGCCGATATCCATGCCGCCTGCTGCCTCTGCCGCCGCGCCACCGGTGCCAAGCATGCTCAGGATCTGAGCCCCAAGCCCGCCGCCGATAAGACCGGCGATGGAGTTGATAAGTGTTCCCTGGTTGAGGTTCTTCAGCAGGCCACCAGCGACATTACCGCCAACCGCACCTGACACAAGGGGGATAAGCCATTCCATTCCTCGTTCCTTCCTACATGGGGCGTTTCTACAGTATTTTGTATTCGAAGGGGCCCCAACCCCAAGAACTAGTGAGAGTTAAACACGGAGTCGCGGTGGAACGAAGGGGAAAGTTCGTGTAGGTGTTACCTTTCCCGCAGGAGGCGCTGCTTCTGGCGGGACCAATCGCGCTTGGCTTCGGTAGCGCGTTTGTCGTGGATCTTCTTACCTTTGGCGATGCCGATTTTGATTTTCGCCCGGCCCTTGTGGTTGAAGTAGAGCACAATCGGCACCAAGGTCATGCCCTGACGTTGGGTGGCCTGCCAGAGCTTTGCCATTTCCCGCTTTGAAACCAACATCTTACGGCGACGACGTTCTTCGTGGTTAAACATTTTCGCTTGTTCGTAGGGCGAAATGTAGCTGTTCACCAGCCAAAGCTCACCATCCTCCACCGCAGCATAGCTGTCTGCAATATTGACCTGACCTGTGCGCAGGGATTTGACTTCGGACCCCTCAAGAACAAGGCCGCATTCGATGTCATCCTCGATGGCATAGTCATAGCGCGCGCGGCGATTTTCCGCGACGACTTTGTAATTCGGGTTCTGGTCTTTCTTGGCCATGAGGGTCGATCTATGAGGCGCAGGCGTGCTTGTCCAGTAGGTGAAAGGGGCGTTGCACAGGACGTGCATATCCTGTGCATATTCCGTGCATACGCGATTTTTGCAGATTGGGGCAGGTAATTGAGGTGTTTGGTGCGTTAGCGCGCTGATATCTGCCCGCTATCGTCCACTGTTACCACATCCATCCGCGCTAATTCCTCCTCCGTTGGAGCCTCCCAAATCGTTTCGATGAAGTCGAACATCTCCCGTGTGACCTCAAACTGGAATGTTTCGGCCTGTTCACGGTTGCGTTGTTGTACACGCTGCCAGCGGAGATCGGCGGGTACATCAACGAAGTGCAAGCGGTAGGACAGGCCCAGTTCCTCCGCCCAATCGGCAAATATCGCGCGTTCGGTAGAATTTGTCAGGCCGCAATCAAATACCGAAGGCACCCGAATTTCGGAGAGCCGAAGCGCCACAGCACGCATTTGGGCACAGTTGCGTTGGACGCGTTCGTAAAACCATTCGAACCGCAATTCTTCCGGGCGGTCGGGATTGTGCAGGCGTTCCATCCATTCGTCGATGGAAAACCGCACGCCATCAATGCCCTGGGCGAGTTGTTCTGCATAGGTTGATTTTCCGGCACCTGTGGGACCGCAAATGAGGTGGACTAATGGGGTTGTCATGGCAGTATCCGTTGTTGTCCGCCGGGCGCATAGGCCCGGCAGGTTAAAGGTAGTCCCAATGACGCGGCGATGGTGGATCGACGCGCAGGTTAAGGTCACGGCGCATCTGGGGGCTGAGCTGATCCTCCGATATCGCGCGCCGTCGTCGGCGCAGGCTCGCGCGCAAGGCGGCAAGCAAAACCGGCAGCGCGCCAAATTGCGCAACGAGTTCACCTATCGGTTTTTGCAGGGAGTCCGGCCCTGTCCGGTGTTTGATGTGTTGCATCGTTTCTGTCATCCGGGCGCAATGCGCGACGGATCCTATATGAATATGTTTGGATGAATGGCCGACCCGCAGACACGCTGAACCATCAGCGAGGGCGCAAAATCAGACAGTTCTAGAGAAGGCTGGACGGTGCGCGGGTCTTAACCCAGTCGGACGGACCAATAGCCAACAATGCCCGCAAGCGTTGGGGTGCTGATCATATTCATGTCGACCCTCCTCTTGCGTTGCTGGTGTCGAATGCCCGCTACCTACCCAATTTCCGCCAAACCGCAAAGAGCGAGTGCAGCGTAAATCGAAACTGCGGCAATGTTGCAACAGGAAGCCGCTTCGAAGCGGCTTGATCAAGCGCGTCCGGGCGCGCTTTCAACACGATTGCAATCGTGTTTGAAGGGATTTCAAATCCCTTTGCT
>CAYTUW010000065.1:3691-13700 GCA_964441435.1 uncultured Rhodobacterales bacterium
GCTCGGCTTGGTGCGGACGCCCTCCAACCGATAGGCGCGGTCCACAACGCCACAATGCGGGCAAACCGGACCATCCGGCCAGATGATGCTCTCCACATGAGCGAAAGCAGCGGCTTCATCGTGCATATACGGCTTAGACAGAACGGACATTTCATTTCCCTCAACTACTTGATGTTGATATGGGAATCCAGCTTGGGTTTGTCAAGTATACAATCGCCTTTCGAAACGCCTTTGCCGCCGCCGGGAACAGGGATGATCCTTGGGGATCGGTGAGGCAGCTGCGGAGCTGCTGTTTCAGATGTGAAATCGCATCCGTGCGGCTCAGGAATTCCACAATCGGCATCATCCGCCATTCCTGGCCTTCATCGCCAAGGCGAAGCTGGCTGATCTCCGCAGTCCGAATGCGCCCGGCCAGAAACCAGATCCGGCGCGGAGCATCACGCAGGATCTCATAGTGGCTGCGCCAGAGGATGCGCTCCGTTGGCAGGCTGAGGTGAAGCTCCTCCTGAAGTTCGCGCAGGGCGCAAAGCTCTGGGCTTTCATTCCCTTCACGCCCGCCGCCTGGCACGTCCCATTGGTTGGGAAAAGGAATGTCGGGGCGATCATCGCGCAGCATCACCAACAGGTCGCTGCCATGGATCAGCGCAATTTTCGCCCCGGTAAACGGCGTGGTCAGTTGATCAGCCCGGCATGGCGCATGGCATCGTCGATCATCGCCTTTGTGCCGACCTCAAGCCCGGTCAGGGGGGAGCGGACTTCCTCCGAACACAACCCCAGTTTCGACAGGCCGTATTTGGCACCAACCAGCCCCGGCTCGGCAAAAATCGCCTTATGAAGTGGCATCAGCCGATCCTGGATTGTCAGCGCCTTGCGGTAATCCCCGTCAAGCGTCGCCTCTTGCAGCTCCGAGCAGAGCCGCGGCGCAACATTGGCGGTGACGGAGATACAGCCAGTGCCACCCTGCGCGTTGAACCCATGCGCGGTCGGGTCTTCGCCGGAAAGCTGGATGAAATCCTCACCACAGGTCATGCGTTGCAGGCTGACACGGGCCAGATCGCCGGTGGCATCCTTAACCCCTATGATCCGCGGCAGTTTTGCCAGTTCGCCCATGGTATCCGGGGTCATATCAACGACGGAACGTCCGGGAATATTATAGATGATGATCGGCAGGGTGCAGCAATCATGCAGCGCCCGGTAATGGGCAATCAGCCCGCCCTGCGTCGGCTTGTTGTAATAGGGTGTGACTACCAGCCCGGCATCGGCACCAACCTTTTCGGCGTGTTGCAGAAAACGGATGGATTCGGTGGTGTTGTTTGACCCGGCGCCGGCAACAACGGGGATGCGCCCGGCGGCGGCCTTCACGACTTCTTCGACCACAAGCTCATGTTCCTCATGGGTCAGCGTCGGGCTTTCGCCCGTTGTGCCGACCGGAACCAACCCGTGGGATCCTTCTGCGATGTGCCACTCGACCAGCTTCTTCAGCGCATCGAGATCCACCTGGCCGTCCTTGAACGGCGTGACAAGCGCGGGGAGAGACCCTTTGATCATGATACGCATCCTTCTGCGAGGGGCAGGTTGCCCGTTGAAAATCCGGCGGAACCTAGCCGCCTGTCGCCCAAATGCCAAGTTTGTGTGTTGTTGAAAAGGGGGCATCAGGTAGATTTATGCGGAAGGTAACACAGGTTTTGACAATGATCAGCGTCAAACGCGCCATTCTGGCAACGCTATTCTGGCTGGTGGGCATGACCATCTGCGCCGCGCAAAGCGGCGAAGCGCTGGCGCGGGCCCTGGAGGCGGTGCGCGCCGAAAACTGGTCAGCCGCTGATATCGCCGCCCGTCCCGGCGGGCGGGTGGTGCGCGATGTGGTGGAATGGCACCGGCTGCGCGCCTCAATCGGCACGTTTGACGATTACGCCGATTTCCTCGCCCGCAACCCTGACTGGCCGGGGCTGCCACTGTTGCGCAGGCGGGGCGAGGGCGCGCTGCGGGATGACACACCATCTGAGGTGGTTTTTGCTTATTTCGCTGAACAACCCCCACAAAGCGGTGAAGGTGCGCTGCAACTCGCCCGTGCCTATCGGCAGGTTGGCAAGGGCGGGGACGCGGACGCCGAACTTGTGCTTGCCTGGCACACGCTGCCGATGGGGGAGGATGCGCGCGAAACTTTTTTGCGCGACCACGCCCGGCTGCTGGAGGGTCACCATGAGGCGCGGCTTGATATGCTGCTGTGGCGCGACCTCAGACGAGAGGCGCGCGGGCTGATTCCGCGTGTCAGCGATGGGTGGCAGAAACTGGCGCGGGCGCGGATGGCGCTACGTGATGACGCGGATGGCGTTGACGAACTGATCGCCGCCGTGCCGGCCGCATTGCAGGACGATCCCGGCCTTGCCTTCGAACGGTTCCTGTGGCGGGCGCGGCGCGGACGCCACGAAAGCGCGGCGGAACTGGCGCTCGAACGCAGCAGCAATGCCGAAAACCTGGGGGAGCCTGACCGCTGGGGCAATGAGCGCCGGGTGATCGTGCGGCAGCTGATGCGCGACGGGAAGGCACAGCTCGCATATGATCTGGCCGCCAGCCACCATATAGCCGAGGGGCGCAACCACGCCGATCTTGAATGGTTGGCGGGCTATATCGCACTGACAAAACTCAACGATGCGGCGCGCGCGCGCACCCATTTTCAGCGCTTTCGGGTCGCGGTTTTTACCCCGATCAGCCTTGGCCGCGCCGGCTATTGGCAGGGCCGCGCCGAAGAGGCGCTGGGCAACGCAGAAGCCGCCCGTGCCGCCTATGCTTTTGGCGCAGAGTTTCAGACCAGTTTCTACGGGCTTCTGGCCGCCGAACGCGCAGGCCTGCCAATGGATGAAACCCTGACCGGGCAGGAAGACTTCCCTGATTGGCGTCAGGCTGAATTCATGCAATCCAGCGTGCTGGAGGCCGGGCTGACGCTGCTTGAGGCGGGCGAACTGACCCTGGCCGAACGCTTCCTCACCCATCTTACGGAAAGCCTGAACCGAACGGAAATCGGCCAACTGGGCGATCTGGTTTTGTCGCTAGACCAACCCCACCTTGCGGTGATGATCGGCAAACGGGCGGCCCAGGCGGGGATCACGGTGCCGCATGCTTATTATCCGATCCACCCGCTGGCCGCGCGCGACCTGCCAGTGCCTGCCGAACTGGCCCTGGCCATTGCCCGCCGGGAAAGCGAATTTGACCCGGTGGTCATCAGCCCGGTCGGTGCGCGTGGCCTGATGCAGCTCATGCCCCGCACCGCAGAGGCGATGAGCAGCGAACTGGAGATCGAATACCGCCTCGACGGGTTGACTGCGGACCCGGACTATAATGTGACCCTTGGCGCCAAATATCTGGCACATCTGACAGAGGAATTCGGCCCCTCCTATGTGCTGGTAGCCGCCGGATATAATGCCGGGCCAAGCCGTCCGACACGCTGGATGAGCCTGTTTGGCGATCCGCGCAGCGAAGGCGTCGACCCGGTGGACTGGATTGAACATATCCCGTTCCGTGAAACCCGGAACTACGTCATGCGGGTGATGGAAAGCCTGCCCGTCTATCGTGCCCGCCTCACGGGCGAAACTGCGCCGATCCGCCTGAGTGAGGAACTGCACGCAACCCGATAGGGCTGCCTGGAGGCACCTGTTGCGTCAATGGTGTATAGGCCCGGAAAGCGCGTCAGCCGACCGGCCGCGCCATGGCTTTCACCGCTGCGTGCCGATGACAGGTCACCAGATGATTGTTGATCAACCCGCAGGCCTCTGCAAAGGCGTAAACAATGGTGGGCCCGCAAAAACGAAAGCCGGCCTTTTTCAGATCCTTGGATATCTGCGCCGACAGGGGGGATTGTGTCGGCACCTCGGCCTGGGTGGTCCAGCTGTTTTGCTGCGGTGTGCCGTCAAAGTAGCGCCAGAGAAAATGATCAAACCCCTCGCGTGCGTCTATTTCCAGATAGGCGCGCGCATTGGTGATGGTCGCCTCGATCTTGCCGCGATGGCGGATGATACCGGCATCTCCCAAAAGGCGCTTAACGTCCGCCTCCCCCCAGGTTGCGATTGTGGCCGGGTCAAATCCGGCAAAAGCGGTGCGGAAATTATCCCGCTTCTTCAGAATGGTGATCCAGCTTAGCCCGGCCTGGAAGCCATCGAGAATCAGTTTCTCCCAAAGCGCGCGACTGTCGTATTCCGGCACGCCCCATTCCTCATCGTGGTAGGCCTTATATATCTCTTCATGGCCAACCCAAGCGCATTCCCCTTTGTTTTCGTTATTAATATCAGTCATTTATACCCTTTTCTCGAAGTTTCAAAAAATTAGAACAAAAAGCGAATCTTAAGCGGTTGTAAAGACTCTCTCCCAACTATGGCAGGTGAAGTGGCCATCTGGCCAAGACGGGGAAGATTATCATGTTAGCAGGGCTGGAAGATTTGGAAACGCCGATTGCACAGGGTGCCAGCAGCCCCTTGAGCGCGGCCATTTCCGAACGCGACCGTGACGTCATGAACATGGTGCGCGATGCGCTGAAACGCAAACAGGTGATGCTCGCCTTTCAACCGATTGTTAAAGCCGGGCCCCAGTCGACCATCGCCTTTTACGAAGGGCTGATACGCGTCCTCGATGCGGACGGGCGCATTATCCCTGCAAAAGATTTTATCGAGACGGTTGAGGATACACAACTCGGCCGGATAATTGATTGCCTGGCGCTGGAACTCGGCTTGCAGGCCCTGGCGGAGGATCCCTCACTGCGCCTTTCGATCAACATGTCGGCGCGCTCAATCGGGTTCCCGCGCTGGCTCCAGACCATGAACCATGGGCTGTCAGTCGATCAGCGACTGGGTGAACGTCTCATCCTTGAAATTACCGAAACTTCAGCGATTCAAATGCCGGAACTCGTTGTCTCCTTCATGGCAGAGATGGAGGCAAAAGGCATTGCCTTTGCCCTTGATGACTTTGGGGCGGGTTTTACATCTTTCCGCTACCTTAAGGATTTCTTTTTCGATGTGGTCAAGATCGACAGCCAGTTCATCAATGGCATTGCAGACAGCCCGGACAATCAGGTTCTGGTGCGGGCCCTGGTTTCCATCTGCCAGCATTTTGACATGTTTTCCGTGGCAGAGGGTGTGGAACGGCAGGAGGATGCCCTGTTCCTGAACGAGCTTGGGGTTGATTGCCTTCAGGGGTTCTATTTTGCGGCCCCGTCCATAAGGAAGCCTTCGGAACGGGCCTCAGGCGGACAGCGATCAGCCTGATTTGCTGCGATGCAGAGGTGAATTTCTGCGTCTGCATTGCGTTTTTTGATATTTCCGCTTACGACTTCTCCAACCGGACAGCCCGCCCTTGCCCTGTGATATGGCGGTTTCTGTCTTTCTGGTGAATTGAAGGAGGACACCCCTAATGACCAATGTCGTGATTGCATCTGCCGCGCGTACCGCTGTCGGTTCTTTCAGCGGCGCTTTTGCCAATACGCCCGCACATGACCTTGGTGCGGCGGTGCTTTCGGCGCTGATTGAACGCGCCGGCATCGAAAAGGGGGAGGTTTCGGAAACCATCCTCGGTCAGGTGCTGACTGCGGGGCAAGGGCAGAACCCGGCCCGCCAAGCCCATATCAGCGCAGGCCTTCCAATCGAAAGCGCCGCCTGGGGGATCAATCAGGTGTGTGGTTCCGGTCTGCGGGCGGTTGCCCTTGGCGCGCAGCATATTCAGCTGGGCGACGCTGATATCATTGCCGCTGGTGGGCAGGAAAACATGTCGCTCTCGCCACATGTCGCCCATCTGCGCGCCGGTCACAAGATGGGGGATGTCAAATATATCGACTCGATGATCCGTGATGGATTGTGGGATGCCTTCAACGGGTATCACATGGGTCAGACCGCCGAAAATGTTGCGGAGCAATGGCAGATCAGCCGCGAAGCACAGGATGAATTTGCCGTGGCCAGCCAGAACAAGGCGGAAGCGGCGCAAAAAGCCGGAAAATTCGCAGAAGAAATCACCGCCTTCACCGTTAAGACCCGCAAGGGCGACATCGTGGTCGACAGTGATGAATACATCCGCCACGGCGCGACCATAGAAGCGATGCAAAAGCTGCGCCCGGCCTTTGTGCGCGATGGCGGCACGGTGACGGCGGCCAATGCCTCCGGCATAAATGACGGCGCCGCTGGTGTGCTGCTGATGTCTGCTGAGAATGCCGAAAAACGTGGAATTGAACCGCTCGGCCGGATCGCGTCTTACGCCACCGCCGGGCTGGATCCGTCGATCATGGGCATGGGCCCGGTCCATGCAAGCCGCAAGGCGCTTGAAAAAGCCGGGTGGAAGGCAGAGGATCTTGACCTCGTTGAAGCCAATGAAGCCTTTGCCGCGCAGGCCTGTGCCGTGAACAAGGATATGGGCTGGAACCCGGAGATCGTGAACGTCAACGGTGGCGCGATTGCCATCGGCCACCCGATCGGGGCCTCTGGCGCGCGGGTGCTGAACACCCTTCTCTTTGAAATGAAGCGCCGGGATGCCAAGAAAGGCCTTGCGACATTGTGTATCGGCGGCGGCATGGGTGTTGCGCTTTGCGTGGAGCGGGACTAATACGATTGTCAGGCGCGCAATAATGTTGCGAATTGTGTAACGAGTTTGTAACATGGTTGCCTGACAACCGGAGGACCACATGCCCAGAACTGCACTCGTCACCGGCGGCACCAGAGGAATCGGTGCCGCTATTTCCATCGCCCTGAAAAATGCCGGCTATGCGGTTGCCGCAAACTACGCCGGTAATGACGAGGCAGCGGCCAAGTTCACCGAAGACACTGGCATCAACACCTACAAATGGTCGGTGGCGGATTATGACTCCTGCGAAAAAGGTGCGCGCCAGATCGAGGAAGAGATCGGGCCGATTGACGTCGTCGTCGCTAATGCCGGCATCACCCGCGACGCGCCGTTTCACAAGATGACACCGGAACAATGGCATCAGGTCGTGGATACCAACCTGACAGGCGTGTTCAATACGGTGCATCCGATCTGGCCTGGTATGCGCGAACGCAAGTTTGGCCGTGTGATCGTGATCAGCTCGATCAATGGTCAGAAGGGGCAGTTTGCCCAGGTCAATTACGCCGCGACCAAGGCGGGTGATCTTGGCATCGTCAAATCGCTGGCACAGGAAGGCGCGCGGGCCGGGATTACGGCAAATGCGATTTGCCCGGGCTATATCGCCACGGAAATGGTGATGGCGGTGCCCGAAAAAGTGCGCGAAGCAATCATCGGCCAGATCCCGGCGGGCCGTCTGGGGGAGCCTGAGGAAATCGCCCGTTGCGTGGCTTTCCTGGCAAGTGACGATTCGGGCTTTATCAATGGGTCCACCATTTCGGCCAATGGGGCGCAATTCTTCGTCTGACCCGCCAGCCAGGGCAAATTCCGCTTGCACTGAATGCGTCGACGTGGCCCAAAAAGGCATGACCGGACGCAAGGCGACATTCATAGGCTTTATCGCCATTCTGCTGTGGTCGTCGTTGGCGTTGTTCACGGTTGGCAGCGCCCCGGTGCCACCCTTTCAGCTAAGCGCGATGTGTTTTGCCGTTGGCGGCGTCATCGGCATCATCTGGGCCAGTGCCACCGATACACTCGGAACGCTGCGTGACATTCCCGTCAGGGTCTATCTTTTTGGCACGCTGGGGCTGTTTGGCTACCACGCCTTCTATTTCGCTGCGCTCAGACTCGCCCCACCGGCCGAAGCCGGGCTGATCGCCTATCTCTGGCCACTGCTGATCGTGCTGTTCTCCGGTCTTCTGCCGGGTGAGCGGCTGCGCGGCGGGCATTACCTTGGCGCTGTTGTCAGCTTCGCCGGTGCCGCGCTGATCCTGTCAGGCGGTGCCTTTGGGGGTGGCGCGCCGCTTGGCTACCTTTTTGCCGCCCTCTGCGCCCTGACCTGGTCTGGATATTCCGTTCTGTCACGCCGCCTTGGCGATGTGTCGTCGGTCAGCGTGACAGGGTTTTGCCTGGCCACGGCCTTTCTGTCTTTGCTGGCCCATCTGGGGTTTGAACAGACCGCCTGGCCCGTAGGCAACGCTGGTTGGGCCTCCGTCCTGGCGCTGGGCCTCGGCCCGGTTGGGCTTGCATTCTATGTCTGGGATATCGGGGTCAAACACGGGGATATCCAGCTGCTGGGTGTCGCGTCCTATGCCGCGCCGCTCCTGTCAACGCTGGTTTTGATCGCAGCAGGTGTGGCGACACCTGGCTGGGAGTTGCCACTGGCGGCTGTCCTGATTGCAGCGGGGGCAGCGCTCGCCGCGAGGGCGAGTGCCGCCCGATGATCTAGGCGCTGGTCAGGCGCGTTATTTCTTCTTTGAGTTTGAGCTTCTGTTTCTTCATCATCGCCAGTTCCAGATCGTCGGTCGATGGATGGCGTTGCGCCCTTTCGACCTCATCTGAAAGGTATTGATGTTTCTTGCGGAGTTCCTGCACATGTGAACTCTTGCTCATTCTCGTCCTCCGTTTTTGATTGCCTCTTCAGTCGAGCACAGATTGCGAGTCGAGTCACGCCTCAGCGCAGCATTTTTCACAACTGACCGACTACAAATAAACCTAAGTTCAAACGATCATAGTTCAAGTGCCCCGCCATGGCGTAGAACAGCTTCAAATTCACTGGAATAGTCCGGCCCATCGTCCTGATGGCGCTCCCCATCGTGCATAACACTTGGAAAATGTTGGCTAAATTCTCCTCGGCCACCTTTGCGCGCGCGCAGGAGGAACAGGTGAGGCGGCCGCTGTGTGCGTGCTGACAGGGGCATGATCTGGAGGCTACCTAACTGGGGTGGGATCGCAGAAAGCACAGCCGGCAAACGCCGCATGTCCTGGATCAGAGTAAGAAACCCCTTTGGTTTCAGCCTTTTGGCCGAGACCTCCATCCAGTCGGTAAGCGGTGTATCACCGGCAAGGGCCTTGTCCCGCCCCGGATCCGGCGATGCCGTCCCCTGGCTGCGCAGGTAATAGGGCGGGTTTGCGATAACATGATCAAAGCTCTGCTGACGCAAATAGGCTGGTAAATCGCTCAAATCCGCCGTGATAACCGCCAAGTCACAGGCGTTTTCGAGGGCATTTCGGCGCGCCAGCTCTGCATAGGCTGGCTGAAGCTCCACCCCGGTCAGGGACAGCCCCCTGACGCGGTGGGCCAGACAGAGACTGGCGACACCAGCACCGCAGCCAAGCTCCAGAACGGTTTGGCCCGCCTGCGCCGGAACCGCAGCGGCCAGCAGAACCGGGTCGATCCCGGCGCGATACCCCTTTTGTGGCTGCCAGGCCCTGACCGCCCCCCCGAGGAAGGAATCGCAGGTCAACCCCGCATCAGAGAAGATATCATCGCCCAAGGTCGATCCTGTTGTCACGCATGATGACCTCGGCACGGAAGTGATCCTCACTGCGCACCATCAGTCGGCGTGGCAATATGCCAAGGGAGCCTTCAAGCACGCTCATATTTACGTCCATTTCAAAGGAGTCTATACCCTCCCCCTTAAGGAGAGCGATGGCGTAGGGAATGATCGTCGGATCGGTCGCGCGCAATAGTTCTTTCATAAGGGGAGATAAGGGCAAGCCGACATAAATGTCGAGCCGGTACACCTGATCTGACAGGGTTTTGAAGGAACAAATGGACGCAACCGTCAAACCACATGAACGGCTTGGGGCCTTCCTCGCCGATGATCTGGAGGCCGTGAATACGCTGATCCGTGAACGGATGGCATCGGAACACGCGCCACGTATCCCAGAAGTAACCGCCCATCTGGTGGATGCGGGCGGCAAACGTCTGCGCCCGATGCTGACGCTCGCGGCGGCGCGGTTGATGGGCTATGATGGTCCTTATCATCTGCACCTGGCAGCGACGGTGGAATTTATCCACACCGCGACGCTGCTGCATGACGATGTGGTCGACGAAAGCGGGCAACGCCGCGGGCGCCCCACTGCGAATCTGCTCTGGGACAACAAGTCATCAGTGCTTGTCGGGGATTATCTGTTTTCACGCAGTTTCCAG
>CAYTUW010000066.1:0-13700 GCA_964441435.1 uncultured Rhodobacterales bacterium
GGTGTGGATCCTCAAACCCAAGGAATTGCGCTGCCCACATCTGGTGCTGGCCGACCTCTGTGGTGACATAGCGGTCCATATCCTTGGTCAGCGCCTCAAGCCGTTCCAGCGCATATTGCGGTTTGATGGTTTTTTCGGACCCCGTATAGGCCAGGCAGTTGACCTTTTTCCAGTCGTCGATCTGGCCCCACCATTTCTGGATCGCACCTTTGTTCACCTTGCGCCCGCGCGCTTTCCAGATGCTCAGCAAATCTTCCAGCGCGTGGCCGACATCCGCGATGATGGGCAGATCCACATGCACCACCTTGTTGATGGATGAGGGGTCGATGTCGATATGCACCTTCTTTGATCCCGGGCTGAAATGGTCCAGCGTTCCGGTGATCCGATCGTCAAACCGGGCGCCGATACAGATCATCAGGTCACAGCCATGCATTGCCATATTGGCCTCATAAAGCCCGTGCATCCCCAGCATGCCTATCCAGCTTTTGCCGGAGGCAGGGTAGGCGCCCAGCCCCATCAGGGTAGAGGTGACCGGAATATTTGTTGCGTTTACAAGTTCGCGCAGCAACTGGCAGGCGGCGGTGCCGGAGTTGATGACACCCCCCCCGGTGTAAAAAACCGGACGTTCGGCCGTCTCGATCATTTCGGCCAGCTCGGTCAACGCGGTTTTATCGGCCTTCACCTTCGGTGCGTAGTGGCCAAGATCCGCTTTCGCGGGCGGGGTATAGGTGCCGGTGGCAAATTGCACGTCTTTGGGAATATCAACCAGCACCGGTCCGGGGCGGCCGGATGTGGCAACGTGAAATGCCTCATGGATGGTGGGGGCGAGTTTGTCGGCCTCTTTCACCAGCCAGTTGTGTTTGGTGCAGGGGCGGGTGATGCCCACGGTGTCGGCCTCCTGAAAGGCGTCATTGCCGATCATGAAGGTTGGCACCTGGCCCGACAGGACAATCATCGGGATGGAATCCATCAGCGCGTCGGTCATCCCTGTTACAGCGTTGGTTGCTCCAGGGCCGGATGTTACCAGAACGACACCAGGCTTGCCGGTTGATCGCGCATACCCTTCGGCCGCATGGGTGGCCCCCTGTTCGTGGCGCACCAGGATGTGGCGAATATCGTTCTGCTGAAAAATTTCGTCATAAATCGGAAGCACAGCGCCACCGGGATAGCCAAACACCGTATCCACGCCCTGATCTTTCAGCGCTTGAATTACCATTTTTGCTCCGGTCATTTGCCGTGACATCTGTTCTTCTCCGTTCTGGGCCAACTGGCCTTTGCCTTGCGCAACAAAAAGCCCCCGGTGTTCAGTCGGGGGCGCATGGGTTTCATTCTGGAAGTCCGTTACCGGCCCATGCGCTGATTTCCTACAATGACGACTAGCAAGTTCATACCAGAGGCTCCTTTTGCGTGGGCGCGACCTTATGAGTGTGCTCAAGGGGCGTCAACAGGGAAATTGTTGATCAATATGTCCCATATCGAGGATCTGACGCAAATATGTTACAAAATTGCGGCCAATAAAGCATCATGTGGAAAAATAAACCAGTTTTACGGCGTTTGCTCAAAAATTGGCCATCCGTTCATTTAATTGGGAATTAACCAAATTCGCGCTTTGCGGTTTTAGCATCTTTGCCTAATGTGGCCGCACCTTAACGATCCGTCTGCCGGGTGGAATCGCCACGTGTGGACATTGAAAAACTGGGAGGAACATAATGGATCGTCGTTCATTTCTAAAAAACTCTGCTCTGGGCGGGACCGCCGCCGCCGCCGCGACGCTCGCTGCACCGGCCTATGCGCAGGGCAACCGCACGTTGACGCTGGTCACAACCTGGGGCCGTGGTCTTGCCGGGGTGCATGACTCCGCACAGCGCGTGGCCGATACTATTACCGCGATGTCTGACGGTTCGCTCACCGTAGACCTGAAGGCTGCGGGTGAACTTGTTGGCGCGTTCGAAGTGTTTGATGCGGTGACCTCCGGCCAGGCCGATATGTATCATGGTGCGGACTATTATTTCGTCGGCCAGCATCCGGGTTATGCGTTCTATACGGCCGTGCCCTTTGGCATGACCGCGCAGGAACTGGTGAACTGGTATTACCATGCCGGCGGTGCTGAACTGCATGATGAGCTTGGTCAGATCTTTGGCCTGAAGTCCTTCCTCGCTGGCAACACCGGCGCACAGGCTGGCGGTTGGTATGCGAAGGAAATCAACGGGCCCGAAGACTTCAACGGGTTGAAGTTCCGTATGCCGGGCCTTGGTGGTGAAGCACTTGGTAAACTTGGTGCATCAGTGCAGAACCTGCCGGGTGCTGAGGTGTATCAGGCGCTGGCGTCCGGTGCGATTGACGGCACCGAGTGGATCGGCCCCTGGGCAGATGAAAAGGCTGGCTTCCAGGAAATCACCAAGTTCTACTACACCGCTGGTTTCCATGAGCCGGGCGCGGGGCTGTCGCTTGCAACCAACCGTGATGTGTTCGACGAACTTTCCCCGGCGCATCAGAAGATCATCGAGATTGCTGCGGGCGAATGCCACCAGTGGAACCTTGCCCAATTCCTTGCCAACAATGGTGAGGCTTTGGTGCGTTTGCAGGCCGGCGGTGTTAAGGTGCTGGAATTCCCGGATAGCGTTTGGGATGCGATGGGTGCCGCAGCGTCAGAAACGCTGGATCAATACATGGACGACGAACTGTTTGCGCGCATCCGTGAAAGCGCAATGTCCTCCATGCGGTCGAGTTCCGGCTGGCTAACCAAATCCGAAGGTGTTTATCGCACACAGCGTGACCGCGTGATGGGCTAAGCCCGATCGGCAACATATAAGAAGGACCCCGGGTGTGCCTGGGGTCCTTCCACATCAAAAAAGCCGGGGAAACACCCGGTGCCAACAGGGGGAAAGCAATGCTGGATGGCATTGGCTGGTTCTTCAAGAACCTCGGACTGGCGTTTTATAACTTCTTCTACGCACTCACCCATCCCGGTGAATGGCTGTCCTGGTTGCCGCATGTGGCGCTGAGCGGGCCGATGCCGGAGATGACGCAGAAAGAAGCGCTGATGCGGTTCATCTACTATGGTGGATCGGTTGAGTTCTTCTTTGTGGTGCTGGCGTTTTTCCTTGTTCTGACGCTGATCGGCTTTGCGCGCCGTTCGTTCATGTGGGGCACGGTCCGGGTGCTTGAAGGCGTGGGCAATACCGTGGGGCGGTTGTTCGCCTGGGCGGGCCTGCTGATGGTGTTGCAACAGATCGTCATCGTGTTCCTCCAGCGCATATTTGCAAAATCAGAGATTTCCCTGATTTACGGCGTTGAGGCGCTGACCAAGGATGTCAGCTGGTGGTCAGAGATGCTGAAGCTTGAAAACGCTCTGATCGTATCGCTTTGCGCGACCTATACCTTCGTGCAGGGCGGACATGTGCGGGTTGACCTGATCTATTCGTCCGTCCGCTTTCGCACCAAGCGGGTCATCGACATGTTCGGCTCCATCGTTTTCATGCTGCCAGCCGCCACGCTTACCTGGATGTATGGCTGGTATTTCCTTTGGCGGCATCTGGTGGTGCCAAAGCCGTCGGCATCCGACGATCTGGAAAAGCTGCTGCTGAAGGCCCGGGCGCTGCGCTGGAATGTTGAAACCATCGGGTTCAGCCCCAATGGGTTCAACGGTTATTTTCTGTTCAAGGTGCTGCTGGTCAGCTTTGCCGGGCTGGTGTTCATCCAGGGCTGGGCGTTTTTCTATCGGTCCTACCTGGAATGGAAAGAAGGCGAAGGCAGCGAAGGGAAATACCTTTCCAAAGACACACTTGGTGAAGGCGAAGAAGCCTTCGAAGGCACACACTAAGGGCAGGGCGCAGGAATATGTTTGGACTTGATGGCGTAGAAATTGGCCTGATTATCGTTTTCCTCTGCCTGTTTGCAGGGATTTTGTCGGGATTCCCCGTGGCCTTCGCCATTGGCGGGGCGGCGGTGATTTCCTTTGCAATCATTGCGGCGCTCGACAGTGCGGGGATTCTGGTTCACCACGCGATTGATACCTCAACGGAGGCCTATCGCGCCGTTGCGGCTACGGGGGTGCACCCGGACACGATCAGCCATTTCCGATACCCGGATTTGCCAACGGTCGCCGTTCCTGTGTTCGAACGCGGCTGGGAACTGGCGCTTGACCGGAATATTTCCTTCATCGTGAACCGGATGAACGAACGGGTGCTGGCGGGGCAATCGATTGAAACCCTGCTGGCGGTTCTGATGTTCGTGTTGATGGGGATCACGCTTGAACGGTCGAAGATCGCCAATGACCTCCTGACGACAATGGCGCGCGTCTTTGGGCCGCTACCCGGTGGCTTGGCAGTCTCTGTTGTGGTTGTTGGGGCGTTTCTTGCGGCCTCCACCGGGATTGTCGGGGCGACGGTCGTGACCATGGGCCTTTTGAGCCTGCCGACCATGCTGCGCCACAATTACAAACCGGAACTTGCCACCGGGGTCATTGCGGCCTCTGGTACGCTCGGGCAGATTATCCCGCCGTCGATTGTGATTGTTCTGCTCGGCACGCTTGCAGGCGACCTTTATTCCGCGGCGCAGGAACAGCGCGCGCAGGAAGCGGGTTGTTCGGATGCGCTGACCCTGCTGGGTGAGGCAGCTGTGGTTTCCGTGGGCACGTTGTTTCAGGCGGCCCTTCTGCCGGGGATCATGCTCGCCGCACTTTATGGGCTTTACGCTTTTGGCTATGCTTTGTTGCGCCCTGAAAGTGCGCCACCTGTTCCGGCGGTGGCTGCCGGCGAAGAAAAGATCACACGAAATGGGGCGCTGACCTGGTTTCTGGCTGCGCCTGTTGCGTTGATCG
The DNA here is from genome assembly GCA_964441435.1 of uncultured Rhodobacterales bacterium. Taxonomy (GTDB): domain Bacteria; phylum Pseudomonadota; class Alphaproteobacteria; order Rhodobacterales; family Rhodobacteraceae; genus CAYTUW01. The sequence goes on from CAYTUW010000066.1 coordinate 4,823, forward strand.
GGGGCGCGATCCTTGCCGGAGCGCTGAACATTGCGGGCACACAAAATGTAACCGTCGACAGCTTTTCCGATGCAACGGAAACGGCGGTCCTGCGGACGAATGTATCCGATCAGTGCAAAGCCTCGATGATTGACCTTCACGGACAGCAACGCTGGGATGAAGCAGAGGCACAGCAACGGGCGATTGACGCCGCAGGCGGGGTGCAGGAATCGCGCGCGCTGACAGAGGACGAACTGGCAGAAGCGCAGCGTGCCAAAATTGCTGCCGCCGCGCCTGTTGGCTCCGGTGTTCTGACCATCGTGGTGTTGCTTGGGCTGATCCTGACCACCGCGCGGGGTGTTGCGCCATCACAGGGGCCACGTAACCTGCTGATCGCGGCGGGTGGGCTTGCGCTGATGCTGCTGGTCGACATTGCGCTGATCAAGCCGACAACCAGCCCTGGCGTGACGTTCCTGCTCTTGTTGCTGCCGATTGTGATGTTCCTTTACGGCGCACGGGATGCGGTCAGGATGTTGGGCCGGAACGAGCTTTTGCGCGTGGTGTTTCCGCCGCTTGTTCTGATTGTCGCAGTGCTTGGCTCGATCCTTGGGGGTATCACAAACCCGACGCCGGCGTCGGCGCTGGGGGCCGGGGGCGCGATCATGCTGGCGGCCTTTCGCAGGCTCAGGGATGAAGATAGGTCCGGTCGGATCGTCATTATGACTGCCTTTGCGATTGTCATCATGATCCTGGTTGGGGTGAATTTTGATCTGCGTGTCAGCCGTGAAACCGTTCCGCTGGAGGATTGGTTTGCCTTTGTGGTTGCAATGGGGTGTTACCTCTTTGCGGTTGGCGGGTTGTTCTATTCCTGCTGGGTGCTGTTCAGGGGGAAGATCCTGACCCCTGTGGTGCGCGAAACGGCAAAAGTGACCTCAATGGTCTTTACCATTCTCATTGGATCGCAGTTGCTGAATCTGGTGGTGATCTCCTTCGGCGGGGAGCATTACATTCAGCAATTCCTAAAGAGTTTTGATAATGAATTCACGGTGTTCCTTATCGTGATGCTGGTGCTGTTCGTGCTTGGGTTCGTGCTCGATTTTCTGGAGATTATCTACATCGTGATCCCGATTGTCGGCCCGGTGATCTATGGCGGCACGATGGATCCAAAATGGGTGACCATCATGATTGCGGTGAACCTGCAGACGAGCTTTCTCACGCCGCCCTTCGGATTTGCGCTGTTCTATCTCAGGGGTGTTGCGCCAAAGAGCGTCACAACCGGTCACATCTATCGCGGGATTGTTCCCTTTGTGTTGATCCAGGTGCTGGGGCTTGCGCTTTTGTGGCTGTTCCCCTGGGTGGTGACGATTGTGCCAAATCTGATCGGAAGATAAGCGCGGCTGTGTAATGGCGCGGCGCAGCTTGTGACAGGCTGCTCCGGCTGACTATTTCTGGGTGCTGTCAGGCAGGGAGATATTGGCGACCTGTTCGGCGATCGGGTCAACCGATAAGGGGTGATTGCGTTCTGGCGTGAAATTTTCCGGGTCCGTCAGTTCCTGCCAGTGGCCTTGGTAGTAGATTTCAACCGCGCTGAAATTAGCCTTATATCCCATCTTTGCGCTGCCGGGCACCCAGTAGCCGAGATAGACGTAAGGCAGGCCAGCCTCGCGCGCGATATCCACGTGATCGAGGATCAGATAGGTGCCAAGGCTGTCACGCGCGCGTTCGGGATCGAAAAAAGAATAGACCATCGACAGCCCGTCCCCCAGCACATCCGTCAGGCTGACAGCGGCGAGTTCACCGGTCTCGTTGTCCTGATATTCGACAACCCGGCTTTTGATCGGGGTTTCCTCAATCATTGCAGCGAATTCAAAAACGTCCATATCCGCCATCCCGCCATCGGCATGGCGATCATCCAGATAGCGGCGAAACAGATCGTATTGTTCTTCGGTTGCCCAGGGGGAGGTAGCCTTGCGCTCCAGCGTGCTGTTGCGGCGCATGATGCGGCGCTGGCCCCGGCTGGGTTCGAAATCCGCAACCCGGACACGGGCCGACAGGCAGGCGGAACATTCCGCGCATGAGGGCCGATAGAGCACGTTTTGTGACCGCCGGAACCCCTGTTGCGACAGGGAGTCATTCAGCTGCTCCGCCGTATCCCCCTGAAGTGCCGTGAACAGTTTCCGCTCCATCCGGCCCTCTAGGTAGGGGCAGGGTTGCGGGGCCGTCACATAGAATTGCGGCGCGATGGGCAGTGAATGACGCATGTGGCTCCTGAGGCTGCGTTTGAGCAACAGGGTAGCAATACGTCTGCCTTGCGCCAAGTGGTTTGATTGAGAAGGATTAACGGCGGCCGACACGGTTGATCGCCGCGGTGCCCAAAAGGCAATCCGTCAGCCCCTGCGCGCGTGCGGTAGTCAGCATTAGCGCAATAGAAATGATCTGCGGCAGGACCATGGAAACGGACAGAAGGTAGCCCGCCGTATGGGCTGCTGCAGTGCCTCGGTCAAAGCGGGTGCCACGATGGGTGCGCAGTTCCAGCGCCATCAGTCGCATGCCGGGCGTTGCTGAACCACCCGCAAGTGTGACGTAGCGGTAAATTGCGTTCACCAGCAGAAAGACCAGCGGTAGGAAGAACGCCATGGTGAACACCGACAGGATGACAATAAGGCCGGTTAGCAGGCTGATAAGCGCCGTGTCGATGATCCATGCGATGAACCGTTTCAGTGGCACATGTTCATAAAACGCGGCTTGGGTTTCCGGGTCAGGCAGCCCTGAAAGCGCGGGCGTCCTTGTTGCATAAGTGGTCACGGCGGGCACCCCGTCAGATCAAAATATCGCAATGGAAAGGGAAAGGGGGCCGATGGCCCCCTTCGAGTTTGGGCGGGTCAGACTTCGACGGGGGAATCGTCGTCGAGGTCGCCATCGGCGGATTTGCGGGTGTCCTTGGCGCGTTTTGCCCGTTCATCCAGGAAGTCATCGAATTCAGCCTTGTCCTTGGCTTCGCGCAGACGGGCCAGGAAGTCCTCGAAATTCTTTTGCTCTTCTTCCAGCCGCGTCAGCGTGTCGGCCTTGTAACTATCGAAGGCGGTATTCCCGGAAGAGCGGAAAACCGGCCCGATACGGTGGCGGTGAGTGCGGCGGGCGCAGGAACCAGAAAACATGCGTTTGCTCCAGATCATATAAGCGAGAAGGGCGAGGCCAAGCGGCCAGAAGAAGATGAAGCCTAGGATCATGGCGGCGATCCATGCCCCTTTACCGCGCGCATCAAGCCAGGCTTCGGCGCGGGACGGCCAGGAGGAAATCGAACTTGCCGTGGTACTGGCGGCGGTGGTCATGGTTGAGTCTCCGGTGTTGGGTCTGAAGTTGGTTCAGAGGGTGAATGTAAATCACGTTTACATCCTCAAGATTGGCAGTCTGGCGAAGAATTTCAAGAGAAAATGTGAATACTATTTACATTTTTTGTTTTACTATGTGAAATCAGACTGTTGCGCGGAAATCAAATCCACGACCAGTGCTGGGTTTATCGCAAAGATATGCCGGGGTGTCCCGGCGGCGGCCCAGATCACATCAAATTCCAGAAGCTTTGAATCGACAAAGGCGCGGATCGGGTTGAGGTGGCCGATGGGGGCAACTCCGCCAATCGCAAAACCGGTTTGCGCGCGCACAAGCTGTGCGTCCGCTTTGCCCAGGGGTTCTCCGGCAACGGCGGAGGCCTTGACCAGATTGACCTGATTGCCGCCCGCCGTCAGAAACAGTATTGCCGCGCCGCTTTGCTCTCCGCAAAAAATGATTGACTTCATGATCTGGTCGAGGTGACAGCCTGCCGCATTGGCGGCTTGCAGGGCGGTTCGCGTCTCTCCGGGCATTTCCAAGATTTCGGGCCGAAGACCGGCTTCCTCCAGTGCGCGTTTAACGCGTTTCAGGCTTTTGCTCATGCCAATCCCCGGCTAATCCTTTGCTAGACCATTGACCCGGTTGGCGTCGGCTGGTCAAGGTTCTGCCATGAGTTTTGTCAGTCAGATCACCACGACTCCGATTCCACATGACCCCGAGCGCGGGGCAGAGGTACGGGCCGCATTGGGCTGGGCTAACGGAGGCATGGCCGAATTGATCGAAGGGGCGGCCGGTTGCAGCCCTTACCTCTCGGTGTTGCTGGCGAAGGAAGCGGAGTGGCTCAGGACCGTAACGGATGCAGAGGCCGCGCTTGCGGCGGAGGCCACCCGACTTTTGGCGGTAGCGCCACAGAAGATGGCCACCGAGTTACGCCGTGGCAAACGCCGCGTGGCACTGTTGACAGCGCTTGGTGACCTCGGCGGGGTTTTCCCACTGGAGGTAGTGACCGGGTATCTGACGGATTTCGCCGATCTGTCGGTTCGTCTGGCACTGGATGTGGCGCTGCGGCGTGAGCTCAAACGCAACAAACTTCCGGGCATGACAGAGGAAGATCTGGAAACCGGATGTGGCATGGTGGTTCTGGCCATGGGCAAGATGGGCGCGGGGGAGTTGAACTATTCCTCTGATATCGACCTGATCTGCCTGTTTGATGAGGAGCGTTTCGCAGCGGAGGATTATCACGATGCCCGCGCAGCCCTGATCCGCGCAACGCGCAACATGGCCGCGACGCTCAGCGATATGACGGGCGAGGGTTACGTGTTTCGCGCCGACCTGCGGCTGCGCCCGGACCCGTCCGTCACACCGGTTTGCCTGTCGATGGAGGCGGCAGAGCGCTATTACGAAAGCGTCGGGCGCACCTGGGAACGCGCCGCCCATATCAAGGCACGGCCCTGCGCGGGCGATATCGCTGCGGGGGAGGCTTACCTCGACCGGTTAAAACCCTTCATCTGGCGCAAACATCTGGATTTTGCCGCGATCGAGGATGCCCATGACATGCGGCTGCGCATCCGCGATCACAAGGGGCTTGGCGGGCCGATGGCATTGCCGGGACATGATATGAAACTTGGTCGCGGCGGCATCCGTGAGATAGAGTTCTTCACCCAGACCCGCCAGATTATTGCCGGCGGGCGCGATGCGGATTTGCGCGCGCGTGAAACCCTTCCGGCGCTTGCTGCGCTTGCGGCCAAGGGCTGGGTTCCGGGTGAGGTCGCTACGGTGTTGTCCCGCCACTACCGCAGGCACCGCATGGTCGAACATCGCTTGCAAATGGTGAATGACGCCCAGACGCACACGCTGCCGAAGGACGCAGAGGGGATGGCGCGTCTGGCGGCGATGTTCGGGCGCGCCGATGTCGGAGATATGGAAGAAGAGCTGCGCCGGGCCCTCGCAGAGGTGCATGAAACGACGGAAAGCTTTTTTGCCCCGTCTGATAGGCCAGACGAGAGCATAGATCTTGGCGAAACGGCCAGCGATATCATCGCCCGCTGGCCAAACTATCCGGCCTTGCGGTCGACCCGTGCGCGGGAGGTGTTCCGCCGTCTGCGCCCTGAAATCCTGGCCCGTATGCAATCAGCGACTAGGCCGGATGAAGCCTTGTTGCAGTTTGACCGCTTCCTTGCCGGGCTGCCGGCGGGGGTTCAGTTGTTTTCCTTGTTTGAGGCCAACCTGCAACTCATCGACCTGCTGGTGGATATCTGTGGCACCGCGCCAGAGCTTGCCCGGCACCTGTCCCGTAACGCAAAGGTCTTTGATGCGGTGATCGGGGGGGCGTTCTTTGACGACTGGCCCGGGGTTGACGGCCTCATGCAGCATACTGGGGCGGCACTGAAAGAGGTGGACGGCTATGAAGCACGGCTCGATATGGCGCGGCGCCAGATGCAGGAATGGCATTTCCGCATTGGCGTGCATCATTTGCGCGGGCTTGTCACAGCGCAGGAGGCCGGACAGCAATATGCTGACCTGGCCGAAGCCATCATATCGGTGCTTTGGCCTGTCGTGGTGGCAGAGTTTGCATCCAGACATGGCCCTCCCCCCGGTCAGGGGGCGGCGGTTGTTGCTATGGGCTCACTGGGGGCGGGGCAGATCAATGCACGGTCCGACCTCGACTTGATAGTGATCTATGATGCCGAGGGCGACGCCATGTCCGATGGTCGCCGACCGCTACAAAGTCGCCCTTATTATGCACGGCTGACACAGGCGCTGGTCACGGCGCTGACCGCACCTATGGCGGAGGGGCGGCTTTACGAGGTCGATATGCGGCTACGCCCATCCGGGCGCCAGGGCCCGGTGGCGACATCACTGGCGGCGTTCAAGGCCTATCAGCGTGACGAGGCCTGGACCTGGGAACACCTTGCGTTGACACGCGCGCGCCCGATTGCCGGGGCTGCGCCGGTAATGGCGGTCGTTGAAGATTTCCGTAAGCGGCTGTTGGCGGAGAAGGCAGACGCGGTGACAGTGCTTTCTGATATGGCTGCGATGCAGGCGCGCCTGCGGGAGGCGAAACCGACCAGCAACCCATGGGAAAGCAAGCATGGCACGGGGCGGCTTCAGGATATCGAGTTGCTGGGACAGGCCATGGCGCTGATCGCGGCGGATCCGGCAACCGCCCTGGTTGACCAGCTTCTGGCCGGGGCGCGGACGGGTTTGATCAACAGGGACGCTTTGGATCGGTTGATGGAAGCACAGGCCATCTTTTGGCAGCTGCGTATGGCAGAGAAACTCCTGTCCGACAAAGCGCTTGATATGGATGCGGTTGGCACTGGCGGGCGCAACTTCATTCTTCGTGAATGCGGTGCGGACGGGCTTGACAAGCTCGCGGGGGCGTTGGAACAGATATCATCTGAAGTGGCGGCCATCATCGCCAGTGTTGTCGCAACGGAAGGGGTGGCGGAGTGACGGATTTCAGCGGGATCGATCCAAAGAACCTGTTTCAGGATGCCTATGAAATTGCCGGGATTGCCGAGGCAGAATGCCGATCGATATTCCTCGACTGGGCGATCTCCCGACCGGAGGAGTTGCCCGCAGACGAGGCGGTGGAATTACTCCATACCCACTATGGTGCCAAATACCCGGAGCACCCGATGACGCGTGTTCTGGCCGAGGGCCTGGGGCAGGCGACGCGGCAGGGCCGCCGAGGGGGCAGGCGGGCACGGTTGGGGGACGGCTAGCCACGCATCAGGGTTTGCGGCTTTGTTCGTTGGCGCGTCAGCACTGATCAGAGCTTTGCAGCCTCACTTGCGAGCGCTTTGATCGCGGCCCAGTCCCTGCTGGCGCATTTATCCTTCGGTGCGACCCAGCTGCCACCGGCGCAGATCACGTTGGGCAGGGCAAGGTAATCCGGTGTATTGGCCGGGGTCAGTCCGCCGGTCGGGCAGAAACTGATCTGCGGTAGTGGCGAGGCAAGCGCCCTCAGGAAGGCGGCACCGCCCGCCGCTTCGGCGGGGAAAAACTTCTGCACAGTATATCCCAGCTCCAGAAGCACCATGGCTTCGCTTGCACTGGCCGAACCGGGCAGCAGCGGCAGGGCTTCATCAATACAGGCTCTGATCAGATCCGGGGTTGCACCGGGGGAAACGCCAAATGTTGCGCCGGCGGCTTTTGCGGCCCTCACGTCATCAGGCGTCAGCAGGGTGCCAGCCCCGACATGCCCGCCATCGACAGCAGCCATTTCGCGGATCACATCAAGCGCTGCCGGGGTGCGAAGCGTAACTTCCAACGCGGGCAGGCCACCCGCCACCAGGGCCTCGGCGAGGGGGCGGGCAGTGGTCGCATCCTCAACCACCAGCACCGGCACGATGGGTGCGAGGGCGCATATTTCGCGCGTTTTGTCAGATTGTTCAGCAGGGGTCATGAGGCATCCCTTTGATGAGTGTTTTTCAGAAAAGAAGGTCAAAGGACAGCAGAGGCCCCGTCGGTTGCGTTTCCGGTGTGTCGGCGAAATAGCCCAAACAGTTCCCGCCCGATACCATGGGCGTTGGCGCTGAGATCCGGCGCTGCGGGTGCGCGGTCAAACACGGCGTCGTTCAAGACATCGAGCGTCCCGGCGGTGGCGTCGAGACGTAGTAGGTCACCGTCCTTCAGATAAGCCAGAGGGCCGCCTTTTGCCGCCTCTGGGGAGAGGTGGATTGCTGCAGGTACCTTGCCAGACGCGCCGGACATGCGACCATCTGTCACCAGCGCGACCCGCAGCCCACGGTCCTGCAATACGGACAGGATGGGTGTCAGGCCATGAAGCTCCGGCATGCCATTGGCCTCCGGTCCCTGGAAACGAACGACGATGATACTATCGTTGGTGAACTCGCCATTCTGGAAGGCGGTTTTGACCGCTGCCTGAGTATGAAAAATTCTGGCGGGCGCTTCGATGATGTGGCGCTCTTCCGGCACGGCGGAAACCTTGATGACAGCGCGGCCAAGGTTGCCAGTCAGATCACGAATGCCGCCGCTTTTCTGAAACGGGTTATCTGCGGGGCGAATGATTCTGTCATTCAGGCTATGATCAGTGCCGGGTTCCCAGATCAGCTGGTCGCCCTGTAGTTTCGGTTCCTTGGTGTAGTGGTGCAGCCCGTCCCCGTTGATTGTCGTGACATCATCGTGCAGGAGTCCGGATTCCAGCAGTTCTCCAATCACGTATCCAAGCCCGCCCGCCGCGTGGAAATGGTTCACATCGGCGAGCCCATTTGGATAGACCCGCGCAAGCAGCGGCACAGCTTCTGACAGGTCGGCAAAGTCCTCAAGGTCGAGCAGGACGCCTGCCGCGCGTGCCATGGCTGGCAGATGTAGGATCAAATTGGTGGATCCACCCGTGGCCATCAGCCCGACAATGCCATTCACAAAGGCCTTTTCATCCAGCACATACGCCGCCGGGCGATAGTCATTGCCAAGGGCGGTGATTTCCAGCGCACGTCGGGTTCCTTCCGCCGTCAGTGCGTCCCTCAGCGGTGTGTTCGGGTTGACAAAGGAACTGCCGGGAAGGTGCAACCCCATGAATTCCATCAACATCTGGTTGGAA
>CAYTUW010000067.1:0-13304 GCA_964441435.1 uncultured Rhodobacterales bacterium
GTGTCAGGGTCAGCGCGTTCGCCCGCAAGAAACAGGCTTTCAAAGCCGCTGAGATCATATTTCTTAAGGAATTCCCCGTTCGGATCCTCCCGCTTGATCGCGCGAAAGGCAGTTGGCGCAGTGAACAGGCATTTGACTTTATGGTCCTCAATCACCCGCCAGAAGGTACCCGCATCCGGGGTGCCGACGGGCTTGCCCTCAAAAACCACCGTGGTGTTTCCGGCAATCAGCGGCGCGTAGCAGATATAGCTGTGGCCCACGACCCAACCGACATCAGACGCGGCCCAGAACACATCCCCCGGATCGACGTTATAGATGTTCTTCATCGTCCAGTTGAGCGCGACCAGATGCCCGCCGGTGTGCCGGATCACGCCCTTGGGTTGCCCGGTGGTGCCGGAGGTATAAAGGATATAGCTCGGATGGTTTCCCTCAACGGGCACGCAGTCGGCGGGGATCACGCCTTTCTGCACTTCATCCCAGTCGAAATCGCGCCCCTCAACCAGCGTTGTAGGACATTCATCCCGCTGAAAGATTATGCAAAAATCCGGTTTGTGGCGGGCCAGATCAATCGCACCATCCAGCAGCGGTTTGTATTCTACAACGCGCCCCGGTTCGATTCCGCAGCTGCCCGCGATAATCGCCTTGGGGGTGGCGTCGTCAATCCGAACCGCCAGCTCGTTGGCCGCGAAACCGCCAAAGACCACGGAATGGATCGCTCCGATGCGTCCGCAGGCAAGCATGGCAACAAGCGCCTCGGGCACCATGGGCATGTAGATGATGACGCGGTCGCCCTTTGCGATACCTTTGTCGCGCAAGGCACCCGCAAGTCGTGCAACGCGGTCTTTCAGTGCGGCAAAGGTGATGGTCTGTTTGGTATCGGTAACGGGGGAATCATAGATGATTGCCGTTCGATCGCCATTCCCGGCCTCAACATGACGGTCCACCGCGTTCCAGCAGGTGTTGACCATGCCATCGGCAAACCATTCATAAAGCGGGGCGTTTTCGGTGGACAACGCCTTGCTGGGTGGTTTCACCCAGTCGATCGCCTCTGCAGCTTTCATCCAGAAGGCTTCCGGGTCGTTCTTCCAGTCCTGATAGGTCTTGGCATATGTCATTGGGCGGTCCTCCTCCCCAAGCGTCGCGCCGAATGACCTTCCCACTCAGCAGTCGCCCCGGCAAGGGAAATCCCTGCGCCCCAATGTCACGGAAAGCGCTAACGGCGCGGTGTCAGCCGTAGTGGCTGACCGGAGTTCCCGCGACGGCGGACATATTGAGCAGGCCCCGTGCCGTGATGGAGGGCGTCACAATATGCGCCCGGTTGCCCATGCCCATCAGGATCGGGCCGACCTCCAGCCCGCCGGCTTTCATTTTCAGGACATTGCGCACACCGCTGGCGGCATCGGTATTGGCAAAGACCAGCACGTTTGCCTCCCCCTCTATGCGGGCGTTTGGGAACAGGCGGGTGCGGACCTCCGGGTTCAGTGCCGCATCGACATGCATTTCCCCTTCGTAAGCAAAGTCACGCGGGGTGCTGTCGAGAATTTCAAGCGCCGCCCGTGCCCGGCGCCCGGTGTCGCATTCCAGGTTGCCGAACTGTGAATAGCTGCAGATCGCGATTTTTGGCTCAACCCCGAACCGCCGCACATGGCGCGCCGCAGCGATCACGGTTTCGGCCATCTGCTGGGGGGTGGGCTCGGGGTGAACATGGGTGTCCGCGATGAAGAGCGGGCTGTCGGGCAGGATCATCAGGCTCAGCGCGCCAACCGGGTGTAGGGTGGCGCTGCCGAGCACCTCCTGCACGTAACGCAGATGCCAGAGGTATTGCCCGAATGTGCCGCAGATCACGCTGTCGGCCTCTTCCCGATGGACCATCACCGCCCCAATCGCCGTGGTGTTGGTACGCATGATCGCCTTGGCCAGATCCGGGGTGACGCCACGACGCGCCATAATTTCATGATAAGTGCCCCAGTAATCACGATAGCGTGGATCATTTTCGGGGTTCACAAGATCAAAATCCTGCCCAGGTTTGATTGTCAGGCCGGCGCGCTCACAGCGGCGGGCGATAACATCGGGCCGACCAATCAGGATCGGCTTGTCAGTGGTTTCCTCCAACATCGCATTGGCGGCGCGCAGGACCCGTTCATCTTCGCCCTCGGTAAAGACGATGCGGCGTGATGCCGTGGCCGCCGCATCAAACACCGGCCGCATGATCAGGGCGGAGCGGAACACGCTTTCGTCGAGTTTTGCCTTATAGGCGTCAAGCGATGCGCAGGGACGTGTGGCGACCCCGGTTTCCATCGCGGCCCCCGCAACGGCAGAGGCGACAACCCCCATCAGACGTGGGTCAAAGGGTTTGGGGATCAGGTAATCAGCGCCAAATGTCAGCTGTTCGCCCTGGTAGGCAGCCGCGGCTTCGGCACTGGTTGTGGCGCGGGCAAGGGCGGCGATCCCTTCGACGCAGGCAATTTTCATTTCATCGTTGATTTCCGTTGCGCCCACGTCGAGCGCCCCGCGAAAGATGAAGGGAAAACACAGTACGTTGTTGACCTGATTGGGAAAATCGCTACGCCCGGTTGCGATGATGGCATCAGGCACGGCCTTCTTTGCGGCATCGGGCATGATTTCCGGAGTTGGGTTGGCCAGGGCAAAAATGATCGGTCGCTTGGCCATTTTCTTGACCATTGCAGCACTCAGTACACCGGGGCCGGAGAGGCCAAGGAACAGATCGGCCCCAGCGATCACATCCGCGAGCTCTGCTGAGGTCCTGCCCTGCGCGAATACCGCCTTCTGCGGGGTCATGTCCTTTTTACGCCCCTCGTAAACCAGCCCTTCAATGTCGCAAAGCCAGATGTTTTTGCGTTTCACCCCCAGCTTCAGCAACATGTTGAGGCAGGCGATTCCCGCAGCACCCCCCCCGGTGGAGACGACTTTGATGTCCTCAAACCGCTTGTCCGCCACCCTGAGCGCATTCACCGTAGCGGCCCCGACCACGATGGCCGTGCCATGCTGATCGTCGTGGAAAACCGGGATATTCATCCGCTCCCGGCAAATTTGTTCAACGATAAAACAATCTGGTGCCTTGATGTCTTCGAGGTTGATTGCGCCAAAGGTCGGTTCCAACGCGCAGACAATATCAGCAAGCTTTTCAGGATCGCTCTCATCAAGCTCAATGTCGAAGCAGTCAATGTTGGCGAATTTCTTGAACAGGACGGCCTTGCCTTCCATCACCGGTTTGGAGGCAAGCGCGCCTATATTTCCAAGGCCCAGAACCGCAGTTCCATTGGAAACTACCCCCACCAGGTTGCTGCGGGCGGTGTAGTTGGCGGCCCGGGCTGGATCCTCCTTGATTTCCAAACAGGGCTCAGCAACGCCCGGCGAATAGGCGCGCGCCAAGTCGCGGCCATTGGCCATTGGCTTTGTCGCGCGGATTTCAAGTTTGCCAGGGCGTGGAAACTCATGATAATCCAGCGCGGTTTGCCGCAGGCCCTTTGTCCTGTTTTCAGACATGATATACCTCCCTGGGAACTATAGTTTAATACTAAACTATAATTTATTCCTCCCTTATCCTGCCTTTTATCCCTATGCAATACAAGCGCCTTGCATTTCGGCGGTGGCTGTCGCAATGTAAATATGTTTTATGCTTAAAGTATATCGGAGGAAAAATGGCCGATCAGGAAATTCGTGCAGAAATGCGCCTGCCAACAAAGGATTTATCCAAAGATATCCCATTCTTTACCAAGACGCTTGGGATGCGGATGGATCTGATCTACCCGGCGGATTATCCTACCGTTGCTGTATTTTCCGGCCATGGGTTGCGGCTGCGCGTTGACGCGGATGCGCCGGAACACCCGGGCACCATCCGAATTCTGACCGATGATGCGGACAATTTTGCCGATGGCGCGCGGGTGCTGACCGCACCCAATGGCACAAAGGTAGAAATTGACGTGTTGAATCCGCCGATGGTCATGCCGGAAACCGAACATGCCTTTGTTGTGCGGCGGCTCAAGGATCAGGCGCCCTGGGTCATTGGCCGGGCAGGCATGCAATACCGCGACCTGATTCCGACGCGGCTGGGCGGGTCGATCATAGCCAGCCACATCCGCATCCCAGATGGTGGGCCCGTGCCGGATATGGTGCATTTCCACCGGGTTGGCTTTCAGCTTATCTTCTGCGTCGCCGGTTGGGTCGATGTGGTCTATGAGGATCAGGGCCCGCCCATTCGACTGCACGCGGGGGATTGCTTTATCCAGCCGCCGGAAATCCGCCATCGCGTTCTCTATGCATCCGATAATATTGAGGTGGTGGAGATTGGTGTTCCGGCGGAACATATCACCGAAATTGATCACGATATGGAACTGCCCACACCTGACCTGCGGCCCGACCGCGAATGGCAGGGGCAGAGGTTTGTTCATAATGTCGGTGCGGACAGCCCTTTTGCGCCATTCCGTGTGCCGGGGTTTGAAGCGCGTGACACCACTATCAGCGAAAACACCAAGGCTGTGGCCGGGGTGCAGGTTGCACGGCCAAAAGGCGGGAATGCGCCCTGGATGGTGCATGACGCGGACATCCATTTTACCTTTGTCATGTCCGGGGAAATGACATTGGAGGGCGAAGGTAAAGACCCCTATCGGTTGGAACCGGGCGATGCTTTTGTAATCCCGCCCGGGATGAAAACGCGCTATAGCGATCCGAGCGACGATCTGGAACTGCTTGAGGTGACGTTGCCCGGGGAATTCAAAACCGTGGAGGCCTGACCCCTTGCATCCCGGCGCGGTGCCGCGCAAGTTTGACCAAACGATCAGGCCAAGCGCCAGGGAGGTTGGGATGTCATTGCTTGAAGCGGCACGTGCGGTGCAGAAAAACGCCTATGCGCCCTATTCGAAATTCAACGTCGGCGCGGCACTGCGCACGGGTGACGGCGCGGTTTTTATCGGCTGCAACGTGGAAAACATTGCCTATCCCGAAGGCACCTGCGCCGAGGCGGGTGCCATCGCCGCGATGTGTGCATCCGGGGCGCGGGTGATTGCCGAAGTCTGTGTGATTGCTGACAGCCCGGCCCCGGTGCCCCCTTGCGGCGGCTGCCGCCAGAAAATCGCGGAATTCGCCGCTGATGACGTCGTTGTGACGATGGCCACGTTGGCCGGGGAAAGCCTGTCGATGACCGTGGCAGAACTGCTGCCCGGCCGATTCAACGAATCCCATATGGAAAACAGCTGATGGACGCGCGGTCCATCATCGGGCGGCTGCGGGACGGTGCACCCCTAACGGGCGATGAATTAATATGGTTTGCCAATGGGTTATCAACTAATGAGGTCAGTGATGCACAGGCGGGGGCCTTCGCAATGGCGGCCTGTCTGCGCGGGCTTGGGCAGGATGGGCGCGTCGCCCTGACAGAGGCGATGCGCGACAGCGGTGACGTGCTTTCCTGGGATCTGCCCGCCCCGGTGATTGACAAACATTCGACCGGTGGGGTGGGGGATTGCACCTCTCTGATCCTGGCGCCGGCGCTCGCGGCCTGCGGCGCCTATGTGCCGATGATTTCCGGGCGCGGCTTGGGTCATACAGGCGGCACGCTCGACAAGCTGGAGGCGATCCCCGGTGTCTCTACCGAGGTCAGCGAGGCGCGGTTTCGCCGGATCGTTGCGGAGTGTGGCCATGCGATTGTCAGTGCCACCGGCCGGATTGCACCAGCGGACAAGCGGCTTTATGCAATCCGCGATGTGACGGCGACGGTGGAAAGCGTTGATTTGATCACGGCATCCATCCTGTCAAAGAAGCTCGCCGCCGGGCTGGAGGCGCTGGTTCTGGACGTCAAATGCGGCTCTGGCGCCTTCATGAAAACCCGTGAAGGGGCAGCGGAGCTTGCGCGCGCCCTGGTTGCAACGGCAAATGGCGCGGGTTGTGCTACGATTGCGATGATCACTGACATGTCACAGCCGCTGGCCCCGGCGGCAGGCAACGCGGTGGAGGTGGCCGCCTCGATGGAAGTTCTGTGCGACAATACTGACGGGCCGCTCTTGCAACTGAGCGCGGCGCTGGGTGGCGCGCTGCTGAATAAGGCCGGGCTTGCAGAGGATGAGCCGATCGGCCGGAGCATGATCCGCTCTGCCATCAGTTCCGGCGCTGCGGCCGAAAGTTTCGCCCGGATGGTGGCGGCGCTTGGCGGGCCACCGGATTTTGCAGAGGATTGGCGCACCCATCTGCCCAAAGCCCCTGTTACCCTGGATGTTACCGCTGTCGAGGCAGGTTATATCATTGAAATGGATGCGGAAAAACTTGGCCTCGCGGTGGTGCACCTGGGCGGTGGGCGCCTGATTGGGGGGCAGCGGCTTGATCCAACGGTGGGGCTGACCGGGCTTGCGCGCCTTGGTCAGGATGTGCGGCGTGGCGCGCCGATTGCCACTGTCCATGCCGCCAGCGAAGCCGCCGCCGCACAGGCCGCGCGCGCGGTGCAGGACGCCATTCGCATCAGCACGCGCCCACTGTCGCCACCCCCTTTGTTGATCGAAAGCGTCACAGCATGAGCCGCGCCTTTCTGATTGTCCTTGATTCCGTTGGCTGCGGCGGGGCGCCGGATGCGGGCGATTTCTTTAACGGGGATGTGCCGGATAGCGGGGCCAATACGCTGGCCCACATTGCTGCAGCCTGCGCAGCGGGCAAAGCAGAGGAGGGGCGCAGCGGCCCCCTGCATATCCCGAACCTTGCGGGGCTGGGGATCAGCACGGCGGTGAAACACGCCTCCGGCGATGACATGTCTATTGTCAACGTGCCGCTCACCGGGCGTTGGGCCACCGCGACGGAAGTATCGCCCGGTAAGGACACGCCCTCCGGCCATTGGGAACTTGCGGGCGTTCCGGTGCCCTGGGACTGGCATTATTTCCCCGACACCGTGCCCGCCTTTCCCGATGATCTGGTGGCAGAGGTCTGTCGCCTGGCCGGAACCGAAGGCATTCTTGGCAACTGTCACGCCTCTGGCGTTCCGATCATCGAAGAACACTGCGCAGAACACCTGCGCAGCGGCTGGCCGATCTGCTATACCTCTGCTGACAGTGTCTTTCAGATTGCTGCGCATGAAGAAGCCTTTGGCCTTGACCGATTGCTGAAGCTCTGCGCCGACCTCGCGCCGCGTCTTCACGCGATGAAAGTGGGCCGTGTCATTGCGCGGCCATTCATCGGCGAAATCGGAAACTTCAAACGCACAGCAAACCGTCGGGATTTTGCCATCGCGCCACCTTCGCCAACGCTCTGCGACTGGGCGCAGGCCGCCGGGCGAAAGACCCATGCCATTGGAAAGATTGGTGATATCTTTTCCATGCGCGGCATTGATGACTTGCGAAAAGGCACGGATGAGGTGCTGATGCAGCATTTGTTGGATGTGCTGGAAGAGGCGCCCGATGGCGCGCTTACATTTGCCAATTTCGTCGAGTTCGACAGCAAGTTCGGCCACCCGCGTGATGTTTCGGGCTATGCGCGCGCGCTGGAATGGTTTGATGCAAAAATCCCCGAAATGCGTGCCCGGATGCGGGCGGGGGACATGCTGGTGTTTACCGCCGACCACGGCAATGACCCGACCTGGACAGGGACCGACCACACCCGCGAAAGGGTGCCGGTTCTGATTGACGGGCTGGGAACAGGGGCAATCGGGCATTGCGCCTTTGTCGATGTTGCGGCATCAGTCGCCGCACATCTGGGCATCCCCGCAGAAGGGCCGGGCAGGAGTTTTCTATGAGCTGGCAAAGCCTGCCAAAGGTTGAATTGCACCTTCACCTCGAAGGGGCCGCCCCGGCGGCCTTCATCCGCGGTCTGGGTCAGGAAAAGGGCATCAACCTTGACGGCGTCTTTGATGAAAACGGTGGCTATGCTTACCGCGATTTCACCCATTTCCTGCGCGTCTATGAGGCGGCAACCGCCGTTCTGACCGGGCCGGAGGAGTTCTATCGCCTGACCCGTGCGGTGCTTGCGGAAAGTGCCGCCCATGGGGTGGTCTATACAGAGGCCTTCCTGTCCCCGGAATTCTGTGGTGGGGGGGATCTTGCGGCGTGGAAGGAATATCTTGCGGCCATTCAGTCCGCCGCCGCAGAGATGGAAAAGGAGACCGGGATCATCCTTAAGGGCATCGTCACCCCGATCCGCCATCTTGGCCCGGAAAGGGCCAAAGCCTCTGCCCGTTGTGCGGCGGAAACGGCGGGTGATTTTATCACGGGTCTTGGCATCGGTGGGGATGAGAGCATCGGCAAGCTTGTTGATTTCCAATATTCTTTTGACATGGCGAAGGAGGCCGGGCTGCACCTGACGGCCCATGCCGGTGAATGGGGCGGGTCGGCGTCTGTGCGCGATGCGCTTCAGCTTGGGGTCGCGCGGATCGGCCACGGCGTGCAGGCGATCGACGATCCGGCATTGGTTGAAACACTGGCCGAAAACGGCACCGTGTTGGAATGCTGTCCGGGTTCCAACGTGCGGCTGGGCGTCTATCCCACATGGGACGCGCATCCCATTGCCCGCCTGATGGAGGCAGGCGTAAAAGTTACCGTGTCGACCGACGATCCGCCATTCTTTCACACCACCATGACGCGCGAATATGAGATGCTGGCGCAAACCTTCGGCTTTGACGAATCCACCTTTACCGCGCTTAATGAAATAGCCACCTCCGCGGCCTTCTGCGATGAAGACACCCGTGCCGCGATCCGAAAACGACTGGAGCCTGCCATATGACCAATCACCTGACTGTCGTCGACCACCCGCTGGTGCAGCACAAGCTGACCCTGATGCGCCAGAAAGGCACGCCGACCGCCGGGTTTCGCCAGCTCCTGCGGGAAATCAGCCAGTTGCTCGCCTATGAAATCACGCGAGAGCTGGAAATGACGACCAAACGTATCGACACCCCGCTTGAGCCGATGGATGCGCCGGTGCTGGCGGGCAAGAAGCTCGCCCTGATTTCGATTTTGCGCGCGGGCAACGGCCTGCTGGATGGGGTGCTGGAACTGATCCCATCCGCTAGGGTCGGCTTTGTCGGGCTTTACCGGGATGAAGAAACCCACAAACCGGTGCAGTATTACTTCAAGGTGCCCGAGGGTCTGGAAGATCGGCTCGTCATTGCGGTGGATCCGATGTTGGCCACGGGGAATTCATCGGCGGCTGCGATCGACCTGCTGAAGAAAGCTGGTGCCAAAAATATCCGTTTCATGTGCCTTCTGGCAGCGCCCGAAGGGGTCGCCCGGATGAAAGAAGCCCACCCCGACGTGCCGATTGTGACGGCTGCACTCGACAGCCACCTTAACGAAAACGCCTATATTGTGCCCGGCCTTGGTGATGCGGGTGACCGGATGTTCGGAACCAAGTGACGGGCAGGTTTTGACGTTGCTCCGGATGTCAGGCATGGTTGGCCAAATATCGGAACGAAAACAGGGGGCGGCGTGCGTTTGATCAGGTTTCATCCGGGACTGGCGGGGTTGTTGCTGTTTGCCATGGGGGTGATGCCGCTTCCGGCAAAGGCCACTACGAACCCGCCGGAGCCCGCCGAGTTGCCGCCGGGCGACTATACGGAAGCTGAATATGTCGATAGTGCCGGATGTGTTTTCACGCGGGCGGAACGCGGCGGGACGGTTGTCTGGGCTGCCCGGCTCGACGCGGACAGAACCCCGGTCTGTGACCGCAACCCGAGCCTGACCGCGCCCGCATCAGCGCCGGATACCGTGACAGCTTCGTTGCCGCCACAGGCAAGGCAGCAGGCCCCAACCCAACACCAGCGACGGGCCGCGTTGCCAGCAAACCCAAGCCCTGGTTTCACGCGCGGGAACCGCGCTGTCCCGCCCGGTTTTGCCCCGGCCTGGCATGATGATCGGCTTAACCCGCGCAGGGCACGTGGCACCGCCGCGGGGGAGGCACAGATGAACCGACTGTGGTCGGCAACCGTGCCGCGGGTTTTATTGCCGGGCTATCATCTTACAGGCCCTGAGAGCAGCACGGCACCGACGACGCGGCGGTATGTCGACGCGGGGGCCTATCGCAATCCGCAGAATGCAAGACGGGTTGTGCGCCACCTGCAAGGCGGCGGTTATCCGGTTGAAGTGCGGCTGAAGAACCGCAGACAGACCGTTTTCGCCGGCCCGTTTGTCAGTGCCGAAGATCAGCAGAATGCCCTGTTGTTTCTGCAACGGTCCGGGCTGACGAAGGCCGCTGCGGTACAGCTGCGGGCTGCAGATGCCCGCTAGAAGCCCGTACTGCTACGATCAACTATCGCTGCAGATATTCTGAAGACTGACCCAATCATCATCGGGCAGAATATCCGGCGCGACCTGCCCGCGAAAAGGATCGGCCTCAATTAGTGCAAGCGTTGTTTCCCCAGAAATATCAACAGCATAAGCATATGGCGTTGATCGCACCCTCGCGTCGCTGAATTCCTTGAGCAGGACCTCTTCCGGCAGGGGGGTGGGGGGTGTTGTTAGCAGGGCTTCTGCGTAGGCATCAAGGGTCTCTTCGGTCAGAGTCCCCCGTGTCAGCAAGCGCAGACTGTCCCAGAACCCCGCATGTTCAAGCAATCTGAGCAACGGGTCATGACGCGCGCTGCGCAGATATTCGGCCACGATATATCCGGCTGCGACATCGGGTTCTTCATAATCTTCGACAAGAGCCTTGTTGAGAAGTAGCAGCCCGCCCGGCAGATGCACCCCTTCGTGTACGCCGCCCGGTACCACCGCAAGCCCGGCAAGGGATGGTGACACGCGCAGGCGTAACCGATCCAACGCCCGCAGACCGGGCCTATTCTGGCAGGTTTTTCCGGTCAGGCGCTGCATCTGATCCAAAAGCTTCGCGCCAATTTCGGCACGGACTACCGGCGGAACAACGTCAGCAGTATGGCGCATCACAGCACCGGGCAGCCACAGCAGAGAAAACAGCGCCAGTATCAGAAACACGGCAGCGAGTACCCCACGGCGTAGGCGCCCCGGATGCGCCTTTCTGCGGGTAAGCATGGCCTGTACCTTTCCGATGGCGTCTACCATGGTGTCATCGCTGAGTTCGAGCGTTTCGCCGCCCTCTTCATCCGGTGAAAACAACGCAGGGCGCATACCGGGGTTTTGCCGGATCACTGCCGCCAGCGACCAATGCGCAAGCGCCACATCGTTCTGATCAGTCAAGGCAAGGGTAGCCGCGCCAAAGGAAACCACCACCTCGCGTCGCTGTGCCCCGGCGTTTTCACGCCAGAGACCGATGCTTTCCAGCCGCTCAAATTCCTTCAGCGCGGTCATGATTGTTTGCCTGCTGCCCTGCTTTTTGGGGCAGGTTAAACACTCGTGCAGCGTGCGGCAAGAATTAGAGCGCGGCGGCCAGTCGACGCAGCTCAAATTTCTGGATTTTCCCGGTGGAGGTTTTGGGCAAGTCCTGAAACACCACGGTTTTGGGACATTTGAAACCTGCCAGGCGGGTTCGGCAATGGGCGATCAGATCAGCTTCGCCCGCTTCGGCGCCGGGCTTCAGTTCAACAAAGGCGCAAGGCGTTTCGCCCCACTTTTCATCGGGCCGCGCTACGACGGCACATAGCGATACGGCGGGGTGATGCATCAGGGCCCCCTCCACTTCTACCGACGAAATGTTTTCACCGCCGGAAATGATGATGTCCTTGGCCCGGTCCGAAATCTTGATGTAGCCATCCTCATGCTGAAATGCGATGTCGCCGGATCGGAAGTATCCACCGGAGAAACTCTCTGCAGTGGCCTCCGGATTCTTGTAGTAGCCCTTCATCACCGAATTGCCGCGCATCATGATTTCGCCGGTGGTCCTGCCGTCCCATGGGGTCGTTTCCATGGTGTCGGGATCGCGGACAGAGACATCTTCGGCCATGGGCATGGCAACCCCGGTACGGGCCTTGATCGCGGCGCGGTCGTCGGCAGGCAGTTCATCCCAGGCGGCGGGCTGCCACAGGCATTCGGTGATATGGCCATAGGTTTCCGTCAGCCCGTAGACCTGGGTGACGTTGAAGCCGAGGGGTTCGATCGCCTGAAGGGTGGCGGCGGGTGGTGGTGCGCCGGCTGTGTAGACCTCCACCACATGATCAAAGGTGCGCCGTTCTGACGGGTCGGCGTTGACGATCATGTTAAGAACAATCGGCGCCCCGCCGAAGTGGGTGACGCCGTGCTCCGCGATGGCATTGTAAATTGCGCGGGCGGTGATGTCGCGGCAGCAGACCACCGTGCCGCCAAGCAGCGGCATCATCCAGGTGTGGTTCCAGCCATTGCAGTGAAACAGCGGCACAATCGTCAGGTAGCGCGCGCGCAGCGGCATACCCCAGGCAATCGGGGTTCCCATGGTGACAAGATATGCACCGCGGTGGCTATACACCACGCCCTTGGGCCGCCCCGTGGTGCCGGAGGTATAGTTAAGCGCCAGGCTTTCCCATTCATCTTTTGGCATGATCCAGGGAAACTGCGCGTCCCCTCCATCAAGCAGGGTTTCATAGTCGGTGTATCTGCCGGTTGCCGGAAAACCTGCCTGTTCATCCGCGACTTCGATCAGAACAGGTTCTGGGCCATCCATGCTGGCAAGCGCGGCCTCCACCACGGGCAGAAACTCCGTATCGACCAGCACCAGCTTTACCTCACCATGGCTGAGGATGTAGGCAATCGTACCCGGATCGAGCCGTGTATTGATCGCATTCAACACAGCACCTGCTGCGGGCACGCCGAAATGGGCCTCTGCCTGGGCAGGAATGTTGGGCAGCACCGTTGCCACCACATTGCCGGGTACGATACCGCGCCGCACCAGGGCGGAGGCAAGCCGCGACACCCTTTGATGATAGTCCTGATAGGTCTGGCTGAGGGTTCCGTAGACCAGCGCTTCATGATCCGGGAAGAGCCGCGCAGCGCGGGCCAGATGGGACAGCGGCGTCAGCGGCACATGGTTCACTGCGGTCTTTTCTAACCCGGTTTCATCCTTCATCCAGCCCATGGTGTTCCTCCCAAAACCCGTGTGACCTGTCGATTAGTATTGACGCGCAGCCTGGCGTTTGAAAAGTCCGAAGTAAGGAAAGGAACGTGAGATGGAACAGGTGAACCGCCCGATTGCCGCTGCGGCGTCGATCCTGCTGGGGATGAGCATCATTTCCTTCATCGACAATTTTATCGGAACGCTGGCCCGCGATGGCGGGGTCTGGCAGTTCCTGTTTCTGCGCGGGCTGATGATCTTTGCCCTGCTGATTGGCTGGGCCATCCTGACCGGGCAATCGATGCGGCCACAGCGGGCCAAAGGCGTGGCGCTGCGCAGCCTGTTCATGACCATCGCCATGGCAATCTATTTCAGCGCGCTAGGTT
>CAYTUW010000068.1:0-8642 GCA_964441435.1 uncultured Rhodobacterales bacterium
CGTTTCAAGGGTGGCCTCCGCCTCCTGATCTGCCGGGAACATCAGCTCAAGTTTCAAATCGCTGAGCGCGAGGTCTTCGGCCCCGCTAAACTGCGCGATGGTCGAAAAAAGCGATAGCCGCATCCCACCACCGATATAGACCGTCGCCATCAGCGGTTGCGCCACGACGGGCGCGCGGTAGCTGGCGATTTCCGGGTCGTGCATCAGCTTGGCCGCCGCCTGATCAAGCTGGTGGATCCCCCCCGCCGCGCGACTTTCCGCGCGCAAGCGGGTGACAAGGTGATGCCCGGCCTCCGGCCAGTTTTCAACAAGCGCTGCGCCGGCCCCAGGTTCGGCCAGAACCGCCAGCAGATCATCCCCCTCGGTCAGGCCGACCATACCAAACAGGGCCGCGGCGGAGCGATTCATCCGCCTCAGCCGCCAGACACGGTCAAGCAAAATTGCCGGATACGGGTCATGCCGGTCCATCATCCTTTCCATCGCCGCGCGGATATGACGGAACTGGTCTGCGTCGATATCGCCGCGCGGATAGTGCGCGGCAAAGCCAACAGACTCCAGCATCCTGTTCTGTTCCGGCCGTGGCACGTTAAGCGTATCGGCAAGTTTCAGGATCATCTCGCGGCTGGGCCGGGCGCGGCCGGATTCCAGGAACGAGATATGCCGCGCTGACACCTGCGCCTCTGATGCAAGCGCAAGCTGACTGAGGTGGCGATGGCCACGCCAGTGGCGCAGTTGGGTCGCAAAACTATCCATGCCCCAATGATAGAGCGAATTCTGGCGGAAAACACTTACCTCACGGGTAATTGTTTCGTCATCCAGATCACGTCAATTCAAGCGCAGATTTCAAAGGAGTTGACCCATGACATATTCCGAAAACGCAATCGGGCTTCGTATTGGTGCGATGCTTATCTTCGGCTTCGGGCTGCTGACCGTGATCGCCGCCGTGCCACCCCTTGATCAGCCCATACTGTGGCTGGTGGAGCTTGCGGTTCTGCCTGGCCTTGTTGCGATCTCCGCAGGGGAGCCGCTGACCCGCCTTCTGTTTGCTGTCATTGGCGGCATTGTAATCGGTTGGGCTGCGCTGGTCTGGGGGTTGTCGGGCGCGCCCTATCGCGCAGCCCCGGCGGAGATCAGGCGCGTGGTGGTGATGTCCTACGGTGTCTGGTTTGCGGTCGATAGCCTGTTTTCCGTGCTGGCAGGCGCTGCAATGAATGTGATCGGAAACTTTGCCTTCCTGCTGCTTTTGGTCATTCCGCTGTTGCGGCAGGGCCAGCCCGCCGCCACCGATAGCGAAAGGTAAAATGCACAGCATTTTGTTCCGCAGGCGGGGTTCCGCTGCGGTTGTTTTCATGTCCATATGGTCTGGCGACAAACATAGGTCGTAAGGGTGGCGCATGCGCCGGTGAACATCACCCTGTCGGGCTCACCCCGGCAGGGAGACCCCAATTTCAGCGTGACACTGAGGGCAGGTCTCGTTCGGTTTACGACGCGCCTCCGCTGTTTTGCGGCGGCGTGAAGGTCATGACAGCTGTGGTATTATCGGCATGGCGTTAGGATTTCATAACCGCACCGGGCGGTGCGCTGGCCCACGACCGCCTAATGCCGGCCAGCACCAATCACCCCGAGCACTGATTTTGCCGCGCGCAGGCCGGGGGCTTCTTCACCCTGGCCAAGCCGTTTCATTGTCAACGCCATCGCCTTTTGCTGCGCTTTGGGATGACTGAGAAGGTTTTCGATAGCCGGAACGATCAGCTCACTCCGGCAGCGGGCACCCAGAAACTCCGGCACGGTCCGGGATTCGCTCACCAGATTGACCAGCGTCACCGTATCCGTCAGCAGCATCCGCTTTAGGATTTGCCGGGTCAGCCAGTTCATATCATAGGCAATCACCATAGGGGTTGCCGCCGCCGCCAGTTCCAGGCTGACCGTGCCGGAGGCCGCAAGCGCCACATCCGCCGCCCCAAAGGCAGCCCGTTTCGCCACCACGTCTCCACCATCGACCAGTATCGGTGGATGTGGCCAATCGACGACCTCCGCCGCGATATCTGCCGCCACGTTAGGAGCTACAGGAAGCACCGCCCGCAGGCGCGGATGGCTGTCGTTCAGCCGGGAAAATACATGGCCAAAGATCGGCGTCAGGCGGGATACTTCACCCTTTCGGGAACCGGGCAAAAGAAGAAGAACCGGATCTTCCCCTATCCCATGGTCGCTGCGGAATTTTTTTATCTCACCCGCAGTGGCCAAAGGCTCTGCCACAACCGGGTGTCCGACAAAATCGCAGCTCATGCCAGCGGAACGCATCAGGGGCGGTTCAAACGGAAACAGGGCCAGGACGTGGTCGATAACTTGCGCCATTTTTTCAGCACGCCCCGCACGCCAGGCCCAGACAGTCGGGGCAACATAGTGAACCGTCGGAATATCAGAGGCTGCTTTTACAAGCTTGGCAACTCGCAGCGAAAAATCCGGCGCATCAATCGTGATGAGCGCATCTGGTCGGCTTTTCAGCACCTGATTGGCTGTCTCCCTGATCCGTTGTTTGAGGTGGAGATACTTCGGGGCGATTTCGGCGATCCCCATCAGCGAAAGTTCCGCCATCGGGAACAGGCTGCTCATGCCCTCTGCCTGCATGAGCGGGCCACCAATTCCACCAAATTCCACATCTGGCATCAGTGCCTTTAATCCCTGCATCATCGCAGCGCCCAGCCGATCCCCCGATGGTTCGCCCGCAACAAGAAACAGACGGATCGTCACGGCGCGCCCCAAAGCGTTATGCCCTGCTCTGCCGCGGCCTGTATCGTTTTAGCCCGGTCAAGCAACAGGGTCGCACCAGCGGCAATGACAATGGCAGCCAGCCCCGCCTCAGCGGCCTGCAAAATGGTCTCTGGCCCGATGGCCGGCATGTCAAACCGCAAATCCTGACCGGCTTTGGGCCGTTTTACCAAAACCCCACCCGTTGCTCCGGCATAGGGTATCCGAGTAGTGGCGACAAAAGACAATAGCGCCTCTGTACCCTGAATTGTTTCGATGCCCAGGACGCGCCCGCGCGCCACCACACATCCCTGTGTCACATCAAGCGGGCTAAGATGATCCAGCACCTGGCGCGCCAGTTCCGCATCGGATTGATCCGATGCAGACAGCACGCGCCCCGCAATGGCACCCTCCGACGCCAGCAAACCCGGTGCAAATTCATGCGCCCCGCGCACCGTCATACCGTATTCCGCGAACATATCTGCAAAAAATCGCAACGTGCCGTCATCGCCCCGGCCAAGTGCCGCAGCAATTTCAGGCAGCCGCGCGGCGGTGGCCGGATCAAAGGCTGCGGGATCAAGGTCCGGCCGTGTCATCGCGCCAGCAAAACACACCTCACCGATACCCCGGTCCCGCAGGGTTTCAAGAAATGGTACCAAGCGCTCAAGCCGAAAGTTCAGATCTGCCTCCTCCCCTTCCGGGCGGCAGATGAGCGGGGGGGCTTTCATCGCTACGGCCAAAAGTTCCGGCAAAATCCCTGTGCCTGCGATCAGCGCCAGCATATCTATTCCGGCGTCAGGAAAGAACGATCGCTGTCGCCAAGCACAAAGCGCACGATGTCCTTCACATGATCGCTATCGCTGTCGTCACCAAGGCGCTGGGCACGTTCCTGAAAGGTGCCATCGCCTTGCGCCAGCATCTGATACGCCGCGCGGAGCGCAGTGATATCGGCCCGGTCCACCCCTTTGCGCTTCAGACCAACAAGGTTCAGCCCGTGCAACTCACCACGCGGGGCCTGAACCAGCCCATAAGGGATCACATCATTTGTGACCATCGTTACCGCGCCAATAATGGCCCCCTTGCCGATCCGTACCCATTGGTGAACCCCGGACAGACCGCCAACGATGACATCGTCCTCAAGCACACAATGCCCGGCAAGTGCCGCGTGGTTCACCAGGATCACACGATTTCCAATCTGTACGTCATGGGCGACATGTGAACCGGCCATAAACAGCCCGTCATCGCCGATGCGGGTAACGCCACCGCCGCCCTCTGTCCCTGTGTTGATCGTCACATGCTCCCGAATTCGGTTCCGCGCGCCGATTTCCAGCCGGGTTTGTTCGCCCTTGAACTTTAGGTCCTGCGGAATTTCCCCAACCGAGGCAAAGGGGAACACGCGACTGTTTTCGCCAATCACGGTCTGCCCGGTCACAACCACATGTGACCCAATCTGAACCCCATCGCGTAAGACCACCTCAGACCCAATCAGCGAAAACGGCCCAACGACACATCCGGCACCAATCTGCGCGCCCTCTTCGACAATAGCATGTGGGTCAATCCGGGCGCTGTCTGCGATCGCCATCGTGGCTTAATCCTCTTCGAGCAGATGGATCATAGCAGCAAATTCTGCGACAGTTGCAACCTCTCCGTCGACCTTTGCCTCACCGCGGAAGCGCCAGATCTTGGACCCGCCGCGCAGAACATCAACATGCAGTTCAAGCACATCACCCGGCACCACCTTGCGCCGGAATTTACATTTGTCGACGGACATGAAGTAAACCAGCAGCGGCCGATCAATCAGGTTGAGCGTCACCCCCACCATCACCGCCGCTGTCTGAGCCATCGCCTCGATGATGGTGACACCCGGCATGATCGGTGCCCCGGGAAAATGCCCCTGAAAATGCGGTTCGTTCACCGTCACATTCTTGACCCCCACAGCGCTTTCGCCGCTGACAATGTCGCGAACTTTATCAATCATCAGAAACGGATAACGGTGCGGGATGATCCGTTGAATCAGGTCAAGGTCGGCATAGGTGATCGGTTCTGACATTTTCGCTCCCGTTGGTGGTTGGAAGATTGTTTCTGCCTGATTAGCAATTCACATAGCCCGGAACAAGCCGCGCGGTGAACCTAGGGTTCCGACGGCGGGTCGAATTCCGGCAGCACAAGCTTTCCGGCGGCATAGTCCGCATTCAGCCGGGCAATCACATCCATCGTGATGTCAATCGCATCCGCACTTAGTATGACATTGCGCCGATCCAGAACCATCGTCCCGCCCCTGTCTTCCAGAATGGCGGCAATAACCGGGATGGCCTGCTGAAAAAACGTCTGCCGTGCTGATTCACGCTGATCCCCAAGCGCGCGTAGCTTTTCATCCTGGGCATTGCGGATCGTCTGAACCTTTTCATCAAAGGCATCGGCGAGCGGGCGAAACTCTGCCGCGGTCATGGTCTGTCGTTGCTGAACGAGCGCTTGTTCTTCTTCTGTCAGGGCAGTTTCGAGGCGCTGATTTTCCGCAATCAGCTGTCCGCGCAACTCACCAAAGCTCTGCTCGGTGGCCTTGCCAAAATCGCTTTGCTCATAAAGCCGTTCGGTATCAATCGTCAGAACCGATGTCCCAAGCGACTGCCCATAAGCCGACACCCCCAGCAACACCCACAGGAAAGCCCCTGCTATGGCAGCGGGTAAACGCATCAGAATGTTGTCGAAATGGTCAGATCGAAACTCTGTTCGTCGTCGTAATCCTCGGATGTCAGCGCATGTGAGAAGTTAAAGCGAAGCGGCCCGATCGGCGTATCCCAGAAGACAGAGAACCCAACCACCGAACGCAAGCCGAAACTGTCGTCAATCGGCCCACCAGTGCCTGCTGTATTATCCAGCCCCCAGATAGAGCCGACATCAAAGAACAGCCCGCCGGAGATACCGTATTCCTCTGGCAGGCCAAGCGGGAAATCCGCCTCAAACCGTGCCACGGCAAAATAATTACCGCCAACCGCATCCATATTTACTGCATTCAGGTCGCGCGGCCCGATCCCATTGCCCGCAAATCCGCGCAGACGGCGGGAACTTTGACGGTAGCGATCGGTGACTCGGCTGTCGCCATTGATCATATGGAGCGCCCCTGCCTCAAAGATGGCGCGTAAAGTCACCTCATCGTTGAAGGCTTTGGTTTCCCCCCCCAGCAGAAAGTCGCTGCGGATGAAATTGGCATCGCCCGCCGCAGCATATTCCTGACCAAAGCGCAGTACGATCCCGGCATCAGGATTCAAACCTGTGCGCCGGGTGTCAAAACTGTAGCGATAGCCGATACCGCCATAGGTGGCACCGCCTGCCTCCCCCTGGAGCAGAGCGGAGGAGTCCCCGCTGACGTCATAGATCGAATCCTTACGGGCAAACAGGTTGACCGAAAGCCGCCCGTTTTCACTGACCGGGAAGGTCAGAGAGGGGCGGAATTCCGTCTCGCGCGTGCTAAAAAAGCTGTTTTCATTTTCAGTTGTCGTATGGGCCGCGAGCAACCCGAATGACAGATCACGCCCCAACAGGTTTGGTTCGGTGAAGCTGATCGTTCCACCGGCTGAATCCTCTGCGGTATTGAAATCAATCCTGATCCTCTGCCCGCGCCCGAGAAAGTTGCGTTCCTGGAAACCGATGTTGAATGCCGCCCCGGAGTCCTGGCTGTAGGACGCCCCGAACGTCAGGGATCCGGTTGGTGCTTCTTCCAGATCGACATCGACAATCACCTGATCCGGGCTGGACCCTTCGCGCGCGCTTACCTCTGCATTGGAAAAGAACCCTAGGGCGCGAACGCGTTCCGCGCTT
Organism: uncultured Rhodobacterales bacterium; assembly: GCA_964441435.1. GTDB lineage: Bacteria > Pseudomonadota > Alphaproteobacteria > Rhodobacterales > Rhodobacteraceae > CAYTUW01. The sequence continues at coordinate 6,568 of CAYTUW010000068.1, forward strand.
TCACGGATTTCACGCGGGTTGAAAGGATCCCCTTCCACGATGCGGAACTGGTTGCGGACGACGCGATCCAGCGTTGTGGTATTGCCCTCGATATCAATGCGTTCAACAAAGACGCGCGGTCCCCGTGACAGAACAAATTCCACATCAAGCGTCAGATCCCGGTCGTTACGTGTGATGCGGGGTTCCACCCGGATGAAATCCAGTTCTTCCCTGATCGCAAACCGTTCCAGCCGCGCGATTGTCTGTTCAACCTTGGTTGGGGAATATGTGCTGCCCGACCGGACCCGGATTGCAGGTTCAAACTGTTCGACATCGACCTCCGCCAAATCGGATGTCACCGTCAGTTCGCCAAAATCAAAGCTCTGGCCTTCGCGCACATTGAAAGTAACAAGGAACCCGTCGCGCCCGCGCGTCAGTTCCGAATTCACCGACAGAGTTTCAAAATCAATAAACCCACGCGAGAGATAGAAATCGCGCAGGACCTGCTTGTCGAATTCGATCCGGTCAGCAATGAAGTTGTCACGGCGGACGATCGCACGCAGGAACCCGGCCTGTTTGCTTTCAAGCACGCGGCGCAGGCGGCGGTCGGAAAAGGCGCGGTTGCCAACAAAGCTGATGCGCTCCACTTCTGAAACCCGGCCCTCTGCCACTTCGAATACCAGATCGACGCGGTTGTCGCTGCGCCGGATAATCCGCGGCTCAACAGAGGCCGCAACCCGCCCGGCAATCGAATAGGCCTGAACCATTGCTGCGGCATCGGCTTCGGCGACCGACGGGCTATAGACACGACGGGGCTGTGATTGGATCACGGCGGTCAGTTCCGCATCGTCGATCCGGCGGTTCCCTTCAATGCTGATGCGGTTGATCGTTGGGAATTCGACAACATGGATCACCAGCGTATTGCCGCGGGGTTCCAGTTCGACAGTTTCAAACAGTCCGCTCGCCAGAATACGCTGGCTGGCGTCGTTCAACTGTCCGCCGGTCACGGTTTCGCCCCGTGCAATCCCTGCATAGGTCAGGATGGTGCCCGCTTCTATGCGTTGGTTTCCGACGATTTCCACTGTCGAAAAAGCATAGCTCTGGGCCACCACGCGCGGCGCAAAGCCCGGCAGCGCCACCATGCTCAGCAAGACAAATAATGTGACCCGGATGAATGTGATGAAATGGCTTTTGATACGCAACGCTGTCTTGTCCCCTGCAGGCAAGTCAGACACTTGCCACCCGCGTTAATTTGATGCCTCCTTGCTACCTGCTTGTTCGCGCCTTGTCAAAAGCGGTCTGCAACAAAAAAACCGGCCTGAAAGACCGGTTGCTGTTCATCTCGCGTGTGTCGCATCCACTCCCCGTTAAAGGGAACCGACAAATGCCCCGGCGGTCAGCGCCACGACAATCGTGAACGCATAGAGGATTCGATCCCAATTCAGGTTCACCAGTAACGCCAGTCCGCGATATCCGCTTTGAATTGCCTGCATGACCTTTCCTTTCGCCTCAAAGGTTACTGATGGATAGGAAACCATTATGGCAGGAATACGGCACTTCAACGACAGCTCTGTGCCGACCAGCGTCTATGTCAGACACAGGTCACATCATTGGTCAGCGCAAACACCATCAGCCCCAGCAGTAGCGTCAGCCCGACTGTCATCAGAACCTTGAGCACCGGTTCGCTTGGTGGGCGCCCGGTCACGGCTTCAATCGCGTGAAACACCAAATGCCCCCCGTCGAGCACTGGAATCGGAAACAGGTTCAGCATGCCCACAGCTGTTGACAGCACCGCAATGAACCAGATGAAATCCTTCAGCCCGTGATCGGCCATGACGCCTGCGCTTTGCGCAATGCCGACAGGGCCGGAGATATTACAGGCGCTGATACCACCCGTGGCGATGTGATAAAGCCCGTTCAGGCTGGTTGTGATGACAGCCCAGGTCCGCTCTATCCCGCCTGAGAGGGATTCGATGAGGCCAACATTTTCGGTCTGCGGGTCAAACAGAAACCCGCCGCTGATACCGATCATGTAGCGTTTTTCAAAACCACCGTCTTCCAGCGGAGTATCCCTGACCCGCGGCGTCATAGGCAGG
>CAYTUW010000068.1:8652-13280 GCA_964441435.1 uncultured Rhodobacterales bacterium
ATCCGCGCCATCGCGCCAGATATGCATCTGAAGTTCGCGCCCGTCCGACCCGCGCACCACATCAACGAGTTGCGAAAAACTGGAAATCTTCTGATCATCCACACCGGTGATCACATCACCAACTTCAATGCCCGCCGCCAATGCGGCAGAGCGTGGCTGATAGGCCCCGACAATCGGTGGGAACGGGTGAGCGCCGGGCACCTCAATCACCGCACCATCGCGGCGCACCGTGTAGATGAATGGCCCCATATCAGGCAGGGTTTCTAGCGCCTGACCAAATGCATCCCAATCGGGAATCGGCGTATCATTGATAGCAATCACCTCATCTCCAACAGCCAGGCCGGTTTCGGCAACTGGCGTCGCGCGCAGATCGCCTATGGTCACGGTTTCCACTGGCTTCCCGCCCAGCATAAATATCCCGGCAAAGACAAGGATCGACAGAATGAAATTGAACATCGGGCCAGCCGCAACCGTGGCCGAGCGCGCCCAGAGCGGCGCACCGTTCATCGTGTGGCGCAGTTCGGATTCCGACAGGCCGGCAACCGCCGCCTCATCCGTACCGGCACTGGCGGCATTGGCGTCGCCCAGAAATTTCACATAGCCGCCAAAGGGTAGTGCCGCGATCTGCCATTTCGTGCCGCGCCGATCCCGCCGCGACCAGAGCACCGGGCCGAAGCCAAGCGAGAATACCTCTGCATGAATGCCGGACCAGCGCCCAACGATGTAGTGGCCGTATTCATGGATCGCCACGATCACCGAAAGCGCCGCAACAAAAGCGACAACAGTGAAGGCAACACCGCCAAACGCCGGAAGAAAACCAAGAATATCCAACTGTTACCTCATGATTTCGTTCACAATTTCAGCCCCGGCCTGACGTGTCAGATGGTCAACCTCACGCAGGCTATCAAGGGACTGCCCTGATTTCGGAAGCCCCGCCTGACCTGTATGCTGGTCCAACAAGCGTTCCACCACAACGGCCATATCCGTGAAACGGATGGCCCCGGCGATGAAGGCGTCAAGGGCGATCTCCTTGGCCGCAGTGAACACCATACCCATGTGGCCCCGCTCTGCCATCACCCCCCGTGCGAGCCTCAGGGCCGGGTAGCGCGCTTCATCCGGCGCGGCGAATTCGAGCCGAGAAATCCGGCTGAAATCGAGCCGCTCAACCGGCAGGTCACCCCGCGCGGGCCAGTTCAGCGCATAGCCAATCGCATGTCGCATATCCGCCGGGCCAAGATGCGCCAGAACTCCGCCGTCACAATGACCGACCATCGCATGGATCAGGCTTTGCGGATGGATCAGAACCTCTATCAGCTCAGGGGAAAACCCGAAATATTCACGTGTTTCAATGACTTCCATGGCCTTGTTGAACATAGAGGCGCTATCAACCGTGATACGCTGTCCCATGTCCCAGTTCGGATGGGCCAGCGCATCATCAAGCGTGGCCTCCGCCAGCCGATCCAGCGGCCAATCCCTGAGCGCCCCGCCAGAGGCAGTGATGATCACCCGCTCAACCGATTGCCTGTCTTCCCCCAGAAGTGCCTGAAACACCCCGGAATGCTCACTGTCCACGGGCAGTATGGTGGCCCCGTGGCGCGCCGCCTCCGCCATCAGAAGCGGGCCAGCCGTTACCAGACTTTCCTTATTGGCCAGCGCCAGCACCTTGCCCTGACGCAGCGCCCGCAGCCCGGGGGCAAGGCCTGCAACGCCGACGATTGCGCTCATCACCCAATCCGCCGGACGATCCGCGACCTCGATCAACGCCTCGGGCCCGGCGGCGGCCTCAACCCCCGATCCGGCAAGCGCGTCCCGCAGATCATCTAATTTGCGCGCATCGGCAGTGACAGCAACTTCGGCGCCCAGATCACGCGCATCCGCCGCCAGGCGCGCAATGTTCTGCCCCCCCGTCAGCGCCACTACGTCATAGGCGGCGCGGTCACGCCGGATCAGATCAATCGTGCTTTGCCCGATGGACCCGGTCGCGCCAAAGATGGAAATCCGCCGCATCCTAAAGCCCCAACAGGTCCTGAGCCATAAAGACAAGGCAACTGGCAAAGCCCACACCGACCATGCCGTCAAACCGGTCAAGCACACCGCCATGGCCGGGAATAAGCGCGGAACTGTCCTTGACCCCGGCGCGCCGTTTCAAGGCGCTTTCGGCGATGTCGCCCATCTGGCTGGCAAAGGAAAACAGCACCGAGACAAGCATCAGCACAAGCGGGGTGCCGATTTCGGCCTGATGAGCGAAGAAATAGCCAGCAAATCCCGCTCCAACCCATCCGGCAATGGTGCCCGACCAGGTTTTTTTCGGGCTGATCGCGGGCCAGAACTTGCGCCCGCCGATCATGCGCCCGGCAAAATACCCCAGAACATCCGTCACAATCACCACCGTAAAGAGCCAGAGAATGACCCAGAGTCCATTGTGACCAAGCCGCAGCCAGACAAAGGCATACCCAGCCAGAAACACCGCCAGCGCATAAAGCCCGTAAGGCAGCGGGGCCGCACCCTTTGCAACCGCTGCCCGAAGCATCGTCAGCAGCTCCCAGAACATCGCCAGTACGCCAACAGCAACCAGAGCGCCAAAAGCAAAACCGCCCGCCCATACCGCAAGCGCACCAATCAGCAACATCACGATGGCCGAGGCCACGCGCGGCGCCAGATCGCCCCATTTACCACCGTCTTTTGGCGCACTCATGCGGGCACCGCGCCGAACCGGCGGTCACGCCTGCCGTACCCGGCCAGTACATCAGCGAATACCTCAGCCGTGAAATCCGGCCAGAGAGTATCTATGAATTCGTATTCCGCATAGGCGGACTGCCATAGCAGGAAGTTTGATATCCGGGCTTCGCCAGAGGTACGAATAACGAGATCAGGATCAGGCAAAACATAAGTATCCAAATACCTTGGAAGCGTTTCTTCATCCACGACATCCGGGTCCAGATCGCCGGATGCCACATCCTGCGCCAGGCGTTTTGTCGCGCGCGCCACCTCATCCCGGCCGCCGTAATTCAACGCAATCGTCAGATGCACCCGATCATTGTCTGCGGTCAGCTGTTCAAGCTCATCCATCAGCTCGCGCAGCTTTACGTCCAGACGCAGCCGATCCCCGATGAACCGCACCCGGACCCCGCGTTTCAGCAGGGCCTGTGCCTCCCGCGTGATGTAGCGGCGGAACAGGTTCATCAAGCCGGACACCTCTTTCTGGGTGCGCTTCCAGTTCTCTGTCGAAAAGGCAAAAATCGTCAGATATTTGACACCCAGATCAGGGCAGGCCTCGACAATTTCGCGCACACGTTTGGCCCCGGCCTGATGGCCGAAAAGACGCGGGCGGCCACGCTGTGTGGCCCAACGACCGTTGCCGTCCATGATGACTGCAACGTGACGGGGGGTATCGTGTGATGTGCCTGTCAAATCGGCCTTTCCGGGGGCGTGCAGGTCAGACCTGCATGATTTCCTCTTGTTTGACTTCAAGCGCCTTGTCGATGGCGGCAATGGCCTTGTCGGTAAGGTCCTGCACCTCATCGTGCCAGATCTTGTGATCATCCTCACCCATACCGTCAGCCTTGGCTTTCTTCAGGTGTTCCATCCCGTCCCGCCGCACGTTCCGAACCGAAATGCGTGCATTTTCAGCATATTGCCCGGCGACCTTCGTCAACTCCCGGCGCCGTTCTTCGTTCAGTTCCGGGATTGGAAGCATGATGATCGTGCCATTGAGCTGCGGGTTGATGCCGAGGCCGCTTTCGCGGATCGCCTTTTCAGCGGGCCCGACAAGTGACTTGTCCCAGATATTCACCGTAACCATGCGCGGTTCAGGCACGTTCACTGTGCCAATCTGATTAAGCGGCGTCTGGGAGCCATAGGCATCGACCATCACCGGTTCCAGCATCGAGGCCGAGGCCCGCCCCGTCCGCAGACTGGCAAATTCGGTTTTCAGATTGGCCATCGCGCCGTCCATCCGGCGTTTCAGATCATCAAGATCCGGTTCCTCATAATCCGACATCTGCACCTCCCATTATTCGGGTTTCTTTGGCCGTTCCTTACGTGATCGGGCGACACATGTATAGTGTGATCACCGATCATTGCGCCACTGTCAGTCTTTGCCGGACGGTCAGGCGCTGCGCGCTATCGGACCAGACTTAGCCATGCACCCGCGTGTAGGTCCCCTCGCCCGCAAGGATTCCACGAAAGCCACCCGGCTCATCCAGTGAAAACACGATGATCGGCAGGCTATTGTCGCGCGCCAATGCAATGGCAGAGGCATCCATCACCCCAAGGTGTTTTTGCAGCACCTCGTCATAGGTCACAGTCTCATAGCGTGTCGCATCCGCGTGTTTGGCCGGATCACGGTCATAGACGCCATCAACCTTTGTGCCCTTGAAAATCGCTTCGCAGCTCATCTCATTGGCGCGCAGGGTGGCGGCCGTATCGGTGGTGAAATAAGGGTTGCCGGTGCCGGCGGCAAAGATACAAACCCGTTTCTTTTCGAGATGCCGGACCGCGCGGCGGCGGATATAAGGCTCACAGACCTGATCCATCGGGATTGCAGAAATCACCCGCGTGAAGACCCCAAGGCTTTCCAGTGCCGACTGCATCGCCAGCGCATTCATCACCGTGGCGAGCATGCCCAT
>CAYTUW010000069.1:0-4960 GCA_964441435.1 uncultured Rhodobacterales bacterium
TGATCTGGGTGATGGTGATCGTCGGCGGCTCCGGCAACAACTGGGGCTCGGTGCTTGGCGGCTTCCTGATCTGGTTCCTCTGGGTTCAGGTGGAACCCCTTGGCAATGCGCTGATGGTGCTGATCACCACGCCAATGGCAGACGGATTCTGGCTCAAGACACATCTGCTGGACTCGGTGGCTCATATGCGGTTGCTGACGATGGGGCTGATCCTGATCCTCGTTCTGCGGTTCAGCCCAAGGGGACTCATACCGGAGAAGTGACAGCGCACGCTGGGCATCCGTCCCGGGCTATTCAGCACCGCCGATCCGGGCGATGCGCCCTACCCTTCTGCCTTTGCCGCAAGCATGAGCCATTCTTCCTCCGCTGCGTGCAACGCTTCCTGCCGCTCAACCAGCGCCTCGGAGCCTTTCTGAAACTTCACTGGCTCCGCGGTGAACAGATCAGGGGTGGCAAGAAATTCCTCAAGCTTGGCAATTTCCGCCACCAGACGGTCAATTTCCGCCGGGAGCGCATCAAGCCGATGTTGTTCAGTAAAGGACAGCTGCTCTGATGTTGTGGCTGCCGCTTTCGCCTTTGGGGCTGTTTTTCTGGGTTTCGCTTTCGTTTTCTTTGGAAGTTCTGCGGTGCGGCCGTGCCGTTGCGCCTGATAATCGGACCAGCCACCGGCATAGACCGTAGCGCGCCCATCCCCTTCCAACGCGATGGTGGTGGTTGCAACGCGGTCGATAAAATCCCGGTCATGGCTCACCAGGATCACCGTGCCGTCAAACCCGTCAAGCAGTTCCTGCAACAAATCGAGCGTTTCGATGTCCAAGTCATTTGTCGGCTCATCCATGACCAGAAGATTGGCTTCTCTCGCCATCAGCCGCGCCAGCAGCAGCCGCGCCTTCTCACCGCCTGACAGTGACCTGACGGGCGCACGCGCCTGTGTTTCCTCAAACAGGAAATCCTTCAGATAGCCAACCACATGGCGCGGTGCCCCACGCACCATGATCTGATCGCTGCGCCCACGCACGGCCATATCAGGATCCAATGTCAGATTGTCCCAGAGCGATTGATCCGGGGCGAGCGTTGCCCGGTTTTGGTCAAACATCGCAATCTCAAGGTTGGAGCCAAGCTTGACGCTGCCCTGATCCGGTTGTGCCTGCCCGGTCAGGATGTTCAGCAAGGTCGTCTTACCGACGCCATTTGGCCCGACAAGCGCGATCCGGTCCCCGCGCTGAATAGTCAGATCAAAAGGGGCACTGATCTGATGATCCCCAAAGGATTTGCTGATGCCGCGTGCCTCCACCACCTTGCGGCCTGATTTTGTGCCGGTGGCAAGCGCCATCGCCGCAACACCCTGGCGCTTGATCTGGGCGGCACGTTCAGCGCGCAGCGCCTGCAAGGCCCGCACCCGCCCCTGATTGCGCTTGCGCCGGGCTGAAATCCCTTCAACGGCCCAGCGAGCCTCGGCCTTGATCTTGCGATTGAGCTTGTGGCGGGCCTGATCCTCTTCTTCCCAAAGCTTGTCACGCCAGGCCTCAAAATGCTGAAAACCTTTGTAGTGACGGCGGAGTTCCCCCCGATCCAGCCAGAGCGTGCCCTGCGTGAGCGTATTCAGAAACGCCCGGTCGTGACTGATCATGACAAAGGCGGACCGGGTTTCGGCAAGCTGGCTTTCGAGCCAGGTGATCGCTTCAATATCCAGATGGTTCGTCGGTTCATCAAGCAACAACAATTCCGGCGCCTGGGCCATCAGCCGCGCCAGTGCCGCACGGCGGCGTTCGCCACCCGAAGCAGTGGCACAGGGGCGCTCAGGATCGAACTTCAACCCTTCCGCTGCTGCCTCTACGCGCCAGGATTCATCATCGGCCAACCCGGATGCGGCAAATTCCCCAAGTGTTGCAAAACCGGCAAAATCCGGTTCCTGCTCCATATATCCAGCGTGAACCGCCGGGGCGACGCTGCGCTGCCCCACATCCGGTTCCACCAACCCGGCCATAACCTTCATCAAGGTCGATTTGCCCGATCCGTTGCGCCCTACCAGCGCCAGACGATCCCCCGGTTGCAGGATAAGATTCAGCTTATCCAAAATGGGATCACCGCCAAAGGTGAGTGAGATGTCAGTAAGCTGAAGAAGTTGCGCCATATTGGCCAGCTATCCTGAGCACGACGGAAATTCAACCACGCCAGTGCGCTTTTGCGACTTACCCGGCGACCGCCCTCAGCAATCGCTTGCGCGCGGGCGGTATCGCCCGGATCTCAAGCCCGGTAAAAACATGTAAGGTGCCAAGATCCCGGTCGACGACCGCGTGATCACTGACCCAGCCGCCCATTGCCAGATAGCTGCGTAGTAAAGGCGGCATGCCGGTCATTGCACGCCTAGCATCCGGTTTCCGGCGCAACCGTTTGGTGAAACGGAATACATTGGGCGATTTGACCTTGGGCAGCCAGCGTTTGGGCGCAAGATGGCGTTCCTTTAACAAGGCGAAGGCATCAAGATAACTGTCGGCTTCGGTTCCATGAAAGGAAGAACAGCCAAATAGCAGTTCCACATTGTTGTTATCGACAAATCGGGTCATCGCGCCCCAGGCGACCCGTAGGATATCAGGATCCGAATAGTCCGGATCAATACAGAACCGCCCCATTTCAACCATTGGGCCGCGAAAGGTATTCAGTGCGGAAAGTTCGTAGTGCTGGGCAGAATAACTCTGTTCTATCTCCCCGCCGGATTGTAATGGCAGCAGCCGAAAACAACACACAAGCTGGCCCTTGCCGTCTTCGATCAGAACATGATGGCAAAGCCCGTCAAACCGATCCGCATCAAGGCCAGGCTGATCGCCGCGAAAGCACCTTTGGCGCAGTTTTTGGGCTGCGGAGATATCAGCTTGCGATTTCGCCAGCCGGGCCTGATAGCGGCCTTTCTTCAGTCCGAACATGGAAAACTCCCACAGCGCAAACGTCAGCTCCAATCATATGGGCCACGTCGAGCCTAGCTGCAAGAGATGACAGTGGGTTAACACATTAGGTTAATTCCCGCCAAGTATCTGCTCTGCGGTAAAGCCACCGATATTCCCAAACAGCTGCTTGAGGAATCCGACACCTTTGATGTTGCTGTCCGTTACGCGCCGCGAAAGCACCACTACACGCCCGTCTTCAAGGCCAAAGCGTTCGATGTTTTCGACCACGCCCTCGGCGTCAAAACTGATTGCGACCACTTCACGTTCGATTTCGCGCGGTGCCTGCCAGGCAAAGTGCCGCCAACGGCTGCCAACATAGTACCAGCCGCTGTTTTCCAGCAGCCCGGAGGCCGAAGGCGGACCGATGCTGTCAATGACAGTGTCCTTTGTGTCGACACCAACGATGACAAAATCCAAGTCCTCATCCTGAGGTATATATCCGTGGTTACGGTATGTGGCCGAACATCCGGCCAAGGCCGCTACAGTCACAGCAGCCACTGCGGTTTTGATGAAAAACCTCCGTCTTTGCATGAACCTGCCCTTGCCACACCCTTAAATGCCTCTTATCGGCTTACAGAAGGTTGAACTCCGGTTCAAGGAAAGGATGGGATGAAAAATGACGAAGCATGTTGATGGTCCCATATCCGACTGGCGGCTGAAGCGCGCTGACCTGAAGGAAAACGTGTCAAGGCGTCTAGGATTCGAAGCAGACGCCGCAGCCTGCGCGGCGGTAGCGGAACGTCTTGGCTTCCTTGCGGTGCGGAAACTGCGCTTTGACGGGCAGCTTACGCCAGTCGCAAGCAGAGATTGGCAACTGGTCGGAACACTTGGGGCTACAATAGAACAAGCTTGCGTCGTAACCCTGAAACCAGTGGTAACTCGGATCGAGGAGAAGGTTGAAAGACGGTATTCACCCGACTTCTCTCCAGAGACGGAATCCATTGAGATAGAAATGGACCCCGATACCTCACTGGAACCACTCGGCAGTGAAGTTGACATCGGACGGGCGGTTGAAGAGACACTCGCGCTGGCAGCACCAATATACCCACGAACACCTGATGCCCGGCTTGAGAAGGCCGCATTCAGTGCGCCTGGAACCGAACCGTTGACAGACCAGGACACGAAACCTTTTGCCACACTCTCCAATCTGCGTGACAAACTCGCAAAAGGCGAGTAGTACAGCCCAGGATATCGGAAAGAAAAAGGCTTGCGCCTTGCCGGAAACGCAGTATGTTCCCGGCTTCGTTTACATCGGGATTTTCCTTCGGTCGAAAACTGAAAGAGGTTCCACCACCAGATTGGGCGCGATTAGCCCTTATATAATAAGAGGTTAGGATATGGCTGTCCCTCAGAATAAAGTCACCCGGTCGCGCCGCAATAATCGTCGCTCCCACGACTCGCTTGTTGCCGGGAACCCGGCGGAATGTTCCAACTGCGGCGAACTCAAGCGTCCGCATCATGTCTGCGCGGCATGCGGCCATTACGATGACCGCGAAATCGTCGCACAGACAGATGCCATTGACCTCGATGACGAAGACGCGGCGTAAGGCAGTTTTTCTGCCCTTTCGCTGTTGCTAAGGCATGACGCGCGCGCAATCTGAAAACCCAAAGGGGGATGACGACCTCCAGGTCGGCGATGCGCGCCGCACGATTATTTCGATTGACGCTATGGGGGGGGATCGAGGGGCCGCTGCGGTGGTTGCCGGGATCGCCCATTCCATCGCCAAGAACCCGGAAATCGGCTTTATCGTTCATGGGGATGCTACGACTCTCAGCCGTTTGATTGAAAAGCGGCATGGGCTCTCTGAGCATTGCGAGGTTCGGCACGCCGATGACGTGGTTACGATGGATGAAAAGCCAAGCCATGTCATGCGCCATGGCAAGAATACCTCCATGTGGTCCGCAATCGAAGCTGTCCGTAATGGCGAAGCCACCGTTGCAATCAGCTGTGGCAATACCGGGGCGTTGATGGCCCTGTCGATGATCCGGCTGCGCAAGTTGCCCGGGGTCAACCG
>CAYTUW010000069.1:4970-13104 GCA_964441435.1 uncultured Rhodobacterales bacterium
CCTGCCTCTGGCCGTCGCGGAATCCCGGCGGTTTCAACATCATGCTGGATGTCGGGGCGGATATCCGTGCGGATGAGCAGGATCTTTTGCAATATGCGTTGATGGGTGCTTCCTACGCCCGCAATGGGCTTGGCCTGGGCCGTCCGCGTATAGGTCTTTTGAATGTCGGCACCGAGGAACACAAAGGCCGTGCGGAATTGAAGGACGCACATGACCTGATCACACAGGCCTCCGATGCCGCTCATTTTGAATTTGTCGGCTTCGTCGAAGGTGGCGATATTCCATCTAACCGCGTGGATGTCATCGTCACCGATGGTTTTACCGGCAATGTGGCGCTGAAAACTGGTGAAGGGACGGCCTCGCTCATCCGGGAATTCCTTGATGCCGCTTTTAGGTATTCACCTTTGTCACGTCTTGGCGCTCTATTCGCCCTGACCTCCTTGCGCAGGTTGAGCAAGCGTATTGATCCGCGCCGCGTCAATGGTGGTGTATTCCTTGGATTAAACGGAACCGTCGTAAAATCCCATGGCGCGGCTGATGCGACAGGCGTTTCCGCCGCAATCAAGCTGGCATTTACGCTTGCTCAGTCAGGCTTTACCGAAAAGCTGGCTGCGCGGGTTGCATCTAGCCTTCCGGCAAGACAAGATGGCGAAATCAGCAAGGTTGGGGACAATAGCGGTAGCGCCGAATGACAATAAGAGCTGCGGTCCGGGGTGTCGGGCACTATTTGCCGGAACGCATTGTTCCAAATCAGGAATTTGAAAAAACGCTTGAAACGAGCGATGTTTGGATTCGGACCCGTACCGGGATAGAGCGACGCCATTTTGCTGCCGAAAATGAAACTACATCCCAACTGGCGGTGCATGCCGCACGGCGGGCCATGGAGTCCGGCGGTTTATTGCCTGATGATATTGATGCGATTGTGCTGGCAACATCGACGCCGGACCTTACATTCCCTTCTGTTGCGACGATGGTGCAGGCAGAACTTGGGATGTCCGGTGGCTTTGCCTTTGATGTTCAGGCGGTTTGCGCCGGTTTCGTTTATGCGCTGGCCAATGCCAATGCGCTGATCGTATCGGGGCAAGCGCGCCGGGTACTTGTGATCGGGGCTGAAACATTCAGCCGCATCATGGATTGGTCCGACAGATCGACTTGCGTGTTGTTTGGCGATGGCGCAGGCGCTCTGGTGCTTGAAGCAACGGAGGGAACCGGATCTAACCAGGATCGGGGCATTCTAGCCTGTGATCTGAATTCCGACGGGCGCTTTCGTGATATGTTATACGTAGACGGCGGTGTTTCGACGACCGGCACAGCCGGCAAGTTGCGTATGCAGGGTAACCCTCTGTTTCGCCAAGCTGTCGCCAAACTGGCCGCTACTGCCGAAAATTCGCTTGAGAAAGCCGGGCTTAGCCGTGAGCAGATTGACTGGATTGTTCCGCACCAGGCCAATATCCGAATTATTCAAGGCACCGCGAAAAAGCTGAATGTGCCAATGGATAAGGTCATCGTGACAGTACAGGATCACGGCAATACCTCAGCGGCATCGATTCCATTGGCCCTGTCTGTTGGTGCTGCTGACGAGCGGTTTCACCCCGGCGATGTTATCGTTACCGAAGCGATTGGCGGTGGTCTGGCCTGGGGGAGCGTGATTCTGCGCTGGTAAACGCCGATAAACGCCCCTTAACAAGCCCATGATATTGACTCGTATTTTCCGCACGCCCTATGGTTGCTCCAATCAACAGGGGAAACATGATGTCTGGCCAAACAATTACGCGTATGGACCTGAGCGAAGCCGTTTTTGATGAGGTCGGGCTATCGCGAAATGAATCCGCCCTTCTTGTCGAAAGTGTTTTACAACATATGTCTGATGCGCTGGTTTCCGGTGAGTCTGTCAAGATCTCATCCTTCGGCACCTTTAGCGTCCGGGATAAGGCGGCACGGATCGGTCGCAATCCAAAAACCGGCGAAGAGGTGCCCATCCTGCCACGCCGGGTCATGACATTCCGGCCATCACATCTGATGAAGGATCGTGTCGCAGCAGGCAATAAGAATTAAAACGGGACCGATTCATGGCCAAGTCGCCGGACGCATTCCGAACCATTCGAGAAGTTGCCGAATGGCTGGATACGCCAGCGCATGTGCTTCGGTTCTGGGAAAGCAAGTTTTCACAGATTAAACCCGTCAAACGCGCTGGCGGGCGGCGCTACTATCGACCGGCTGATATGCTGCTGATCGGTGGAATCAAGAAATTGCTTCATGAAGATGGCATGACGATCAAAGGCGTGCGCAAGCTGCTTCATTCCGAAGGGGTGAAATTCGTTTCAACCCATAGCCAGGCGTTAGATATTTTGCCGGCCTCCGATGCAAAATCCAATGCCGGTGCCGCGCTTGAGCATATTCCTACCGGAACCACTCCGCCGCAACCTGAAGCAGCCGAACCTGTGGCCGAAACGGGTAGCATCGAAGACGATGTTCCCAGCGCTCAGCCGGATGACACCCCCATGCCGGAACAAGCGTCTGATGACCATCATGTCAACGATCCTATTTCAGCCACACCAGCGACAACGGAAACAGAATCGCTGCCCCCCGCCGCGACAGACCTACCACCGCTTGGTACGGATGTTGATGCGCCCGCCGCCATCATGGCGATTCCCACCATCGAGACTCCCCCGGACCCGGACGATAATGCGCAGTTGAACGTCGTGGATTCGCTGCTTGTTTCGCTGCTCGAACGTCCATGGGGGCAACTTGAACAGCAACGCACCGCCCTCCAGCCAATCTATGAAAAGCTCCGTGTATTGCAATCGCAATGGGACCACCGCTGAGCAGGTATGACCGCTGCACTTCCACCTTGCAAGACCAGTGAAAACCGCTATGTAAAGCATCTGAACGGGCTATGGCGCAGCCTGGTAGCGCGTCCGTCTGGGGGACGGAAGGTCGCAGGTTCAAGTCCTGCTAGCCCGACCAACAATTTCCGCCCGCTTCCACGTCGGAGGCGGGCGGAATTTGCAATAAGGGGCTGCCATGACCAATGACGGTGTTCTTTCGGATCGGCAGATCCGGGATATGTTCGCAAGTCATGTCATCGCAAGCGAACGGCCCCATGATGATGGGCAGATACAGCCTGCCTCACTGGATTTGAGGCTTGGCTCCTGCGCCTATCGCGTCCGCGCTTCCTTCCTTTCCGGGCGGGGTAATACGGTTTCCGACCGACTTGAGCAGTTCCAGATGCATGAGGTTGACCTCTGTCATGGTGCCGTCCTGGAAAAGGGCTGTGTTTATGTTGTTCCACTGCTCGAATGCCTGAACCTGCCTGATGACATCAGCGCCGCCGCTTCGGCCAAAAGCTCCATCGGGCGGCTGGATCTTCTGACCCGGATCATCACCGATCACGGCACGGAATTTGATCGCATCCCAGCCGGATACAAAGGCCCACTTTATGCGGAAATCTGCCCCCGTTCCTTTTCCGTCGTTGCCCGCACGGGACAGATGCTCAGCCAGATTATCTTTCGTCGCGGTGACACCCGCCTGAGTGACAGTGACCTTCTTGCTCTTCATGATCGGTCACCTGTGGTCTCCGATACCCCGGTTGTTTCTGATGGCCTGGGCTTTTCTGTTGATCTGAAGCCCAACAGGAATCATCTGGTCGGCTACCGGGCCAAACCGCATACAGGCGTGATCGACCTGGCGAAGCTTGCGCATTATGATCCAACCGAATTCTGGGAACCCGTGGTCACAGAGAACAGTTGGATTATCCTCGATCCCGGTGCGTTTTATATCCTGGTTAGTCGCGAAGCGATTGCCATCCCGCCGGATTATGCCGCAGAAATGGCCCCGTATCTGGCCATGGTTGGGGAGTTTCGCGTTCACTATGCGGGTTTTTTTGACCCCGGTTTTGGCTGGTCTGATGCAGGTGGCGCGGGATCACGCGGCGTTCTTGAGGTGCGCTGCCACGAAGCACCGTTCGTGCTGGAACATGGGCAGGTTGTCGGTCGCCTGATCTATGAAAAAATGTCAGAACGTCCTCAGCAGCTCTACGGCGATGGGATCAAATCAAACTATCAGGGCCAGGGCCTGAAGCTCAGCAAACATTTCAAATCCGTCTAACCGCTGATAACCAGCAGCCGGACCGATCACATGCGTCCGATGCGGCGCGCCATGCGAATCGTCCGGCGCGCGTTTTGCGTTGTGCCCTTGGCATCGGCGGCCTGTTTTTGTTCTTCGTCGCTCCTGTCAGACCGCCGTTTCTCGCGGCCGGAAACGGCATCAATTCCCGCATTGACGCCTCGGCTGATAAGCGGCCGCAATACCATTCGGACCACCATGCTGATCAATCGGTTTGCATTCATTTTACACCTCTCTTTCTGCTCAGTCCTCGAACATCTCGCTTTGCCCCTCTACCGTTTCAGCCTCTACATCACTGTCGTTAGGCATTCCCGGTACATTGCCCGGTGGCGGGCGGTTTTCCAGCAACCCCGCCGCCCTGAGTTCCTTCAGCCCCGGCAGATCACGCGCACTTTCCAGGCCAAAATGATCAAGGAAATCCTGCGTCACCACATAGGTAACCGGACGCCCAGGCGTCATGCGACGTCGCCCGAAACGGATCCATTCCAATTCCAGAAGCTGGTCGATAGTACCACGACTTACCGAAACGCCACGAATCTCTTCTATTTCTGCCCGTGTCGCCGGTTGATGGTAAGCAATGATGGCCAGTGTTTCGATTGCCGCCCGAGACAGTTTTCGTGTCTCTACTGTTTCGCGGTGCATCAGAAAACCCAGATCCGGCGCTGTGCGGATAGCCCAGGCGTCGCCAACCTTCGACACCTGTATCCCACGGCCCTCATAGCGTTTCCGGAGGTGGACCAGCGCCTCAGCTGGATCAGACCCATGCGGCAGACGGTTTTCCAGTTCCTTTACGGATACCGGCTCAGCGGAGGCAAACAGCACCGCTTCGACCATGCGCTCCTGTTCTGCCATTGGTGGCGCTTCAAACAGGCTTTCTTCGGCTTCTGTTTCGGTTTCGCTGTTCATTTCTTCCTGATCTCGATCGGTGCAAAGGTATCCCCCTGCCGGATATCCAGATGGCCCTCTTTCACCAACTCAAGCGTTGCCGCGAAGGTTGATGCCGTGGCGGATCGGCGGCGTGCGGGATCAGCTTCCCAACCTTCGGGCAGGTAGCTGGAAATTTCGGTCCAGTCACCGGCATAGCCAATCAACCCACGCATCCGATCCAGCGCCTGTTCCATGGTAAAAACAGACTCGCGGTCCATTATGAATGGCCGAAAATCGTCGCGTGTGCGAATTCGTGCATAGCCTTGCATCAGGTCAAGCAACGTCGCCGTATAGGTAATCCGGCGCACGCGTTCGATATCCTCCGGGATACCCCGTGCGAAGAAATCACGCCCTAACTGATCACGTGCCATTAGTTTCGCCGCCGCATCCCGCATCGCCTGTAGCCGCTCCAGCTGAAACGCCAGATGTGCGGCCAGTTCCTCTCCGGTTGGGCCTTCTTCACCGGGATCAGGCGGCAGCAACAGGCGTGATTTAAGAAATGCCAGCCAGGCCGCCATGACAAGGTAATCGGCAGCCAGTTCAATACGCAGGCTTTTGGCCTGTTCAACAAAGGACAAATACTGCCGCGCCAGATCGAGGACCGATATTTTTCGCAGATCAACCTTCTGCGTCCGGCTCAGCATCAGCAACAGGTCAAGCGGCCCTTCGAATCCATCAACGTCAACGATCAGCGCCTCTGCCGCGATCCGGTCAGCCACGCGTTGGGCTTCATCTCCGCCCGCTACTTCGCCAAAAATGTTCTCAGCCATCGGCATTCACTTTCAAAAGCGCCTCAAGCTCAGCCTTTGCGGCTGGAATGTCAACGGGATCAGGGTGATTGCGCATTGCCAGCGCGCGATCGGCGCGGGCCTGCGCCCTGCTGTGCATCTGGCCTGATGCAGCGACGATATCCTCCATCTCGGGAAGCTTGCCATTGCAGTGCAGGATCATGTCCACCCCCGCTGCCAGAGCCGCCCGCGTGCGATCTGAAACTGTACCTGAGAGGGCCTCCATGGAAAGATCATCGGTCATGAGCAGCCCGTCAAAGCCGATTTGATCGCGAATCCGTTTAATCATGGCGGGTGATGTCGTTGCCGGGCCGATTTCGCCTAACGCTTCAAAAACGATATGGGCGCTCATCCCGATCGGTAAATCTGCAAGTGCACGAAACGGCGCAAAATCGGTTGCCGAAAGCTGTTGCTCCGGGGTTGTGACGCGCGGCAGGTCAAGGTGACTGTCTAGCGATGCAAGCCCAAGTCCCGGCATGTGTTTCATCACCGGCAGACACCCCGAATCAAGATGTGCTTGCGCGACGGAACGCGCCACACGCGACACTAGATTGGCATCCGTACCATAGCAGCGATTACGTAACACCGCATGTGTATCCGCGCGGGCGACATCACAAACCGGCGCACAGTTCGCATCAATGCCACAGGCCAGAAGCTCCGCAGCGATGACCCTGTAACGCAGATACATTGACTGCTCCGCCGCGGCCGGATTTGCCGCGACCTGGTCAAGTGGTGGCAGCCAGCTTGACCAATGCGGCGCGCCCATACGTTCAACCCGCCCGCCTTCCTGATCAATCAGAACCGGGGCATCGCGTCCGACCGCGCCCCGCAGATCCGTTGTCAGACGAAGGATCTGGGCGGGGTCTTGCAGGTTGCGGGCGAAAAGAATGAAACCCCAGGGTTGCGCCTCTGCAAAGAAGGCAGCCTCATCGGCCTCCAGCACCGGCCCGGAACATCCAAAGATGTAAGCGCCCTGCCCCATCTACCGGACAGAGACCGGAATACAGGCGGCATCCCGTGCGAGCAGAACCGAACAGAACCGCCGCGCATCGGACAGGTCGGCAAACCCCATCACGCGCAAACGGTAGAATTCCCGTCCGCCCCGGCTTGCCTTCTGGATAACCTGCGCCTTCCCGGCGAAATAATCAGCGAACTGATCTTGCAGGCGCTGCCACTCTCCCAAGGCGATTTCTGCAGTGTCAAAAGCCCCAAGTTGCACCAGGCGCGTCCCTGGCGGGATCGCATCGGGATCGACCTCCGTTGTGGCGGTTACATTGCCCACCGCTGCCAACGAAGCAACTCGCTGATAGCCCGATATGTCAAGTTCGGGGCGTGGGGGGGGACGCATCGAAACGGCAATGCCCGGCACCGATGTCGGGATTATGTCAGGGGTTTCCTCCGTTTCGGCACGTACGGTTTCCACGGCTTGCTCAACCGCTGTTTCTAGCGCCTCTGCCCCATCAAATGCGGGGCCGGTTTGGGCCACCACGGCGGGTTGCTCTGCCGATTCTTCTGTTAATGAAACCGGGACAGGTTCATCCTGTAGCGGTGTGTCAGCCAGCGCAACCCGGCGCGGCGCAGGCCGTTCATCTGTAATTGGCTTATCCGCGGCAATAAGCTCGATCGGCGTTGGTGCCAGTATCAGCGTTTCCGCCGTCGGCAGCACTTCCCCTTCGGCCTGAACCCGGTTCACAGCAAGCCCTTGATGACGCGCCTGCTGCCCGCCGGGGTCCTCTGGCTGTATGCGCATCGGGCCGTCGAGTGCTCGAACAACAGGTATTCCCGTCACGTCGCGCATTGCCAGCCTGTACCCCCAGACCCCGAGCCCCGCTATCAACCCGACAGAGATCACCGCCCCGACCCAGTGAAGCAGCGTAGCGCGGGCCGCCCTCCCGGTATGGTCGGCCCGAGTGTCATGGTGATACTCCGAAAATTCTGCTTCTGCCATTGCCGCCTCACTGCCCGTTTGCGGGGATTCCCCCGTCCCGGTTTATTGCCTGCCTACAGCCCCGATCGCGGCGCGCCTTTATCAGCGCATCTCTTCGAGGGGGGTCACACCAAGGATAGCAAGACCAGCAGAAATAACAACGGCTACGGAACGTGCGAGGGCGATTTTTGCCTGCGACGCCGCCGGGTCATTATCCTGAACTGCCCGCAAGCCATCGTCGGACTTGCCCAAATGATACAGAGCGTGAAAATCGGAGGCGAGATCATAAAGGTAGAAAGCCACACGGTGTGGTTCATGTGTCCGCGCGGCGGTTTCGACCAAACGCGGCCATTCCGCGAGCTTGCGC
>CAYTUW010000070.1:0-13093 GCA_964441435.1 uncultured Rhodobacterales bacterium
TTGGACCCCGCCGCGTCGTGTTCGAAGACCCGCGTCACGCCTATACAAAATCCCTGATGAGCGCGGTTCCCGTCGCAGACCCGCGCAAGAAGATGATCGGCAAGGAACTGAATTTCAAACCCATTCCAAGCCCGATCTTCCCGGTAGGTCACGAAGCAGGCCCAAGCGAATATGATGAGGTCGCACCAGGCCATCTGGTGCTCAGGGGAGATTGGTATTGATCATGTCTAAACTGATTGAAAGAAGGCTCCGACGATGCCGATGACCCTCTCCGCCCTTGAGATCATGGAGAAGCTCATCAGCTTTCCAACGGTCAGCCACGATAGCAATCTCGAACTTATCGACTGGGTGGAGGAGTATCTGAATAGCCACGGCGTGAAATCGACCCGCGTGCCGAATGAGGATGGAACGAAGGCGGCGATCTACGCCAATGTCGGCCCGGAGGTTGAGGGCGGAGTAATCCTGTCCGGGCACACGGATGTCGTCCCGGTTGACGGGCAGGCCTGGGACACCGACCCTTTCAGCGTGGTCGAAAAGGACGGCAAATATTTCGGCCGTGGCACCTGTGACATGAAAGGGTTTGACGCGATTGCCCTGGCGGCAGTTCCGCTGGCGTTGGAACAGGGCGTCAAGCGCCCGCTTCAGATCGCGCTGTCATATGATGAGGAAATCGGTTGCACCGGGGCGCCTCCGATGATTGACCACCTGAATGGCGTTTTGCCGAAGGCAGGCGCGGTGATCGTGGGCGAACCTTCAATGATGAAGGCCGTTACCGGGCACAAGGGCGGGGTCGGTTTCCGCGTTGATGTGACCGGGTTTGAAGTGCATTCATCGCTCCTGCCCGACGGGGTTTCGGCGGTGATGGAGGCGGCAAGGCTCATCTCATGGCTGAATGAACAGAACGCGGTTTTACAGGCGGCGGAGCCAAGCGCGATTGCCGCGATGTTCAATCCGCCGCATACCACGCTTCATGCCGGGGTGATTTCCGGTGGCACGGCGCAAAACATCACGGCAAAGGACTGTTCCTTTAGCGTGGATATGCGTGTTGTGCCCGATGAATCCCCGGATGAGTGGCGCGCCCGATTCCGCGCCCGTGCCGCTGAAATCGCTGCGGAAATGGCCGGGCGTGTGCCGGGCACCGGGATCACCGTGACAGACACGTTTGACGTGCCGGGCCTCAAGCCAGAAGACATGGGCGCGGCGGAAACCCTGGCGCGTGCGATCACCGGGGACAATGGCGATCACGTGGTCAGCTACGGCACAGAAGCCGGGCAGTTTCAGGAACGCGGTCATTCCGCCGTGATCTGTGGCCCCGGCGACATCGCGCAGGCCCACCAGCCAAATGAATATGTCACAAAAGCCCAGTTTGAGGCGGGTATTGCCTTTACCCACCAACTGGTTGCGGATCTGGCGAAAGGATAACCCATGCCGATCAGAAATCGTTTTTCCGAACTTTTGCCGGAAATCACCGGGTGGCGCCGTCACCTGCATGAAAACCCGGAACTCATGTATGAGGTGCATGAAACCGCAGCCTTTGTGGTTGAGCGCCTGAAAGAGATCGGGGTTGATGAGATCACCGAAGGCATTGGGAAAACCGGAGTAGTCGCCACGATCAAGGGGCGCGGTGACAGTTCGCGCGTCATTGGCTTGCGCGCCGATATGGACGCCCTGCCGATCGAGGAGGCAACCGGGCTTGAGTATGCCTCCAAAAACCCCGGCAAGATGCATGCCTGCGGCCATGACGGGCATACGGCGATCCTGCTTGGGGCGGCGAAATACCTGGCCGAAACGCGCAATTTCGACGGCACTGTCGTACTGATTTTCCAACCCGCCGAAGAGGGCGGTGGTGGCGGCAAGGCAATGATTGACGATGGCCTCATAGACCGTTGGAAGATTGATGAGGTTTACGGGCTTCACAATATGCCCGGCACCCCTGTGGGGGAGTTTGCCATTCGTTCAGGTGCGCAGATGGCCTCTTCCGATGAATTTGAAATCACCGTGACCGGTAAGGGTGGGCACGCCGCGATGCCGCATGAGGCGATCGACACAACACTTGTGGCGTCCCAGATTGTCGTCAGCCTGCAAAGCATTGTTGCGCGCAATGCTGACCCCCTGAAACCGATGGTCCTGACGGTCGGGACATTCAATACCGACAGCACCGCATCAAATGTGATTTCCCATCAGGTCCACATGACGGGCACCATTCGCACGCTTGACCCCGATACCCGCGCCGGGGCGGAGGCAAAACTGCGCCGCGTTGTGACTGAAACCGCCGAAGCCTTTGGTGCGACAGCGGAGGTCGAGTGGCAGCCGGGATATCCGGTCACCGTCAATACGCCTGAGGAAACCGGATATGCCATCGCTGCGGCCAAGGCGGTTGCCGGCAAAGTTGATGAAAACACGCCGCCGCTGATGGGATCTGAGGATTTTTCCTACATGTTTGAAGAACGCCCCGGCGCCTATATCTTCCTTGGCAATGGTGATACCGCCATGTGCCACCATCCCGAATATGTCTTTGATGATGAGGCGATCCCACTGGGCTGTAGCTGGTTCGCTGAGGTTGCTGAAACGCGCATGCCATTGAAATGAGAGTGATCGGGGACAACCCCGATATGTGAGGAGAGAGAAATGCCCGTAAAAAACCGCCTGGCCGAAATGCAACCTGAGATTCAGGGCTGGCGCCGTCACCTGCATGAAAACCCGGAGCTGCTGTTTGATACCCATGAAACATCCGCCTTTGTCGAGGAACGGCTGAAGGAATTCGGTGTGGATGAGATTGTAACCGGCATGGGCCGCACGGGGGTTGTGGGTGTCATCAAAGGCAAAACCAATAATTCTGGCCGCACCATTGGCTTGCGCGCCGATATGGACGCGCTGCCGATCCTTGAGGCGACGGGGCTTGACTATGCCTCCAAAACCCCGGGCAAAATGCATGCCTGTGGTCATGACGGGCATACGGCGATGCTGCTGGGTGCGGCGAAATACCTGGCCGAAACCCGCAATTTCGACGGCACCGCTGTTGTGATCTTTCAACCCGCCGAAGAAGGCGGTGGCGGCGGCAAGGAAATGGTCGATGACGGGTTGATGGAACGCTGGAACATCGAAGAGGTCTACGGCATGCACAACTGGCCCGGCCGCCCGACAGGCAGCTTTGCCATCCGCACGGGCGCGTTTTTCGCCGCTGCAGACCAGTTCGAAATTCTTGTAGAGGGCAAAGGGGGCCACGCGGCAAAACCGCAGGAAACCATCGACACCACGGTGGTTGCCAGCCATATCGTGATCGCTTTGCAAACGATTGCCAGCCGGAACGCAAACCCTGTGGGGCAGCTTGTGGTTTCCGTTACCTCCTTTGAAACCGAATCCAAGGCCCACAACGTGATCCCGCAGAAGGTGACGCTGCGCGGCACGGTCAGGACGCTTGACCCTGACATGCAGGACATGGCGGAAGAACGGCTCAAAAAGCTTGCTGAAACCACGGCAGAGGCCTATGGCGCGCGGGCGGATGTGGATTATCAGCGCGGCTATCCGGTGATGGTCAACTCCGAAGAACAGACGGATTTCGCCGCCAAGGTTGCGGCCAGCGTGTCCGGTGACTGTGATACCAACGCACCGCTTGTCATGGGGGGCGAGGATTTCGCCTTCATGTCGAACGCGCGACCCGGCGCCTATATCCTTGTTGGCAATGGCGACACGGCGATGGTGCACCACCCGGAATATAACTTCGATGATGAGGCGATCCCGGCGGGGTGCAGCTGGTGGGCGGAAATCGTGGAGCAACGCCTGCCCGCGGCTTGATCTGGTTTTTCTGAAACAATGGTTAGGGGCGCTGCGCAATGTCGTGGCGCCCCGTTTGTTTGCGACGATGAGGTCGGAAACATGTCAGGGTCTGACATAGAATCGCTTCATAATCCCGAAAATGAGAGGGGAAAGCGGCCGATATGACCTTACCAGCGTTCACCAATCCCGGGCGTTTCTGGCGCGGAAACCTGCACACCCATTCAACCCTGTCAGACGGGGCGCTTGATCCAGCGGAGGTCTGCCGCCGTTACAAGGCGGAAGGCTATGATTTCATTGCGCTAACCGATCATTTCATCGGGTTATGGGGCTATCCAGTTGCTGGCACGAAACCCTTTCGCGGGGGTGGTTTTACAACGATCCTCGGGGCGGAGCTGCATTCCGGCGCGCAGGAAAACGGTGAGCTTTGGCACATACTTGCCGTGGGTTTGCCCGTAGATTTCGCCCCTTCCAACAGTCCGGATTTTGCGCCCCGTTCCGATCAGGAAAGCGCTGCGGAGATTGCTTCGCGGGCCGTCGAAGCCGGGGCGTTTGTCGCGATTGCCCATCCGCATTGGTCGAACCTGACGCTTGATGATGCGCGCAGTGTGAAGGCGGCTCATGCCGTGGAAATCTACAACCACGGCTGCGTTGTTGACGCCGACCGGGGGGAAGGGTTTCACACGCTTGATGTGCTCCTGAACGAGGGGCGCAGGCTCAACCTGATCGCCACCGATGACGCCCATTTTCACACGCCTGACGCCTTTGGCGGCTGGGTGATGGTCAAGGCAGCGGAAAACACACCCGAAGCCCTGCTTGCTGCGCTGAAGGTGGGTGCATTCTATGCCTCAACCGGACCAGAACTGCATGATGTTACCCTTGACGGGGGTCTGATGCGGGTCCGGTCATCGCCCGTGGATACGGTGATTGTGCAAGGTTTTGGCAACAAGGCGCATTCGGTCTGGGGCGAAGGGATGAAGGCAACAGAGGTGCCCCTGGTGAAGTTCAAAGGATCGCCCTATCTGCGGGTTACGGTGGTGGACCGCGCAGGTAAACGCGCCTGGTCAAACCCGATCTGGCGCTAGCTGTGCTACCGTTGGGGCGCCGGGGCTGTTCCAGCGGAAAAGCACGAGGTTCCAGCGTTCCGCTTCGGTGCGCGAGGCATAGATCAGCCCGTCTGCCCCAAGATCACGGATCCGGTCAGAAACGGCCCAGCTGCTGCCCGGTCGCCCTTCTGAAACATCGCGTCGCCAGTTCGCGCGTGAAGCTGCCATGGATACACCCAAATGGTTACAGGTTTCTTCCGACCGGAGATCGGCAACACGGGCATTTGTAACCTCAAGCCCGATATGGCTGCGGGGTGGATCGCCGGGATTTATATATACTTTCAGCGCCTTAGAGGCCCACTCTTTTGTTGGAGACATGTAAAGCGCTAGCTGATCATCATGATGGAATCGTCCCGGTGATGTGCGGGCAGGTCCGATCGGCTGACCGATGGTGGTGGTGAAGACATAGCGATAGAACACCCCGGAAAGCGGGATCAGCCCGTCAGCCACCTGTATGGCTCATGTGGCGTGACATCTGGCCTGCGACCTCTTGCCGGGAGTAATCGAAATCATGCCCCTTGGGTTTCAGGCTAATCGCGGCCCGGATCGCCTCATTGAGCGGGGCATCATCATCCGGATAGGCGCGCAGCGGCGCGCGAAGGTCGCTTTTTCCTTCCTGCCCGAGACAGGTGAAAATTTCCCCGGTGCAGGTGATCCTGACACGGTTGCAGCTTTCGCAGAAATTATGTGACAGCGGCGTGATAAAGCCGATCTTCTGCCCGGTTTCCTCAATCCGCACATAGCGCGCAGGCCCGCCGCTGCGTTCTGCAAGATCGGTCAGCGTGTAGCGCTCAGCCAAATCGGCCCGCAGATCGCGCAAGGACCAATATTGATCGAGACGATCCTCGTTGCCGATGTCGCCCATCGGCATCACCTCAATAAAGGTGAGGTCCATGTCCCGCGCTGCGCACCATTGGGTGAGGTCAAACAGTTCCGCATCATTCACACCTTTTAGCGCGACGGTGTTGATCTTGACGCGCAGCCCGGCCTCTTGTGCGGCGTCGATCCCATCCATCACCTGGGCGAGCCGCCCCCAGCGGGTGATGGCGGCGAATTTTTCCTCATCCAGCGTATCAAGTGAGATATTCACACGCTTCACCCCGGCGTTGGCCAGATCGCGCGCGTGTTTGCGCAACTGGGAGCCATTGGTTGTCAGCGTCAGCTCATCCAGCGTGCCCGCGCCAAGGTGCCGCGACATCGCATCGAAAAAACCCATGATCCCACGCCGGACAAGCGGTTCCCCGCCGGTGATCCTGAGCTTGCGCACGCCGAGGCCGATGAAAGTGGAACAGAGGCGATCCAGCTCCTCCAGCGTCAGAAGCTCTTTCTTCGGCAGGAAGGTCATGTTTTCGGACATGCAGTAAACACAGCGGAAGTCACAGCGATCCGTCACCGAAACCCTGAGGTAGGTGATGGCGCGCTGGAACGGATCAATAAGCGGAGCTTGCATGAGAGGAACCTATGTCTGCGGCACGGGCGCGACAAGAGCGAAGTTTCATTTGATGAAGGCAGCAACAGCGCCTAAGTTCAGATCATGATAAAACGCTTTGCCATTCTGATGAGTTTTGCCCTGTCGGGCTGTGCGATCATACCGCTTGATACGCCCACGCCGCCTCTTGATGAGGGCTTGGTAATCCGCCCCGCCGCCCGGCCCGGCGGCACACCGCCGCCCACAAATGCCCGCACGGCAGAAGATTTCGACACCACCACAGATGCCGAACGCACGGCGGCCATATCCGGCGGCGCATCAGGCACATTGCTTGGCACCACAATCGCCAGCCTTGGCGATGTGGCGGAGCCGGGGTTCTGGCTGGAAACGCCACTGGTGGATCGCGTGCAGCAGGGCAAGGTTGCCTCTGCAAGCGGCCGCACGCTGGATGTGGAACTGCGCCCCATTGGCGGGGATGCCGGGGCGGGCAGCCGCCTGTCGTTGGCGGCCATGCGACTGTTGAATATCCCGCTGACCGATCTGCCGGAAATCCGCGTATACGGGGGATAACGCAGGGCAATGAACCGGCGTCTGCTGACCGATTTTGGTGATTGGGAACAAACGCTTTCGGCGTTTCAATGGAACGTGCCGGAGCATTTCAATATAGCCGAGCGCTGTGTCACAAGCTGGGCGCGCGAAAATCCTGATCGGCTGGCCCTTATTGACGTCAATGCCGATGGGGAACAGCGCCGCTGGAGCTATGGCGCGCTGGAAGCGGCCTCCAACCGGTTTGCCAATGTGCTTCGCGCGGCAGGGGTTAGCAGGGGCGACCGGGTCGCCATCATCCTGCCACAGGGTCCAGAAGTGATGATCGCGCATTTCGCGGTCTACAAGCTTGGGGCGATTGCGCTGCCGCTATTTGCGCTTTTTGGGCCGGATGCGTTGCAATACCGATTGCAGGACAGCGGGGCTGTCGCCGCGATCACCAATGCGGATAGCATTGAAAAGATTGTGGAAATCAAGGGTGATCTGCCTGATCTGAAACAGGTCTACTGCATTGATCCCAGCGCCGCAGCGGAAGATTTCCACGCAGCGCTTGCTACAGCCCCGGCAGATTTTGAAGCTGTTCAGACCCTCGCGGATGATCCCGCCTGCCTGATCTATACCTCGGGCACAACCGGCAACCCGAAGGGGGCGCTCCACGCGCATCGCTTTCTGATCGGGCATCTGCCATCGGTCGAGATGTTCTACAATTTCTTTCCGCATGACGGGGATATCGGCTGGACCCCGGCGGATTGGGCCTGGATCGGGGCGCTGATGGACCTGGCGATGCCCTGCCTTTATTATGGCGTGCCGCTGGTCAGCCACAGAATGCGCAAGTTTTCGGCCGCAGGTGCCTATGAACTGATCCGCGCAACCGGTGCCAATGTGCTGTTCCTGCCACCGACGGCGTTGAAAATCATGCATAAGGAAGCGGCCCCTCAGGACATCGCCGTCCGGGTCATTTCCTCGGGCGGGGAAACGCTGCCCGGCGATCTGATTGAGTGGGCGAAGCAGGCGTTTGGTGCCGATGTCAATGAAATCTACGGGCAGACGGAATGCAACCTCGTCGCGGCAAGCTGTGCGGCGGCCGGAGTCGGGCGACCGGGCTACATCGGACGCGCGGTTCCGGGCCATGAAGTTGCGGTGCTGGGGCCGGATGGCCATCGGGTAAGTGGCGGGGAAATGGGGGAAATTGCGGTCAAGTCCCCTGACCCTGTGATGATGCTGCGCTATTGGAACAAGCCCGACGAAACCGCAAAGAAATTCAACGGTGACTGGCTTTTGACCGGTGATCTGGGGGTGATCGAGGCGGACGGCTACCTGCGCTTTGCCGCGCGCAATGATGATCTGATTTCATCGGCCGGATATCGCGTTGGCCCTGCGGAAATTGAGGATTGCCTGACCGGACATGAAGATGTTGTCATGGCGGCGGTGATCGGTGTGCCCGATGCGGTGAAAGGCGAAGTGGTGAAAGCCTTTGTTGTGCTGCGCGATGGCGCGACCTGGGACGGGTTGGAACGGGCACTGATTGAACGCGTTCGCAAACGGATCAGCCCGCATGTCGCCCCGCGCTGGATCGAACAGCGCGACAGCCTGCCGATGACCGCAACAGGGAAGATTCTGCGCCGCGCCCTGCGGGACGTGGACTAGGCAGATGCCTGGCTGCTATCGCGGCCCCTGACGCAGGTATTTTCCGGCCTCGCGCCGGGCAAAGGGCTTCATCCCATCGCCATGTTTGGAAAGGAAATTTTCTACCCGTTCCGCATCGTGTTTGCTAAGTTCGCGCAACCACCAGGCAATCGCCTTCTGGATGAACCAGTCGCGGTCCGGCACATAAGACGCCGCCCAGCCCAACACCCGGTCGCGAATCATGAGATCGGTGGCTTTGGGATGATTTTGTTTGGTCCAGGGCAGGGTCATCACCAGTGCCGCACGACGCGTCCACATGTGGTCTGAGCGGGTCCAACTCTCAACATCATCAAGGCGGGCGGGATCGGCCAACAGACGCCGCGCGCCCGCACTGGCGGCGTGATCGGCAATCGCCCAGGCGTCAAAACCAGGCACCCAGCCGGCGATGAGCCGCCAGGCCTTGTCATCCGGGCGGAGCCGCGCCTGAGTCAGCATCTTGGCCGCCGCAACGCGCGCCTCATGGATGTTGCTGTTCCATAACCCGCGCGCCAACTCGACGCGCTCGGGAACCTCCAACTGTTTGCGCCAGATCTTCTGACAGGCGTCAATGTCTGGATTGGCGACCCCCAGATAAACCCGCTGCGCCTTATGGTAGGCGGCCATTTCTTCTGCCTTGCCCGGTTTTGCGTGCCGCGACAGTTCGGCAATCGCAGCCTCCGGCGTCATTCCACCGTCACCGATTTGGCGAGGTTGCGAGGCTGGTCCACATCCGTGCCCTTGGCCACCGCCGCATGATAGGCCAATAACTGCGCCGGAACCGCGTAGATCATGGGCGCTATGAAGGGATCAACAGCGGGCATTGTGACGCTTAACGTCATGTCATCCCCGGCCGCCTTGGCCCCGGATTTATCCGTCAGAAGGATAACCCGCCCGCCGCGGGCCATGACCTCCTGCATGTTGGAAATCGTCTTGTCGAACAGGCTGTCCGTCGGTGCCAGAACCACCACAGGTACGGTTTTGTCAATCAGGGCGATTGGCCCGTGTTTCAACTCCCCGCTGGCATAACCCTCTGCATGGATATAGCTGAGTTCCTTGAGTTTCAGCGCCCCCTCAAGCGCCAGCGGATAAAGCGCCCCGCGCCCCAGGAACAGCACATCACGGGCAGCGGCAATTTTCTTGGCCGCCCCTTTCAGCGCGCGTTCGCTTCCAAGTGCCTGGTTAAGCAGCCCGGGAACGCCTCTGAGCAGGGTAAGTTTTTCCGCAAGCGCGGCCTCATCCAATTCGCCCCGGTCGTGGGCCGCCTTCAGCGCCAGAAGCGCCAGAACGGCAAGCTGGCAGGTGAAGGCTTTCGTCGATGCGACGGAAATTTCAACCCCCGCCAGAATCGGCAGGGCCAGGTCACTTTCCCGCGCGATGGAGCTTTCCGCTACATTGATGACAGACAGTATTTTGTCAGCTTTTTCAGTAGCATATCGCAGGGCCGCCAATGTGTCGGCGGTTTCACCGGACTGGCTGACAAAAAGGGCCACGGTGCCATTTGGCAGGGGCGGTTCGCGGTAACGGAACTCTGACGCGATATCGACTTCCACCGGCAGGCGGGCGATCTGTTCAAACCAGTATTTGGCGGTCAGGCAGGCCAGATAAGCGGTGCCACAGGCAACCATAGTCAGGCGCGAGACGGATGAAAAATCGGGCGTGCCATCGGGCAGGGCCAGTGCGGTTCCATCGGCGGAAAGATAGTGATCCAGAACATTGCCGATGACAGTGGGCTGCTCAAAGATCTCTTTGGCCATGAAATGCTTGTGGCCGTCCTTTTCAATGCGTGTGTTGTCGAGTTGAATACGCCGCACCGGGCGATTGGCGCGGCGCCCCTCTGCATCAAAAATTTCCGTGGTTTCGCGGGTCAGTTCGGCGCGGTCACCTTCTTCCAGATAGGTGATCTGATGGGTCAGCGGCGCAAGGGCTATTGCATCGGAACCGACATAGGCCTCACCATCGCCATGGCCAATCGCCAGGGGGGAACCTTTGCGCGCGGCGATCATCAGGTCTTCTTCGCCGTCAAACAGAAAACAGAGCGCAAACGCCCCATCAAGCCGGGCAATCGTTTCTGCGGCGGCTGTGCGTGGGGATTTGCCCTGATCCATCAGGCTTTTGGTCAGAAGGGCGACGGTTTCGGTGTCCGTATCGGTTTCAAAACCGATGCCCTGTTCGGCGAGTTCGGCGCGCAATTCGCGGTAGTTTTCGATGATCCCGTTGTGCACCACCGCAACCGACCCGGCGCGATGGGGGTGGGCATTGCCAACCGAAGGGGCGCCATGGGTCGCCCAGCGGGTGTGACCGATCCCGGCCTTGCCCGGCAGCGGATCCCGCACCAGAAGATCGGACAGGTTGACGAGCTTGCCAACAGCCCGACGGCGATCTAGCCGCCCTTCATTCACCGTGGCGATTCCGGCGCTGTCATAGCCGCGATATTCAAGACGTTTCAGCGCCTCCACAATGATTGGCGCGACCTCATGTTGGCCCAGAACCCCTACAATACCGCACATTATTTGGCCCCTTTGTCGCGTTTTGCCTTGGCTGCCTTTAACTTTTCGAACATCCGGCGGGCAAGACCCGGCTTGACTTCCTGGCGCGCGCGGGCAACGGCCAGCGCGCCATCCGCAACATCAGATGTGATCACCGAACCGCTTGCGGTCATGGCTTCGTCCCCAATTCTGACCGGTGCAACAAGCATGGTGTTGGAGCCGATAAAGGCGCGTTCGCCTATCTCAGTTTGGTGTTTCATCACGCCGTCATAATTGCAGGTCACAGTGCCCGCGCCGATATTGCTGCCAGCGCCGATCCGCGCGTCCCCGATGTAGGACAGGTGATTGACCTTGGCCCCTTCGGCAATTTGTGCGTTTTTGACTTCGACAAAATTTCCAACCCGCACCGCTTCGGCGAGTTCAGCGCCCGGGCGCAGGCGCGCATAGGGGCCAACCATTGCGCCGCGGGACACGTGGCAGCCTTCGAGGTGGGAAAAAGCGCGAATGGTGGCACCGGATTCAACGGTTACACCGGGGCCGAAGACAACATTCGGTTCAATCAGCGTGTCCCGGCCAATGACAGTGTCATGGGCAAAAAACACAGTTTCGGGTGCGGTAAGGGTCACGCCACCGGCCAACATCTCCGCCCGGCGGCGGGTCTGAAACGCGGCCTCTGCAACGGCAAGGTCGGCGCGGGAATCCATGCCGAGGAAATCGGCAGAAAATCCGGAAATAGCGGTTACGGATAGGCCGCGATCCCGTGCTATACCCACGATATCCGGCAGGTAATATTCCCCTGATTTATTGTCGTTCCCAACCGCATCCAGCAGATCAAAAAGCAGAGTCTTATCAGCACAAAAAACTCCGCTGTTACAAAGGGTAATGTCGCGTTCTTTGCTTGATGCGTCCTTATATTCCACAATGCGCAGCAGCTTGTCGCCATCCGTCACGAGGCGGCCAAAGCGGCCGGGGTCGGCCATCTCAAAGCCGAGCGCGACGACATCGTTATCGCCCCGTGCCCTTTGCATCGCCAAGAGCGCCTCTGGCTGCATGATCGGCGTATCGCCAAGTAGGACAATCACATCGCCGTCAAAATCCGATAACGCCTCACGTGCCTGCAGAACCGCGTGCCCTGTCCCGAGCTGTTCTGTCTGCAATGCGATCTTGACGCCCGGATCAACAGCCCGTGCTGCCGTTTCGACCTGGTCAGCGCCATAGCCCGCAATGATGACGGTTTCGGCCGGCTCAAGCGCGGCACCGGTGGCCATGGTATGGGCCAGCAGCGGTGCCCCCCCCAGTGGATGCAGCACCTTTGGCAGGTCGGAATTCATCCGTGTTCCCTGACCGGCGGCAAGGATCACAAGGGCAACGGGACGCAACTGGGTCATCACATGCTCTTTTCTTCTGTTTTCTGGCGTTTTAAGCCTCTGGCAGGGCCGCGCAAGGGGAAGCGTGGTCAAAAGTATTTACGTATCGTTACAACAGATGGCGAATTTTCGCCCGAAAACAGTGGGGCTTGCATGGGCAAAACCGTTATTTTTGATCTCGACGGTACTCTGGCGGATACAGGGGCGGATCTGATTTCAGCTGCCAATGCCTGTTTCAGGGCAATGGGACATGATGATGTGCTGGATCCTGTGAGAGACAAGCCGACCGGGATGAAGGGCGGCCGCGCTATGCTGGCCCTAGGGTTTGAACGGCTGAACGGGGCGGTCGAAGCGCAGGCAATAGATCGGGAATACCCTAATCTGCTGGCCCATTATAGCCAGAATATTCACGTAGAAACAAGGCTTTACCCTGGTGCGGTTGCGGCCATGGCCCGCCTTGCTGCAAAGGGATTGCGGGTTGGCATATGCACCAACAAACCCGAAGCTTTGGCGGATAAGCTGTTGCAAAGCCTTGGCATGCGAGACATGTTTCATGCGCTGGTCGGGGGGGATAGCCTCCCGGTGCGCAAACCTGACCCCACTCCCTATCTGGAAACTGTCAGGCGGGCTGGCGGGGACGTTGCGCAATCGTTGATGATCGGAGATACGGTCACGGATCATAAGACCGCGCGCGCGCTTGGCGTGCCTTCGGTGTTGGTC
>CAYTUW010000071.1:0-13061 GCA_964441435.1 uncultured Rhodobacterales bacterium
TAGCCGACGTCGATGATGGCTTGTCCCGCTTCGACTGCGATGACTTTGCCTTTGACAACACTGCCTTCCTGCGGCGTGTCGATTTCGAAGCTTTCGTTGAGGAGGGCTTCGAATTCCTCCATAGATGCGTTTTGAGCCATGTGGTCTCAGTTTCCTTTACAAGTCATTTTTCTGGCCGCGCGGTTGTCTCCGCCGGTCTTTCAGTTCCAATTTGGCCGAAGCGGTTTTCACAAAACAATCAGGGCCGGAGAAGTCCCGACCCTGCTCATCCGGCGTTGCCCGCCTGTTCGACAGGCGCGGATATAGTGCGAATCCCCCTTGGTGGCAAGGGCAAAGACAGGTGTCAGCCCAACGCTTTGCGAACTTCCCTCTCGGCGGCTTTAACCGCCTGGGTGATACTCATTTCGCTGGTATCGAGCGTAATTGCATCCGCCGCAGGCCTGAGCGGCGCTGCGGCGCGTTCGCTATCGCGCAGATCGCGTTCGCGCAGATCGGCAAGAACACCATCAAGCGTGACTGTATGTCCCTTGCCTGACAATTCCTCAAACCGTCGCCGCGCCCTCACATCGTCTGAGGCGGTGATATAGAGTTTCACCGCTGCATCCGGGCAGATTACCGTCCCAATATCGCGCCCATCCAGAACCGCACCACCCGCACGGCGGGCAAAGGCACGCTGAAAATCCACAAGGGCGGCGCGCACGTCTGGCATGGCCGCCACTTTTGACGCGGCCTGGGCCACATCAGGGGTGCGCAGATGGTCGCCCTCTGTATCCTCGATCCGCAGATCTTGTGCTGCCTGAAGCGCAGGTTCACCTTCCAGAACCCGCGCGCCGACCGCCCGGTAAAGCGTGCCGGTGTCCAGATGGGCAAAGCCGAAAATATCGGCCAGCGCCCGTGATATCGTGCCTTTACCTGAGGCCGCCGGGCCGTCAATGGCTACGGTAATCGACATGAATATTCCCTTTCTGCACCAAAGGGCTAGTGCGTCCGGCGCGGGGTGTCAAATCGCTTGCTGTTTGACTTCAGCCATCCATAGATGACATGCTTGCTGTCATGACAGAGAAAGCAGAACAACTGGCCCGATGCTTACGCCTGGCCCGGCCGCTGGCCCAGCAGATGGAAGCCGCCGTCGCCGCCATGCTGGCCGAAACCCCGGTGACTGTGCGCATGCGGGCGGTAATGGACGTGATTGCCACCCGCGGGCCGTCCACCGTTCCCGCGATTGGCAGGGAACTCGGCATCAAACGCCAATATGTGCAGCTGATGGTCAACGAGGTGCAGGAGGCCGGGCTGGTCAGCCGTCAGCGCAACCCGGCGCATCGACGGTCACACCTCTATCATCTGACAGAACCCGGCGCGCAGGTGATCCGGGGGATTGGCGATGCAGAACAGCAGGTGCTGAACAGCATTGCGCGCGATCTGACCGGGCAGGATATTGAGCGCGCAACGGATGTGCTTGACCTCGCGCTTACGTCTTATCAGGCGCTCAACAAACGGCTGGGCGAATAGGCGCGGGCATCCTGCGCCATCCATCAAACCCGACCTCAGTTCCCGCGCACAATCTGTGCGCCAAGAACCGCCATCAGCGGTTCAAACACCGGGAAAGACGTGGCAATCGGGCCGCCATCATCAACCGAAACCGGTTTCTGGGCAGCCATGCCCAAAACCATGAAAGACATGGCGATCCGGTGATCGAGATGGCTTGCACAGGTGCCACCACCGGGCACGCCGCCCGGCCCCATGCCATGTACGATCAGCGTGTCTTCATCTTCTTCGATGGTGACACCGCAGGCCTCAAGCCCGCGCGCCATCGCGTCGATACGGTCGCTTTCCTTCACGCGCAGTTCCTTCACCCCGCGCATCACGGTCTTGCCGCTTGCAAAGGCCGCAACGACCGACAGGACAGGATATTCGTCTATCATACTGGCGGCGCGTTCGGGCGGCACCTCTATCCCTGTAAGCTGTGAAGCGCGCACCCGCAGGTCAGCAACCGGTTCGCCGCCCTCTTCTCGTTCGTTTTCAAATGTAATGTCGGCCCCCATGTCCACCAGCGTGGTGTAAATCCCGTTCCGCGATGGGTTCTGGCTGACACCCGGCACGGTGATGTCAGACCCTTCGACGATCAGCGCTGCACATGTCGGGAAGGCAGCGGAGGACGGATCGCGCGGCACCGCAACCTTCTGCGGGGTCAGTTCCGGCTGCCCGGTCAGGGTAATGACGCGGCCCGCTTCGGTTTCTTCAACTGAAATTTCGGCACCAAAGCCTTTCAGCATCCGTTCGGTGTGATCACGGGTGGCCTCCTTTTCGATCACAACCGTCTGACCCGGTGCGTTCAGCCCGGCGAGCAGAACAGCGCTTTTGACCTGCGCTGACGGCATTGGCACCTCATAACGCACAGGCACAGCGTGGCGCGCGCCGACAACGGTCAATGGCAGACGCCCCCCTTCGCGGCCATGGCTTTCAGCGCCGAACAGTGCGATCGGATTGGTAATGCGCCCCATCGGGCGTTTGTTGAGGCTTGCATCCCCTGTATAGGTAACGGTGATCGGCTGGGTTGCCGCTGCGCCCATGATCAGCCTAACGCCCGTGCCGGAATTGCCGCAGTCGATGACCTGATCCGGTTCAGCAAACCCGCCAACACCCACACCAAAGACAGACCATTCGCCGCCACCGTGATCGGTAACCTCCGCCCCAAAGGCGCGCATGGCTTTGGCGGTGTCGATCACATCTTCGCCTTCGAGCAGACCGGTGATACGGGTTTCCCCCACCGCCATCGCACCAAGGATCAGCGCGCGGTGGGAAATCGACTTGTCCCCTGGCACGCGTGCCTCCCCCTTCAGCGGGCCGCATTTGCGGGAGGTCATCGGAATGGGTGTGCCGTGGCCGGACATGGGCGTTTCCTTCTGGTCAATCCGCGCCGTGATAGCGCAACGGATTTTGCGCGTCCATGGGGCCCGGAGTTTTCCAGAAAAGTTTGGCTAACCGCGCCGAAATGTCAGGTAATGCGGCACCCGGCCCTCGCGCAGCGCTTTTTGTTCATAGCGGGTCGACAGCCAGTCGCCCCAGGGGGTGCGCCAGTCGTCCGGGCCTTCGGCCAGCCAGTGAAACCCGTGACGCGGCACCTGTTCAAGCGTCTGACGCACGTAATCTGGGATATCCGTCGCCACGCGCAGGATCGCGCCGGGTTTCATCACCCGCGCCAGCGGCTCCAGATGTTCCGGTGTTACAAAGCGGCGGCGATGATGACGTTTTTTTGGCCAGGGATCTGGGTAAAGCAGAAATGCCCTCGAAATTGACGCCTCCGGCAACACGTCAAACAGATCGCGCGCATCGCCGGGATGGACTCGCAGGTTATCGACCCCCGCCTTGCGGATTTTGCCCAGAAGCGTGGCGACCCCGTTGATATAAGGCTCACACCC
Organism: uncultured Rhodobacterales bacterium; assembly: GCA_964441435.1. GTDB lineage: Bacteria > Pseudomonadota > Alphaproteobacteria > Rhodobacterales > Rhodobacteraceae > CAYTUW01. Next base: position 3,420 of record CAYTUW010000071.1, read on the forward strand.
GACAATCCCGATATCAGGATTGTCCTTCGCCTGATGAACCAGATGTTCACCCGCACCGAAGCCGATTTCGAGCCAGACATCCCTGCCACCAAACAGCCCATTCACATCAATCGGCGTGCGGTCAGGGTTTTCGTCCCACCCAACCGCTCCGGGCGACAGCTTGCCAAGGTCTTTGGCCAGCCATTCCTGCTGATTGTCTTTCAGTGTCTTGCCCTTGATACGACCGTAGAAGTTGCGCCACGGCGCGCCGGTTGGTGCCTTGTCCTTAGACATGGATCGCCCCCTCAGCCCTCAAACCGCCTTTTTTAGCGCCTCGACAAGGTCCGTCTTTTCCCAGCTGAAGCCGCCATCACCATCAGGCTGCCGCCCGAAATGCCCATAGGCTGCGGTGCGCTGATAGACTGGTTTGTTGAGGCTGAGATGTGTGCGAATGCCCTGTGGGGTCAGGTCCATACAGGCCGCAACCGCCTTTTCAATCGCGCTTTCATGCACCTGCCCGGTGCCGTGGGTGTCCGCATAGATCGACAGCGGCCGCGCCACCCCGATTGCATAGGACAGTTGCAGGGTGCAGCGTTCGGCCAGACCGGCTGCAACGATGTTCTTGGCCAGATAGCGCGCCGCATAAGCGGCAGAGCGGTCAACTTTTGTCGGGTCTTTGCCGGAAAAGGCCCCGCCCCCATGTGGCGCGGCACCGCCATAGGTATCAACAATGATCTTGCGCCCGGTCAGCCCTGCATCACCATCCGGTCCGCCAATCACAAATTTCCCGGTTGGATTTACATGCCATTCTGTTGCCCCGCTGACCCAACCATCGGGCAGGACTTCGCGGATGTAGGGTTCGACAATCGCCCGCACATCATCAGATGAAAGCGCCGCATCAAGGTGTTGGGTCGAAAGCACGATCGAGCTGACCCCAACGGGTTTTCCGTTTTCATAGACGACCGACAACTGGCTTTTGGCGTCTGGGCCAAGTGCCGGCTCCGCGCCGGATTTGCGCACCTCTGCAAGGCGCCGCAGGATGGCATGGGAATACTGGATCGGTGCCGGCATCAGATCGGGGGTTTCATTGACCGCATAGCCGAACATGATGCCCTGATCACCGGCGCCTTCGTCCTTATCGGCGCTGGCGTCCACCCCTTGCGCGATGTGGGCAGATTGTTCGTGCAGCAGGTTGGTGACCTCAACGGTTTTCCAGTGGAATTTATCCTGCTCATAGCCGATATCGCGGATACAATCGCGGGCGATCTGGTCAATCCGGCCCATGTAATCGCGCAGCTTGTCCTTGTCTGACAGGCCAACCTCACCACCGATCACAACACGGTTGGTGGTGGCGAAGGTTTCACAGGCCACGCGCGCCTCCGGTTCTTCGCTCAGAAAGGCGTCCAGAACAGCATCAGAAATCCGGTCACAGACCTTGTCCGGGTGGCCCTCCGAAACGGATTCGGACGTAAAGGTAAAGTTATCGCGTGGCATGAGGAAGTGCTCCATTAGAAATGCAAATCCGCCACGTCAGGAAGCCGTTGTGGCGGTCGAGGCCATTTCCTATCCGTCAAAACAGATGAGGTCAATCAACATTGCGGATGCGCATCAGCAGGAGCGCGGCGCTGAGTCCCAGCAGCAACAATGCCAGCGGAACATCGCCGCTACGCGCATAAAGCGTCAGGGGTATGGCCGCAGGCAGGCGCACATCAAGAAACCCTTCCTCCCCCAGCGGTAAAAAGGCCTGGATCGCACCATCCGGCCCAATCACGGCAGAGACACCTGTGTTGGCGACACGGATCAACGGCAAACCCTGTTCAACCGCCCGGAATTGCGCCTGCACCAGATGCTGATAAGGACCGGAGTTTTCGCCAAACCACGCGTCATTTGTGATTTGCAGGATCCAGCCCGCCCGGTCCGGCGCAACACGCAGATCCTGTGGGAAAACGGCCTCATAACAAATCAGCGGCAGCATCTTGCCAAATGACCCAAGGTCCAGAACCTCCGGCCCCGGTCCAGCGGCAAAGCCAAAACCATTCGCCGCCGCAAGCCCGTGAATGCCAACCCGGGCAAACAGATCGCCCAGCGGCATGTATTCACCAAAGGGCACGAGGTGATGCTTGTCATAAATCTGCGTCACCCGGCCCGTGCCATCTATCATCGCCAGCGTGTTGTGATAGCCTGCTTCGCTCTGTCGCTGGATACCAAAGATGACAGGGATGTCCCCGGCGGCGGCGGATATCGCGGCAAGGGCACCATCAGCGTTGTCCAGAAGAGCAGGCACCGCGGTCTCAGGCCAGATGATCAGGTCAGGCGTACCCTCTGCTGCGGTCATGCGCAGCTGGCGTTCCCAGAAGATCGGGATGAACGCAGGATCCCATTTTTGATGCTGCGGCGCATTGGGCTGAATCAGGCGCAGAGTATGTTCTGTCAAACCTTCGTCACCTGTGGTGGGCTTCGTCATGTAGGGCAACCCGAGCGCAATGGCCCAGATCGCCGCGCCAAAGAGCATAGCAGCGATACGCCCCTGGCTGGTTGCCCAATAGACACCAGCGGTCATCAACAGGGTCAGCACCGTTAGCCCATGTGACCCGATCAGCCCCACCAGTTGCATCGGCGGCAGCCCTTCCCAGACATAGGCCACCATGCCCCAGGGAAACCCGGTAAACACATAGGCGCGCAGCAGTTCGAAGAGCGGCAAAGACACACATAACGCGAGAGGTGCGCGCCCCGCACCGCCAAAACGCGCCAATGCAAACCCTGCCGCCCAGAACAACGCAAGCCCACCCGCAAGCAGCACCAGCGCAAAAGGGGCCATCCAGCCGTGGCGCGCGATATCAACGAGGAAAGGCTCGACTATCCAGTTGAGCGTCAGCGCAAACCAACCCGTGCCTCCGGCCCAGCCTACCCATGCAGCCTGCTTCGCGCCTCCCGTGGTTTCAAGGAGGGATGCAAGCGCTGCCAAAGCCAGCAGTGTCAGCGGCCAGACACTCCATGGCGCATGACCCAATGCACCGAAAGCACCGATACAGAAAGCCAGCAGCATCTTCCGGCGCGCGCCCATGGTGCCGAGCCGCGCCAGAATGTCAGCCATTGCCATTGCCCTTCAAACGCACGCGCAGGCGTTTGATACGGCGCGGATCAGCATCCACGATCTCAAAATCCGGGCCTTCGGGATGGCGGATCACCTCCCCCCGGGCAGGCACATGCCCGGCCAGCAGAAAGACCAGCCCACCAAGCGTGTCGATTTCCTCATCATCAATATCTTCGGTCAGGCTGGTGCCGAGCGCCTGCTCAAATTCCTCAAGCGGGGCACGGGCCTCGACGAGGTAGCAGCCAGGTTTCTCCTCGGTCCAGAGATGACCTTCCTCGATGTCATGCTCATCCTCAATCTCACCGATGACCTGTTCAATCAGATCCTCGATGGTGACAAGCCCGTCAACGCCGCCATATTCGTCAATCACCAGCGCCATGTGAATCCGGTCATTTTGCATTTTCTGCAAGAGCACACCGATGGGCATCGACGGGGGGGCAAACAGCAACGGGCGCAGCAGCTTGGGCAGGTTGAAACGCCCGCCCCCACCGTTGAACCCATGTTTCAGGGCGAGATCCTTCAGATGAACCATGCCGATGGGTGTATCAAGCGTGCCGGAAAACACCGGCAGACGGCTAAGCCCGGAATCGCGGAACACCTGCACCAGTTCATCCTTGCGGATGTCATCCGCCACGGCTGTGATATCGGCGCGCGGCACGGCAACATCATCCAGCCGCATGCGCCGCAGGTTGAGCATGCCCGGTCGTTCGGCCTGGACTGGCAGGTTCGCAGCAGGCTCGGCGACTGCAATTCCATTTGTTTCGGGGTTTGAAAAGGCACCGAACAGACGGCCGATCAGGCCTTTCTGTTCCGGTTCATCCTCAGTAAGCGCGCGCTGCGCTGCGCTAGAGGAACCGTCGTTACTATCGCCCATTTTTCCTTTCCGGTTTCTAATCGCGGCAGGCCATCTGGCCCGCGCAGGCCACTAATATGGGTCAGCAATACCCAGTTTGCCAAGTATTTCGACCTCCAACCCCTCCATCAGGGCCGCATCTTTGTCGTGAATGTGATCATATCCCAACAGGTGTAACAGACCATGAACGATCAAATGCATGGTGTGATCGGCAAGGGATTTGCCTGATTCTTCTGCCTCACGGACGCAGGTTTCATAGGAAATGGCGATGTCTCCCAGCTCGCGGTCATCAGGCGGTTCGGGGCGCGCACCGGGTTCAGCCGCGTTACGTTCCGCGCTTGGCCAGGACAGCACATTCGTTGCGATTCCCTTGCCCCTGAATTCTTCATTCAACACTTCAATCCGCGAGTCATTGCAGGCCAGAATGCTGAATTCATGGGTGCCGGGATCAAGGCGCAGATGGGCAAACACCGCCTGCGCCGCCTTGTTCGCAAGCGCCGGCAACCCGGCAGCATTCCAGCGCGCATCCTCAACCAGAACATCAGCCGTCATCGGCGTCATAGGCCTCAATGATCTTCGCAACCAGCGGGTGGCGCACTACGTCTTTGGCGGTGAAATAGTTGAAGGCAATGGACGGGATGTCGTTCAGCAACCGCTCCGCATCATGCAGACCCGAAGTCACCCCGCGCGGCAGGTCGACCTGGCTGCGATCGCCGGTAATGACCATGCGCGATCCTTCGCCAAGGCGGGTCAGGAACATCTTCATCTGCATGGTGGTGGCGTTCTGTGCCTCATCAAGCACGACAAATGCGTTCGCCAATGTCCGCCCGCGCATAAACGCAAGCGGCGCAATTTCAATCCGCTTTTCCTCAATCAGCTTGGCGACCTGCTTGGCTGGCAGAAAGTCATTCAGCGCATCATAAAGCGGCTGCATGTAAGGGTCGACCTTGTCCTTCATATCGCCGGGCAGAAAGCCGAGCCTTTCGCCCGCCTCCACCGCAGGGCGGCTGAGGATGATCTTGTCAACATGGCCCTCGATGAACATCGACACGCCGACGGCGACCGCAAGATATGTCTTGCCCGTACCTGCCGGGCCAATGCCGAAGGCCAGTTCATTCTCAAACAAGGCGCGGACATACGCCTTTTGCGCCTCGGTACGCGGTTCAACGGTTTTCTTGCGTGTCTTGACCTCTACCCGGCCGCCACGGAACATTTCAAGCTGGTCACCATCGCGCGCGCCGGTATCGACTTCGGAGCCACCCATACGGATTTCAGCAGCGATATCACCGGCCTCAACGTCCCGCCCGGCTTCGAGCCGTTCATAGAGCGCGGCGAGCACCTCTGCCGCCTTGGCCTGTGCCTCCCCCATCACGGCGAGCTGGTTGCCGCGCCGCACGATCTGCACACCAAGCGTGCTTTCGATCTGGGTCAGGTTCTTGTCAAATTCGCCGCAAAGGTCGATCAGGAGCCGATTGTCTGGAAATTCAAGCAGGGTTTCTGCCGGGGCGTCGGTGTCTTGCGGTGGGGTCAATGCGCTAATGCCCAAGAAATTCTCCGTCTGATCGCGTTGGCTTTGATGGTGCCAAGATGGCGCGGCGGGCGCAAGGGGGTCTGTGCAGGGTTCACGGAAATGTCGTGAAGGAAGTAGGATCACTCTGCAGCTGCATTTTCCTTTCCAAGCACGAGAACCAGCGCGCCCCGTTTCCAGACCGTCTGATACTGGTTGCTTTCTTCCGCATCAGGCACAAAGCCAACATCGTGCAAAAGATGCGGGGCAAGTGCGAACAGACGGCGCAATTCCTCCTCGGTTTCCCGGATCGCATTGCCCTCTGGCCTGCGCGGCACCGACAAGCTGAGCCATTGCGCGCACCGACGACACACTCGGCCGAACCGTGCAACGAGGCCTGATTTTCCGATTGCGCCAATCATCACAGGGTTTCCCATGCGCAACGTTGATTTTGGCATAGTAATAATTAGCCCCAACCATTGCGATCAAACCAATTAATCTGCACAATGGGTTAGATAAACTAAGTCAAGGGTAATATGAAGCTTCCCCCCCTCAATGCGCTCAAGGCCTTTGAAGCCGCCGCACGGCATGGTGGATATGTGGGTGCGGCAGATGAGCTTCATGTCTCGCGCGGGGCGGTCAGCAGGCATGTGAAAGTGCTTGAAGATCACCTCGGCACACAGCTTTTCCGCCGCAACCACAAGGGGGTGGAGCTTACTGACGCCGGGAAGCGTTTGTTGCCCGCCCTGACCCGGGCGTTCGGCCTGATTTCTGAAGAGACAACCCGCCTGATCACCGATGCCGCAGAACTCAGGGTGATCTGCCCGCCAAGCATTTCGATCCGTTGGCTGTTTCCAAGACTTGGCCAGTTTCGCGAACGCCACCCTGACATCAAACTGCGCCTGACCACGGATTTTTATGGTGAACAGGGGTTTGACAGTGCCGAATTCGACCTGGGGCTGTCGCTTGAGCATTGGCCGGGCCGCGCACCAGATATCATGACGCTTCCGTTGTTTCCCATGAGGATAGCACCCGCATGCGCGCCTGAACTTTTACGCGGCGCAGAGGGTGTGAATGCGCCGGAAGATCTTGGTCGTCTGACATTGCTTCACGAAAACAGCGCCCGCGCGGATTGGGCGACCTGGGCAAAGCTGTTTGGTATCGCTGGGATCGACACGGCCAGGGGAGAAATATTTCCAAACCTCGATATGGCCACCAAAGCGGCTGTCCTGGGCAGTGGCGTCGTAATGGCCGATCTCATCCTGTGCCGCGACGAAATCGAGCAAAACCGATTGGTTCTGCCATTCCCGGATATGTCCTGTGAAACCCCGCACGGGCGCTATGCGCTGATCGGTTCAAAATCGAAATGGGAAGAACCGAAGGTGCGCGCCTTCAAAAAGTGGATCGCGGCTCAGGCGAGCGATGAGAGCCCAACCACGTAGAAAGTGTCAATTCCTCGCATAGCGTCCCCGCATCGGCCAAATGCGTTTGAAACGCATTTCAAGCGCCTTCAAAGGCGCTTCAACGCAAATTCGAATTTGCGTGCCAAGGATTTTCGAAAATCCTTGGGCGTCTCAGGCCAATGTTCCGCCCAGCGAATTCGCGGCGCTTTCGGTGATCTTCACCTTGCGAATATCACCTGCCTGCACCCCTTCAGCCGCAACATGCACCGCATGGAGGTATTCGCTTTTGCCGACCATTTGCCCCTCAAGCCGGCCTGGTTTTTCAAACAGCACCGATACCTCACGCCCGACCATCGCATCCTGTGCGGCGCGTTGCTGGTCGCTCAGAAGCGCCTGGAGTTCATGCAGCCGACGCGTGGCGACATCACCGTCGACCTGCGCGCGTTCGGCAGCCGGAGTGCCCGGACGGGTGGAATATTTGAACGAATAGGCCTGCCCGTAGTTCACCTCGCGGATCAGGGCCATCGTATCCGCAAAATCCTGATCCGTTTCTTCGGGGAAGCCAACGATGAAATCACCTGACAGCAGGATATCAGGCCGCGCCGCACGGATGCGTTCGATCAGCCGAATATAGCTTTCCGCCGTGTGGTTGCGGTTCATGCGTTTCAGGATGCGATCCGATCCCGACTGCACTGGCAGATGCAGGTAAGGCATCAGCTTTTCGCACTCGCCATGCGCTGCAATCAGGGCGTCGTCCATGTCATTGGGGTGGCTTGTGGTGAAGCGGATGCGTTCCAGCCCGTCAATGTCATTCAGCGCCCAGATCAACCGCGCAAGCCCCCAATCGCCACCCTCGCCCGCGCCGTGATAGGCGTTGACGTTCTGGCCAAGCAGTGTGATTTCCCGTACCCCGCGTTCTACCAGATCGCGCGCTTCGGTGAGGACACGCTCAACGGGGCGCGACACCTCAGCTCCGCGCGTGTAGGGGACCACGCAGAAAGCGCAGAATTTGTCACAACCCTCCTGCACCGTCAGAAAGGCGCTTGGCGCGCGCCTTGCCTTCGGACGTTTGTTCAGATGGTCAAACTTGTCCTCATCGGGAAAATCGGTGTCAAGCGCCTTTGCCCCCTCATTCACCTTTGCCATCATATCCGGCAGGCGGTGATAGGTCTGCGGGCCAACCACCAAATCCACCATCGGTTGGCGGCGCATGATTTCTTCACCCTCGGCCTGGGCGACGCAGCCGGCCACACCAATCTTGAGGTCCGGATTGGCCGCGCGCAGCCCCTTGAAGCGCCCGAGCTCCGAATAAACCTTTTCCGCCGCCTTTTCGCGGATGTGGCAGGTGTTCAGCAGGATCATATCCGCGTCATCGGGCGTTTGTGTTTCCTCATAGCCCTCACCGCCCAGCGCCTCTGCCATACGCTCGCTGTCGTAGACATTCATCTGGCACCCGTAGGTCTTTATGTAGAGCTTCTTGGTCATCTGTCGGCCTCTGGTTCAGGGCGCCTTCCTACCGCTTCGTTCGAAGCCTTGCAATATACAGCGAATTAACGGATTTTTGCTTTTGTATGAGGCGGAGCAACAGATGAATTACAATGATCTGAAGGATTTCCTCGCCCGGGGGCGGGATGTGCTGGCGAAGGGGCCAATCGCCCTGATCCTTGTTGAAGACCTGATCGAGGTCGATACCACCATCCGTCACCACCTCAACTGCGGTTTTGCAAGCGTCCTGGTCTTTGCTCCGCCAGAACTTGACCTGCCTGCCGCGCTGGAGGATCGCATACACCGCATTCGCTTCGACATGTTCGCCGATCACGCCACCGAACAGGCCGTCAACGCCATCATCGACGCGGCCCCCGGTATTTGGCTCTATTATTGTTACAACGCCGAATATCTGTTCACACCCTTCGCCGAAACCCGATCCGTCGGCGAAATGATCGCCTTTCATGCCGAAGAGCGCCGCGACGCCATGCTGACCTATGTCGTCGACCTTTACGCCGGTGACCTTGATCAGACACCCAACGCGGTGTCCCTGGATGATGCCCATATCGACAAGACAGGTTACTACGCCCTGGCCCGTCCCGATCCGGCGAACCACAACCATCCCAAAACCCGACAGCTGGATTTTTTCGGCGGGCTGCGCTGGCGCTTTGAAGAACATATCCCAGCGAAAAGGCGCAAGATCGACCGGATCGCCCTGTTCAAAGCCAAGCCGGGGCTGCGTCTGCTCGACAATCACACATTGAATGACGAGGAAATGAACACCTATGCCTGCAAGTGGCACCACAATCTGACCGCCGCAATCTGTTCCTTCCGCACGGCAAAGGCCCTGCGCATGAACCCTGGTTCAAAATTTGAAATCCACAATTTCAAATGGCATAACTCGACCCGCTTTGAATGGCACAGTCAGCAACTGATGGACCTCGGCCTGATGGAGCCGGGGCAATGGTTCTGAAATCACGCTTGACCTCAAGTTCGCTTGAGGTCCTATGACTGGCCCCGGATAGAGAATCACGAGGGTCAGATGACAGATACCGCCATAGACTCCCCGGTCGGCTGGGGTGAAGTTCTGAACAGCCGTCACGTTGCGCCATTGCTGCTGGTGTCGCTTGGTGTGTGGCTTCATGCGGCTGACGGGTTGCTGCTGGCGACGATGATCCCGCGTGTTCTTGCCGACATCGGGGGCGATGCGTTCGTCGCCTGGACCATCGCCACCTATGAAATCGGCTCCATCGTTGCCGGGGCCTCTGCCGCGATCACATCCCTGCGGTTTGGCGTTCGCCGTCCAATGGGCATCTGCGCG
>CAYTUW010000072.1:0-12997 GCA_964441435.1 uncultured Rhodobacterales bacterium
CTCATCGTCCTCAGAAAAGTGGAACAAGCCCGACCGCGGCCGGATCATCGCGTAGACCGGGATCGACAAACTGGACGCCGCTTTCATCAACCCGACTGACGGCGTCAGCCCGCCCTCGCTCAGCGCCGCACACAGCTCCACCCGATCCGCGCCGCCTGCCTCTGCCGCGCGCGCACCTTCGATTGTATCCACACAGATTTCCAGCTTCATCGGTTCCTTCCCGGCTTGTCAAAATGGCATCACATGATGGGCCACACCCAGATTGCCCATTTCACCATTAACCGCACATTAACCAAGATTACCAATCATGGGAGCCATGTTAGGAACAGTAAACCAATGAAACGCCTTCTGATGATTCTCATGTGGCTGGCAATGGCCACGCAAACCCAGGCAGGGGGCTGGCCGCGCGAACAGGGCACTGGCTTTGTCGCCGTGACCACCAAATTGGGATTTTCCGGCTCTGAAAGCTGGCAGACAAATCAGATTTACGCGGAATACGGGTTGCCCCGTCGCATCACTATTGGGGTGGATCTCTACCATTCACCACATTGGGATGATGGTCAAATCCTCGCCTTTCTGCGCGCGCCATTATCCCAGCCTTCGTCGACACATCAGTTTGCCGCGACGCTGGCCCTGGGATGGCGGCAGGATACGGTGGAGGCCCCGGTGGTTCGCGGCAGTCTTAACTGGGGAAAAGGGCTGGGAAACGGGTGGTTGGCAGCCGACTTTCATGTCAGCCATTTGCCCGGGTTGGGACAAACGGAGCTCAAACTCGAAACCATCTGGGGCACCCGTCGCGGCGCGTGGTCCCTTATGGCAGGGGTCGTTGCGGAACACGATCTGCAATCGACACCGGAACTTCAGTTCACACCTGCAATAGCCTGGCAAGTTAGTGAGCGGCTCCAGCTCCTTGTCGCCGCTGATGTTGCCCTGGGCGGCAACACAGATCCGGCTTTACGGCTTGGCACATGGATTACATTCTAGCCTGCCCCGCAGGGCCGCTGCCCAAACGGTGGCATGGACCTATCGCCCGAACACCGCCTGCACATCATACATCACCGGCTCAAAACTCTTGCAAAGCACATTGAACTCCCGGTTGCGGGCGCGCATTTCCGGGGTCCGCAACATGGCCTGAAAATCCTCTCGTCGCTGCCACTGAGAATAGTTGGCAATCCTCGTCTGCGCATCGTTCACATGCAGGCCGGCGCCGATGAACCCAGGCTGTTTGGAAATAAATTCAGCATAGGCGGCCTCAAGTGCTTCAAGCAGGTCCTGGCAGGTTCCCGGGGTAACCTCAAATGTGGTGATGACGGTTTGCAACGGTTCAGAACTGGTGATCTTGGGCATAATCGGATCCTTTCAGGGCAACACTAGCACAAACCTTCTGAGATAAGAAAAGGGGCGCCCCTCGCGCCCCTTTCCGCCCCCGCCGTTACCGCGCCGCCCGGTTGCTCAGGATGGATTGTCCATCCGCACCGTGATCTGAATCTCCCCCTTACAGGGCTGCGCCCAGACCACATCCACTGCACTGTTCGCCGGGCCTTGCTGGGTCTGCACATAGGGCATATCCGTAACCTGCACGTCGGTGCCTGTATTGATGCGTTCTGAGGCCACAAGTCCCGTAACCCGCCGCGCCCAGGCCTGGAACGGCAGATAGTCAGCCAGATCAACATTCCAGATCTGGCTGTCCGTCGCTTCCGAATGGGTGATCGACACCGGATTTTGGGTTTTCTTTGCAACCTGCGCATAGGCGTTGCCCTCCCAGATCACGTTCCGCATGCGTGAATAGTCGAAACCCGCAAAGGAGTTATCAACATGATCAGCGGCGTCGACGACAGCATTGACGGCCCTGAAGGTATTCCCGATGACGGCCATACCGTTAATGAAGTGGCCGATGCCAAAGGGTTTTGTCACGATCCAGCTGAACCAGCCAGCGACATCAGAGGCCGTGAAAATGTTCCCGGTGATCGACAAGCCGCCAAACGACAGTTCAGAGCTGAAATCCGGGTCGGAGTCATGCTCATTTGTCCATTCGATAAAGCTGTTATCGATATAGTTGCCTGTCACCGTTGATTTGACGTTGGTCTGGGTAAAGACGACCCCCGCCTGCCGGATCCCAGCGCTTTCGTTATCGCCCTGGAACCAATGGTTACCGGTCAGCAGGTGCCCCGATCCGTTAAGTACCGCGAAGTGCGCAAACCGTACAATACGGTTGTCACGAAGCTTTGTATCGTTGGCGTTGACGTTCAGCGCGATGGAGCTTCGGTCCTGCGCTCGCTCCCCCTGTTCATCAGACAGGAACTGACAGCGGTCAATCAACATGCCCTGGCAGCCGGTCCCGGCAGAGGTGACACCACGGTCTTTGGGTCGGGTCACGAAGCAATCACGCATATGGAAAATCAACCCACCACGGGCAAGCATGACGCCGCTCGCAAAGCCATTGCACTTAATATCCACATCATCCAGAACGAACCGCGACAGGCTGTCAAACCCGCTGAAATCAAGCGCGTATTTGTGACGCGTGAATGTGTATTCCTGCGTTCCCGCCGCATCAAAAAGAGGTTGCGAAAGCGTCAGCGTCTGCGCACCGATATTCACCGCTTCGACGTAGACTTCGCGCCCGACACCCGGGGCTGTAACAAGAGATCCAACCGCAATATTTGCGATGTTGACCACATTCGTCAGGGTTTTGTTGTTTGCCGTTGCATAGGTCGCCTGGGAGGTCATCACCTCAGAGTCCCAATTCGTGCTCGCCACCACATCGATCATGCCATTCCGGATGACGCGACGCGTCGCATATGTGGTCTTGTTCTCGACAATCGCCTGGATATCCAGCGGTTCATCAATCGTGACCTGTCGCCCACCGAGATCCAGGGAGTCGTGATCCGAGAAATTGAACAGCACCTGGATCGCCTTCTTGAGCGCCAGCAATTCATTCCCGAAGGCACCGATGTAATCGGGCAACGTGTAGTTTTTTGTCAGTGTCAGGCGCTTATCATCATCCATGGTAACAGTGCCGACAAATCGAACGCGATTTTCGAAGGTCACATGATCTGAAAGGTGATATACGCCAGCCGGCACCAACACCGCCCGGCCGGCCGCCGCCGCATCTGCCGCTTCAAATGCCGCCATGTTATCCGTGACGCCATCGCCGACTGCGCCGAAGTCTGTGACATCCACCCAATCCCGCATCTGCCCGGCAAAGACATGGGTTACATCTTCGATGATCAGGTCATCAATGCGAACCACACCGCCGTTTGACCCGGTCAGGTCCAGACCGAAGTGCCCATAGGTTGCGGCGGTGCCCCAGGCCATATCGACTCCGCCTCGCGCGCCGGAACCAACGATCGCAGCAACCTCTACAATGTCGCCGTAAGAGCTGAGCGTCGTCGCAGGGCCGGTTTCCGTTACGCCCGGCACATGGCTGTTGCCCGCATCCCCTGCCCAGCCCGAAATGCGAACCGATGGGAAATTGCCGCTGATCGCCTTTAGGCGTGCCCGTATCCGCAGATAGCACCCCGGCTCCAGAGGCGTTTCCCCCATATACCGCAGCTTCTGCGTATCATCGGTTTTGACGAGTTCCAGACAGCCACCGAAATCCTGGTCCGCCGGGACAATGGTGGCGTTCGGGTCGCCGTCATAGGTATCGGACCCCGGTGTGCCATCGCCTGAGGACCACACCGTCAGGCCATCTTCGAATTCGGGCGGCATCAGGACCAGCCCATCGGTAATCGCTTTGTTCATCCGAACCTCTTTCCAATTCCGCTATGGGCGTCCGACGTCAATGTCGGCTGCCCTGACGGCAAAAGAGGTATCTATGATTGGTTAATGCGTGCTGAGACCACCGCGCGCTGCCTCACGCCCCGACATCCGGCGCCCGCAGAAGCTGCACCGCGTTGATCTTCCAGCCGCCTGCGCCCTGAACCATCTGATAGTCGAGGATATGAACGCCGCCGGATTGATCCCTGAACAGCACCTTTTGCCACAAGGCACCCGCGATCTCCCGCAGGTCGAGAAACCGGAACTCCTCGGCGCGGTGTACCATCGGATAGCCGTTTTCAACCATCGCGCCAAACTGTTCAGGAGTGCCGAAAATAGATTGGATGTTGGGTGAGGCGTAGGCAAAGGCCGCCGCAAAATCATCCGCCTGAAACGCCGCCACCTGATCGGAAATCACCGACTGGATTTCGGGCTCCTGCGCCTCCGCCCTGCCGATCAATGTTGCGCAGATAATGGAAATCGCGAGCAACAGTTCCTTCATTGCGTCCTCCCTCGTTAGATCCTACATCAGGAGATACGTGGCAGAACGCAAAAAAGTTTCAGTTCAATTTTCCGGCCAGCCCATCTTCGATCAGTTTGATCGAGTCCCTGATCCCGTAAAGCGCTATGAAACCGCCAAATCGCGGGCCCTGGCTGGCGCCAAGGAACACTTCGTAAAGCGCCTTGAACCAGTCACGCAATGGCTCAAACCCGTGGTTCTTGCCCACCGCAAAAACGATACTTTGCAGAAAATCATCACTGTTCATGTCAACTTCCGGCAAGGGGTCACTGTTCCCCATCGCTGCATTTTTGGCGGCAATCATATCAAGCCCGGCCTGCGGGTCTTTCAACGCTTTGAGCAGATCCTGCATAGCGGCGCGTTCCTGATCATTTGGTGCGCGATAGGTTTTGGCCGGCTTCACGAAATCATTGTAATAGCGCACCGCGAACCCGGCGGCGGCATCAAGGTCAGGGTGCGTGTCTGGCCCGGTTTCCGGCGCATAGCGCTGGATAAAGCCCCACATGCGGTCTTTATCCTCCGCCGCAGAAACGCTCGCCAGGTTCAGCAGCATGGAAAACGGGATCGCCAGGTTGCTGTCCGGCACATTGTGTCCATGAATATGAAACACCGGGTTGTTCAGCCGCTGCTTGGTGTCCTGTGTTGCATAGGCGCGCAGCTGTTGGTGGTATTCATCGACCGCCCGCGGGATCACATCAAAATGCATCCGTTTGGCGGTCTTGGGCTTTTGATACATGAAGTAAGACAGGCTTTCCGTGGCCGCATAACTCAGCCATTCATCAATCGAAATCCCGTTGCCGGAGGACTTTGAAATCTTGTGACCCTGATCATCCAGAAACAGCTCATAGCTGAAATGGTTCGGCGGCTGGCCACCAAGCTTGCGGCAGATCGTGTCATAGATTTTTTCATTGGTGGCGTGTTCCTTGCCATACATCTCAAAATCCACGCCCAGCGCCGCCCAGCGTGCGCCGAAATCCGGTTTCCACTGAAGCTTTACATTACCGCCGGTGACCGGCAGCGTCCATTCGCGGCCATCCGCATCGTCAAAGGTCACTGTGCCTTCGCGCCCATCCACATGTTTCATTGGCACATAAAGCACACGGCCCGTTTAAGGATGAATCGGCAGGAAGATAGAATAGGTCTGCTGACGTTCTTCTCGCAGGCTTGTCAGCATAACCGCCATCAGATCGTCATAGCGTTCCGCACAGCGCCTAAGCACATCGTCAAAATCGCCGGACTGATAAAACGACCGGGCAGAGTAGAATTCATACTCAAATCCAAAGGTATCGAGGAACCGCTTCAGCATGTCATTGTTGTGATCACCAAAGCTATCATGCGTGCCAAACGGATCAGGCACGGAGGTCAGCGGTTTTTGCAGATGTTCCTGCAAGGCTTCCGGGTTTGGCACATTACCCGGCACCTTGCGCATCCCATCAAGATCATCGGAAAAACAGATCAGTCGGGTCGGAATGTCGGAAATCACCTCAAAGGCGCGGCGCACCATGGTTGTGCGCAACACTTCGCCAAAGGTGCCGATATGGGGCAGCCCGCTTGGCCCGTAGCCGGTTTCAAACAACACATGGCCTTTTTCCGGCGGCGCTTTGTCAAAGCGTTTGAGCAAACGGCGCGCCTCTTCAAAGGGCCAGGCTTTGGATTGCATCGCTTCGGTGCGCAGATCAGACATTTCAGTGACTTCCATTAATGCGGGACCGCCCGGCAAAAGGCGCGCCACTTCCTATTGCCCCCGCCCCTCCCCGTCAATAATGTCACGCCAAATAGACGGAGTTTGCACCATGGCCCCCGAAGCCCCCCATTCCTTTTCACCGCAGGACGCGCTGGTTGCGATCATGATCGCCGAAAGTGCGAGTGACGAAAATATCCGCACTTCAGAACTGGTCACGATTGAGCGCATCGTCAATCACCTGCCGATCTTTGCGGGCTATGATGTGGATCGGTTGAAACAGGTCAGCCAGGTCGTCTTTGATCTGTTTGAGGATGAGGACGGGCTTGATGCGCTTTTTGGCCTGATCAAGGACGGGCTGCCGGAAAAACTGTTTGAAACCGCCTATGCGCTGGCCTGTGATGTCGCCGCCGCCGATGGGCGCCTGCAGGAGGCAGAACTCGTCATGCTGGCTGAAATTCGCTACCAACTGAACATCGACCGCCTGCATGGTGCGGCGATTGAACGGGGTGCGCGGGCACGGCATATGACGCTCTGACGCACCGATTGCACCAAAACAGCGCGTCGGCTCCATTATTTTGCCAGATTGCTGCCGGACAGTGATTCCCGACTTATTGTGGGGAGTCTCAAGATGGACGGACAGACAATGCAAGCGCCAATGGATCAGGAAGCGATAGACGCGAGTCTGGGACTGGCGCAGGAATATGACGCGGCGGCCAATTTCCTTAAGGAACGCTTTCGCAAGCAAAGCCCGGTATCCCGTGCACCGGCCTGCCTTGCCGCGCTCTATGCGGTGGAATGCTATCTTGATGCTTATCTGATGACTCGCGGGCTTCAGCCTGTCGTCGTAAAGGGGCTAGGTCACAGCCTGACGCAGCGCAACATCCTGTCAGCCGCAGCGGACCTGAATCTGAGCAAGCGAACTCAGCAGCATCTCTGCGCTTTGGATACATCGCGTGAGGAACTCATTGCCGGAACGGATGACAACTGTTTTGCGGCCCTGTCCGAGGTCAACAAGTTGTTCGGAACGCTCGCTGAAGTCGCAGAAAAGGCCAACGCCCAGTTCGCCAGCCTTGCTCAGGCCTCATAGGCTGCAGCCCATCGCTCAATCAGCTGCTGTTGCAGATGCCGCGCCCGCCGGGCCCAGCCGCGCGCGCCCGCCGGGCGTTCCCTTTCGCCGCGCGTCAGCGCTGCGCGGTGATCAATATCGGCTGAAAATACCGCAAAGGCCAGATCTCGCCCACCGGGGCTGCGGGCATAGCCCGCAAGGGCGGAGACGAAATTCAACGTCCCTGTTTTTGCCCTGACCTCAATCGGTTGGTTTTGCAGCGGGCGGTTGTTATCATCCCGAAAGGCGATTTCCTTCAGAAGCGGCTTGAGCGCTCCCTCAGGTCCAACCTCCACCAGCGCCTGCACCATGTCACGGGCCGAAACCCGCGACGCATCCCCCAACCCGCTGTGATCGACAAATCGCGCCCGTTGTGCGCCAAGTTGCCCCTGCGCCCAGCTTCCCATTTGCTGCGCTGATCCCCTCAGGTTCTGCGCACGGCGCCCTTGCACGCCGGTGGCGGTCAGGCCAACAACCTCTGCCGTCAGGTTGTTTGAGTATTTGAGCATGTCGCGCAAAATCGGGCGCAGCGTATCGCTGCCGCGCTCAACAATCACTGTTCCGCGTGGCTGGGCGTTGGTCATGCGCGGCGCCGACAGGACGATCCCATGGGACCGGGCCAGCGTGCGGAACACATCCGCGGCATAAGCGTCGGGGTGGCGCACCGGTAACCAGCGGCTGCCTCCATTGCCAAGCGCGCCCCGCGCCACCGTCCAGTCATCACGCCCCTGCCGCTCGGCATAGGTGTAGACGGGCAGATCGCGGTTCACGACCTCCATCCGGGCGGTCGCAACCCTTGGGCGATAGCGCTCGGCGCGGGCCTCCATGCTGACTTCATAGGTGCTGCCTGCGCGCTTCCATTCGAAATGCACCCGGTTGAAATTGAGGTTCAGCCCCGAAATCGCCGGGTTATAACCCAGATGGTCAGGCTGGGATTGGTCGATCTGCCGGATATAGGGCAAGGCTCCGGCGAACACCTTGAACGTCCCGCGAACCTCATTGATTCCGGCTGCTTTCAGATCGCGCGCCATATCGCCCAGCACATCGGTGGTCAGCGTCGGATCGCCCCCGCCCACAAGGGTCAGATCGCCATTAAGACGCCCGCCGGACACGGTGCCGCTGGCCATCAGCCGCGTGCGAAACCGGTAGCCAGCCCCCAGATGGTTCAACGCATAAAGGGCCGTAAAGCTTTTGGTGACACTTGCGGGTGGCTGGGGCAGCAGCGGATTCATGGTTTCCAGAACCTGGCCCGTGCGTGCATCGGCCACCACATAGCCCACCTTGCCTGCCCCAAGCCGCGCCGCCTGCACAAGATCCTGCGCTGCAGGGGCGGATCGTTGCAGGACGTCGCCGGGGCGCGCAGGCGGGCGCAGTGAAACCTCCGGCGCATTGGCAAGCGCTGCGCCCGAGGTTGTCGCCAGGATGCCTGCAAGAAAGCCGCGCCGTGTAACCGTTTTACCCATGTCTTTCGCTATCCCAGCGCGCATGAGTCGCGCAAGTCAAAGAAATCTTACCACCCGTGCTGCATCTAACGTGGCCATTCCCCGCGCGCGCGGATCTGGGTGGAGGACAGTTTCATCATCGGCACATTGATAAAACACCAGGCAGGTGCTGCCGCATGGCCCAGCAGGCGCGAGGATTTACCGGGAATGCGGAAGCGCTCAAATCGCTGTGCCGCCGGGCTTGTGCGTGCCCCCATCCGGTCTCCGGGCCGGGCAATGACCCCGATGGGAATGTTCTGCATAATCCATCCCCAGCTGTCCCACAGGTGAAACTGCGCGAGATTATCGGCCCCCATGAGCCAGACAAACCGGGTGCGCGGGTAGTGGTGATAAAGCGCCAGAATGGTTTCCGCCGTATAGCGTGTGCCAACCTGCGCTTCAAAATCCGTCACCTCAATGCGCGGGTTTCTGATCAGCCTGCGAGCAGCCTCAGCGCGCCGGCTCATCGGGGCCGGACCGCGCTTCTTCAGCGGGTTGCCGGGGCTGACAAGCCACCAGATGCGATCAAGCCCGAACCGGCGTAGCGCCTGTTCACTGATATGAACATGCCCCGCATGCGGCGGATCAAATGACCCGCCCAACAGGCCGATCACCTGGCCTGCGCGCGCTTTTGGCAAAAGAAACCGCATATCCCGCACTTGCTAGGGCCTCGGGGGGCGAATTGTCCAGCGGAATCAATGGATCAATCACCCGGCGTGATCCTGAATATCTGGAAAGTGAATTTGACCAACACGCTCAACTCTGGCATCACGAATGTCAGCAAGGGGGATGCCATGGCCAGCTATGACCGCAAGAAAATCGCTGATATCCACCACCATCTCCACAGCCACCTGCCGCCCGAACCAGCACTGCGTGTGAAGGCACTGGAAAGCCTCGCGGTTGAAAAGGGACTGGTTGCCCAGGAAACCATCGACAACTGGGTGGAGCTTTATTCGGAAAAGATCGGCCCGCGCCGCGGGGCAGAGGTCATCGCGCGGGCCTGGACGGAACCGGACTTCTATCACCGCCTGATGGAAGATGCGGGGCAGGCGATCAAGGATTTCAGTTATGAAGGGCATGCCACTGAACACCTGAAGGCGGTCGAAAATACCGCTGATGTGCATAACCTCGTCGTCTGTACGCTCTGTTCCTGCTACCCGTTTGCGGTGCTTGGCATGTCGCCGATCTGGTATCGGTCTGCCGCCTACCGAGCACGGGCGGTCAGCGAACCGCGTGCTGTCTTGTCCGAATTCGGGGTGGAACTGCCGGATAAGGTCAAGGTCCGGGTCTGGGACAGCACGGCGGAGCTGCGTTATCTTGTGGTGCCTGAGCGTCCTGCCGGAACCGACGGTTGGGACGCAGACAGGCTTGCCGCCATCATTACCCGCAACGCAATGATCGGCACCCAGCGTGATTTGGATATCGGAGCGGCCCAATGAACGCCCCCCACGACCTTGGTGGCACATCCGGGCACGGCCCTATTGACGTGGATGCCCCCCCTTTCCGCGAAGAATGGGAGCGCCGCCAATGGGCGCTTTCCAAAAACATCCCCCTGCCCGGCGGCACTATTGACTGGTGGCGTCATGGCATTGAAAACATGGACCCCGAAGCTTACGCCACCCTGCCCTATTTCGTGAAATGGTGCCTGAATGAAATGGCCCACAGGGTTGACCAGGGGCTGTTCACACTGGAAGAAGCCGTTTCCGGCAAGGCCAGCGTTCCCGCCCCCCCTGCCCCGGCACTGTCGCCAAAGGATGTGCTCGAAAAACAGCGCGCGATGAATGTCGACTACCACCGTGAGATGGACAACCCGCCGCTGTTCGCCCTTGGCAAGACCGTGCGCACAATCACCGATCCCGGTATTGGCCACACCCGCCTGCCTGCCTACGCACGCGGACGCACAGGCACAGTGATCGCGCAGCATGGCGGGCATCTTTATGCCGATCAGGGCGCGCGCGGCGTGCATGAGGCGCAGCACCTCTACACGGTTGAATTTAAGGCCCGCGAGCTGTGGGGCGAAGCTGCCTCTGCCAATGACACCGTCTGCATTGACCTGTGGGAGCCATATCTTGAAACCCTCTGACGATCCGCTCGCCCCGCCCGCCGGTGTCTTTGAACAGCCCTGGCACGCACAGGTTCTTGCGATTGCCGATGCGATGGTGCGTGGGGGGCATTTTACGCAAAAGGATTGGGCCAGGGAACTCGGCGCTGCCTTGAAGGTCGCTGACGCAAAAGGCGCTCCGGATACGCAAGACAGCTATTTCAACGCCGCCCTTGCCGCTCTGGAAACCCTGAGCGCAAAGGCCGGGTTGACATCAGAGGTGGTCACCAGGCGCCGCGATGATTGGGAAGCCGCCTATCTGCGCACGCCGCACGGCAAACCCGTTCTGCTGGATCAGGCCGCAGCCAGCACCGACGCTTCATAGGTTTTCAGGATTGGCCGCGCGGCCTCCCCCGTCGTTTCGGGACGCAGGTATAATTCCGGGAACAACGCTTCAAATTCCTGACGCGCTGCTGTCGGAAGCGAAGCGATCGAGCGTTTTGTCACCAGCAGGCTTTCGGTCGCCACACCCTCGGCATAAATAATTTCATGCTGATCAAACATCAGGTGAAAATACTCCACCTCTCCTCCGGTTTGGCGGGTGATGTCGTGATCATTCACCAGGCTGATCGCAGGCACCAGAACTTCATCCGCGCCGGCGTATAGCTCCGCCTTCCAGCCACCAAGCACCACCCGGTGCTGGGGCGAGACAACCAGCGGTTTGTCATTGCCCAGGCTGCCCGGTGCGAAACGGACCGGGGCCATGGCACCCCGCGCCCGTACCCTGCGCGACCCGATCCAGCGGATTGGCTGCAACCCGTGATCCACCGTCATGACGAGATCACCGGGCAAAAGCGCCTCGACCGGCAGGTCGCCACGGTCTGTTCTGATTTCAGTTCCGCGCACAAAGCATATGATCAACGGCACAAGATCAAAGGTCAGGTCACTGATGCCAATGGTCTGCTGCGCCGGAAAGAACTGCGCATCCGGGCCGTTTCCATAGGTGATCTCGATGCTGGCGACTTCACCGGCAATATTGACCACCACGTTGCCATCAGTGGAGTTGTTTGCAGCAGAGCCGGAAGGCCCGGTCCCCGCACCCAGGATAGCGGTTGCCGTGTTTCCGGTGACCAGAACATCACCCGGATTGACTGCTGTCATGACCACCGGCAGAGGCAGCCCATTCACATCGTAGGCAACCACAGTCACCTGATCCTGAAAACTGCCGGTTACCGTGCTGTCGATGTCAAAAATTGTAAACGACACATTGGTTACACTGTTGTCACCGCTTTCGGTGTTATTGGCAAATGAGATAGTTGTGGTCAGCGTATCATCACGGGTGAAGAAGTTGCTGAACATCTCCATGTATCCGCCAAAGCTCCCGCCAAGCTGGCCGGTTTCAAACCCGTCACCACCGCTCACATAGTCAAAACCCGGATCGGGCTGACTTACCGTGATGTCGACGGTTTCACCCGATGCTGAGTTAAACGTGGTCGTGCCTGCATTCTGCTCGTCAAAATAATGGACTGACCAATCATAGGTTTCTTGCGCCATTTTGCTGCTCTTTGCCCTGTACTGTACTCAACCGAAACTCGTAAACATGACTGCAATAGCCTTGCGGGCGGACAGAAGTTTGGCCTTCCTGGACAATCGGGGGGTTCTTTTATGAACATTTTAAGGCAAATCCGTTTTCAGCGACCCGGCTATTGGGTCGGGGATATTGCCCCGGAGCCAGCCAAAGGATAGACCTGCCTGAAACCGAAATCTGGCGGAGTGTTCCTGTCGTGGCGTCTTATCAATATGTCTATCACATGGACGGCGTGTCCAAATCCTATCCCGGCGGCAAAAAATGCTTTGAAAACATCAGGTTAAGCTTCCTTCCCGGCGTCAAAATCGGTGTTGTTGGCGTCAACGGGGCGGGTAAGTCCACGCTGATGAAGATCATGGCCGGGCTGGATAAGGACTTTTCCGGCGAAGCCTGGGCGGCTGAGGGCGCCAAAGTCGGCTATCTTCCGCAGGAACCGGAACTCGATGCCACAATGACAGTGCGCGAAAACGTGATGCTCGGCGTGTCCGAAAAAAAGGCGATCCTCGACCGCTATAACGACCTCGCCATGAACTACTCCGACGAAACCGCCGAAGAAATGGCAAAGCTTCAGGATGAGATTGACGCCGCGAACCTCTGGGATCTTGATGCGCAGATTGATGTCTCGATGGAAGCCCTGCGCTGCCCGCCCGATGATGCCGATGTCACAACACTTTCCGGGGGTGAAAAACGCCGCGTCGCGCTTTGCAAGCTGCTGCTTGAGGCGCCCGATATGTTGCTTCTGGATGAACCGACCAACCACCTTGACGCCGAAACGATTGCATGGCTTCAACAGCACCTTATTGATTACAAAGGCTCAAT
>CAYTUW010000073.1:0-12623 GCA_964441435.1 uncultured Rhodobacterales bacterium
TGGGCATCCCCAAGCACCCGACGCCTGGTTTTCATGCCCTGCTCATATGTTTCAGTTGTCTTTTTTGTGTTCATTGCTGCCTCCGATCTTGCGCACAATGTAGCGCCAAAGCGGACCGATAGGCCAGAGCGTTCAATGAATTGGCAGATCGGAAACCAGCCGGAACCCCAGATGTGCCGGTGGCGCGCCGACGGCACAGCCGCCGCGGGCAGGATCACGGATCAGATAGGACATCGCGGCGACATGTTCGCCCCCAACGTAGAATGCGGCACATCTGCCTTCGGGGGCATCATTGAAGCAATCAGAGGTCCATTCCCAAACGCTGCCATCAAGATCGGCAACGCCCTCCTGGGTGATCGTATGGCTTCCGGTTGGTTTCAGAGTGCGATCGGGCAACCCTTCGATCAGGTAGTCAGAGGCCCAGCTGAGCGCAGGGTCGGTGAAGATCGGATCAGGTTCCTCTGGCAGAACATCGCGCGCCATATAAGCCCATTCATCAAGCGTCGGCAGGCGAAAGTGCAGCCCGGTTTCGGCGTTGATCCAGGTGATGTATTGCCGGATGTCGGCATGGCTCAGCCCGGTTGCCGGGGTGGTCAAGGCGGATTGATCCGGGCGCGCGCGCAGGGAGAGCGCACAATGACCGGCCATGTGGCATAGGTTCCATTCAGCGATGGTCACTTCGAACTTCTGGACGTGAAGCTGTGTGCTATCGGGCAGGATCACCGGGTGTTCCGCCATCTGCGGAAGCAGCGGGGAAGGGGTCGGGGAAGGCCATGAAAGCCAAAGCGCCGCCGCCACGATCCCGGCCGGAACGGTCCAGAGAATGGACCTGAACGGACGAAATTCAGAAGTGGCGGCGGCGGTCATCTCATATCACCTCATCTCAGGTGGCGAATTCACGCGGGGCGGCAACCTGTTCCATCAGATTATTGTCCCATTCGCCATCGACGACGAAATGTGCGGTTGCGCCAAGAAGCGCGGCTTCGATCAGGTTGTGGTTCACATAGGCGTAGACGCCGGGCTGTTCGAAGGTATACATCGCCGCCCCGGCGCTGCCGCCGCGGATGAACCAGCTTTCGATCCCAGTCAGCGGCGCATCGGTGAACGAACCGGTCTCCCACACATAGTTGCCATGCCCGCCGATCAGATGGGGCCGGGTGTCGCGGTTGGCCTGGTTGTGGACCATCAACACGGTTTCCCCAACCTTCGCCCGAAAGGCGTTTTCGCCGGTCAGAGCCCCAACCGCACCGTTGAACACGCTGTGGGTCGGCGTCAGGGTGCGCATTGCCTCAAGGCTGTCGGCATAGTCGTCGCCGGCCGCCTCATAGTGGCGGAAATCTCCGTTTTCGTCGATTGGAAGATAGTAATCCTGCTCCCCGATATAGGCGATGCTGTCGTAGCGCAGCGGGTTGCCTTCGGCATCCTTTAGCCCGTCACGGGGCAGCACCATAACCGCGCCGTTCATGCCGTGGCAGACGTGGTAGGGGATCATCGCGCCACCCGGCGCACAGTGATAGGTGAAGACACCGGCCTTTGTGGCCTTCCAGCGCAGCACGGTTTCCTCACCCGGATAGACATGGGTCAGCGCGCCACCGCCAAGCGCGCCAGTCGAGGCGTGGAAGTCGATGTTATGTTCCATCACGCTGTCCACGGGGTTGCGCAGCGTCAGTTCCACCATGTCACCTTCGTGGCAGATGATCAGCGGGCCGGGAACCGAGCCATTATAGGTCAGCGCCCAGATCGCGGCACCTGTATCTTCGTCGACAACCATCAGCCGTTCTTCGGTGTCCATCGTGACTTCGATGATTTTTGGCCCGCCCGTTGCGACCTGGTCATGTGCCGGGGCAAAGGGTGGGGCGACAAGCTCCTGTTTCACCCGTGTGTAGCCAGAAAGATCCGCCGGAATAGCGTTGCTTTGTGCCGTGGCTTCGGCTTCCACAAACCGGGCGGCGGGTTGACGCGGGCGAACGGTCGGCATGCTGCGTGTGGACGCTGTGGCGCCAACACCGGCAAAGGCTGCGGCACCGGCCAGAAGGGAGCCGCGCAAAACATTGCGCCGATTGGTCGGCAAAAGGCCGGGATTGATGAATTTGGTCATTGTCTTTCTCCATTCAGGGATGGGAAGGGGTGTGGGCAGGGAATGCCCACACGGGATTTCGGGGCGGCGTTCAAAGGCCAGCGAGCTGTGCTTCAAACCGTTCGAGCGCCTTGCGCGGAACCCGCCCTTCGAGGAAGGCATCCGGTGCCTCGCCATCGCCCACGGCAATCGTCATCACCATGCCCATGGCATAGTGTGGCTTGCAGCGGATGCCGTAGTAGCCTTCGGTATCGAATGTGTATTCGATTTCTTCGTTGATCCGGCCTTCAAAGCCTTCAACACCCTCTGGCAGCATGCCGTCGATGGTTTCCGCGTTATGTCCGCGATCGGTTGCCAGGAAACGCACCGTGTCGCCCGGTTCGAGGTTCAGGTAGGCGGGTTCAAAGACCATAGGACCATCGTCACCACGGTTCAGCATCTTGACTTCATAGGTTTCCGCAAGACCTGTCCCCGCAAGTGCTGCGGCGATTGTGAGGCCTGTAACTATTGTGCGAAACATCTTCTTTGCCTTTCGGTTTTGGTTCGAAAGGAACTTAGGATGATTTCGCAGGCGCTTCTTTGATCCAGAACAAATTCCGACAAAAACTGTCGGAGTTTGAGTGGCGGCGATATCCGTGATGCTTAAACGTGATTTGTGGGTTTACCGCGCCAGGCAATGATCTGGTTCAGGGTGCGCACGACGCGTTCTGACGGCAGCGAGAAGTCGATCTCAATGGCAAGCCCTTCACGATTGAAGTCCTCCAGCACATTCAGTGTCTTGAATGACCTGCCATCCGCCAACTGATCAGCCATAAAGTCCATCGACCACACTTCGTTCGAGGCCTCTGACGACGGACAAGGTTAGAAAAGTGTATTGAACTCTCCCTGAATTTCCTATCAAACCCTTGGAATATATACAAAAATGGCAGTTACGCGGTGCGCCAAACGGTGCTCAGATTGGCCTTTGCAGAGCCTCTTCGATGTAGTCAAAATGGGGTGTATGAAACTCCAAATTTATCATTCCCTTTCAGATACTTAGGGAATTTTTTGGAGCGAAAAAGCGAGATGGTGCCGCGGGGGAGGATTGAACTCCCGACCTCGTCATTACCAATGACGCGCTCTACCACTGAGCTACCGCGGCGGGGGACTTTTGTGTCCGTCAGGGCGGCTCATTAGCCCCATTCCCCATTTCGTGCAAGCGCAATCTGGACCCTTTTTGCCCACTGGGATAGAGAGGGAGTCATGTCCGGGAATACACCAGAAAAACCAAAGCAAACGCCAGCCGAGGCGCGCGACGCCCGGTTGAAGGCGGCGCTGAAGGCCAATATGGCCAAACGCAAGGCGCAGGCGCGAACCCGGGCAGCCAAAGAGGCAGAAAAGGAATAGGCAGGCATGGATTCGATTGTGGTCAGGGGCAATGGTGCCCTCAGCGGTGAAATTCCGATTGCGGGAGCGAAGAACGCCTGTTTGACACTGATGCCCGCGACGCTGTTGAGCGAGGAGCCGCTGACGCTGACCAATGCACCGCGCCTCAGTGACATCAAGACGATGACAGTCCTGTTGCAATCCCTTGGGGCTGAAGTGTCCTCGCTTCAGGACGGCAAGGTAATCGCCATGTCCTCCCACGGGGAGGTCAACCCGGTGGCCGACTATGACATCGTGCGCAAGATGCGGGCCTCCAACCTCGTGCTTGGGCCGCTGCTGGCGCGTCTTGGCCATGCGGTTGTCAGCCTGCCGGGGGGCTGCGCGATCGGCGCGCGGCCCATGGATCTGCATATTGATGCGCTGACTGCACTCGGGGCGGAGATCGAGCTGAAGGATGGCTACCTCCACGCCAAGGCGCCGAAGGGGCTGATCGGTGCAACCCATGAGCTGCGCTTTGCCTCGGTTGGAGCAACGGAAAACGTGCTGATGGCGGCGACGCTCGCCAAGGGCACTACGGTTCTGAAAAACGCGGCGCGCGAGCCGGAGATCGTGGATCTGGCTGACTGCCTCACGAAGATGGGCGCACATATCGACGGCGCGGGCACCTCGACCATCACCATAGAAGGTGTGGATCGGCTGGGCGGAGCCACACATCCGGTTGTCACTGACCGGATCGAGCTTGGGACCTATATGCTGGCTCCGGCTATTGCCGGGGGCGAGGTAGAGCTTCTTGGCGGACGGCTGGACCTGGTACAGGCGTTCTGTGAAAAGCTCGATGCCGCCGGAATTGCGGTTGAGGAAACCAGGCGCGGACTCAAGGTGGCCCGCAAAAACGGGCGGGTCGGTGCCGTAGATGTCACGACAGAACCGTTTCCCGGTTTCCCGACCGACCTTCAGGCGCAGATGATGGCGCTGCTTTGCACAGCCGAAGGGACTTCGGTGCTGGAAGAAAAAATCTTCGAAAACCGTTTCATGCACGCGCCGGAACTGGTGCGTATGGGCGCGGATATCGATGTTCAGGGCGGCACGGCGACGGTCACCGGGGTGGAACGGCTGAAGGGCGCGCCGGTGATGGCGACGGATCTGCGTGCATCCGTGTCGCTGATCCTTGCGGGGCTTGCCGCCGAAGGGGAAACCGTGGTCAGCCGGGTCTATCACCTTGATCGCGGCTATGAACATGTGGTGGCGAAACTTTCCGGCGTGGGCGCCAATATCGAACGGATTAAAGACGCATGAACACGGACGCAACTTTTGAGGATGGCGCGGAACGCCCGCTGCGGCTGATGGCAGCGGATGCGGATGACCTGAAGGTGATTTCATCGCTCACGCAGGATGCGGTCTTTCCGGGCAATGAAATGAGTTATCAGCGAGGCCAACGGCGCTTTGCACTGCTGCTGAATCGCTTTCGGTGGGAAGATAAAGCCGCCGCCGAACGGCGTGGTCGGACCTATGAGCGGGTGCAGTCAACACTGGTTGTCAGCGATGTGCTGGCGGTGCAGACACAAGGGATCAGCCGTGATGCCGATACGGTGCTGTCACTCCTGTCGGTGACATTCGAACCGGGGGAGGACGGCACCGGCCATGTGCTGCTGACCCTTGCAGGTGACGGGGCGATCCGCCTCTCGGTGGAGGTGCTGGATGTGGCGCTGACCGATGTCACCCGACCCTATGGCGCGCCGTCGAAATCCGCGCCAAGCCATGACGACTGACCTGACAATCAGAGTGCTGGAGGCGCAGCCGGGTGACGTTGCAGTCTACCGCGCCATCCGCGCCCGCGCCCTTGAATGTGACGCGGAAAACTTCATCGAAACGCTTGCGGTGTTTCAATCCCTGCCGCCGGAGGTGATCGCCGCACGCGTCGCAGATCGGCGTAATTTTGTAGCATTTCAGCAGGATGAACCGCGTGCTATCGCGGCCTGGCGGGCTGAGCCTTACGCGTGCGAATCCCATCGTGGATCGCTGTTCAGTGTCTTTGTTGATCCCTCTTTGCGTGGCGCGGGTGTCGCGCGGCGATTGGTGGAATGCATAATAGATGACGCGCGCGGGAAGATATCACAACTCGAACTTTCGGTGCGCGATGGCAATGACCGCGCCCTGCGGCTTTATGAAAAACTGGGGTTTCAGCGCTACGGGTTGCTGCCCAACGCTGTCTGTCAGGATGGCGTGTTTCATGACGATATTCTGATGGTCAAGGCGCTCTCTGCTTGAGGCGCGCGCGCCGGGCGGCTATGCACAGCCAAGGAGTCGCCATGCCAATATTTCTCGACACCAAAGATGCGGGATTTGAAACAGATTTCGCCGCCTTCCTGACGACAAAGCGGGAAGACAGCCCGGATGTGGATGCCGTGGTTGCAGATATCATTGCGGATGTGCGGGCGCGTGGCGATCAGGCGGTGATTGACCTGACCGCCAAATTCGACCGGCTTCAGTTGTCCGCGGAACGGCTCGCCTTTACCAGGGATGAGATAGACGCGGCCTGTGCCGAAGTAGGGGATGCAGAACGGGATGCGCTGGAACTGGCCGCTGACCGGATCCGCACCTATCACGCCCGCCAGATGCCCGATGACCAAAGCTGGACGGATGAGTCCGGCGCGACCCTTGGTTGGCGCTGGGGCGCGGTTGCGGCGGCGGGGCTATATGTGCCGGGGGGGCTTGCCTCTTACCCGTCATCGGTCCTGATGAACGCCATTCCGGCCAAGGTTGCCGGGGTTGAACGGCTGGCGATCTGCGTGCCGACACCGGATGGGGTGATCAACCCGCTGGTGTTGCTTGCGGCGCGACTGTCCGGGGTGGATGAGATCTATCGCATTGGCGGGGCGCAGGCGATTGCGGCCCTTGCCTATGGCACCGAGAGCATCGCCCCCGTCGATAAGATCACCGGGCCGGGCAATGCCTTCGTCGCGGCGGCGAAACGGCGTGTCTTTGGCAAGGTCGGGATCGACATGATCGCGGGGCCAAGCGAAATTCTGGTGATTGCCGACAAGGACAACGATCCGGATTGGATCGCCGTAGATCTGCTCAGCCAGGCCGAACACGACGAAAGCGCTCAATCCATTCTGATCACCGATGACGCGGCCTTTGGGCAGGCCGTCGCCACGGCGGTAGAGGCGCGGCTCAAGACGCTGGAACGGCGCGAGATTGCCCACGCTAGCTGGCGTGATTTTGGCGCTGTGATCACCGTGCGCGATCTGGCTGAGGCGGCAGCGCTCTCGGACCGTATCGCACCGGAACATCTGGAACTTTGCGTTCAGGATGCCGATGCGCTGGCGGCGCGGATCAAACATGCCGGGGCTATTTTCATTGGCCAGTGGACACCAGAGGCTATCGGCGATTACGTTGGCGGGCCGAACCATGTGCTGCCGACCGCGCGATCGGCACGGTTTTCATCCGGCCTGTCGGTGATGGAGTTTCTGAAACGCACAACACTGTCAAAAATGACACCTGATGCGCTGCGTGCGGTTGGTCCGGCGGCTGTGACACTGGCAAACTCCGAAAGCCTTGAGGCGCATGGGCTGTCAGTTCAGGCGCGTCTTGATCGTTTGAACAGAGATTAAAATGACCAATCGAATCAGTCATATAGAGATCGACGATAGCGGGTTGAAGGCACCGACGCCGGAGATTGAGCAGGAACGGCGTGTGGCAATCTTTGATTTGCTGGAGGACAACAGTTTCGCCTTGCCGGCCCGTGGATCCGCCAGCGTGCCGACGGGGCCCTATCACCTGCTTCTGGCGATCCGCGACCGGCGTCTGGTCTTTGACATTGATACGGCAGAGGGTGCGGATGCGGCTGAGTTTCATCTGTCGCTTGGTCCTTTCCGGCAGGTGGTCAAGGATTACTTCCAGATCTGTGAAAGCTATTTCGACGCGGTGAAAAAACTGCCGCCCAGCCAGATTGAGGCGATCGACATGGCCCGCCGTGGCATCCACAATGAAGGGGCGCGCGTGTTGCAGGAGCGCATGGAAGGCAAAGCTGATGTCGATATCGACACTGCGCGGCGTTTGTTCACCCTGATTTGCGTTCTGCATTTCGGGGCATAGGCAGAATGGCAGAGCTTCCACAATCCATACTTTTCTGCTGTGATTACAACGCAGTGCGCTCGCCCATGGCCGAAGGGTTGATGAAGAAGTTCTATGGCCATGATTGCTATGTCCAATCCGCCGGGGTGAAGAACGACTTGGAAATCGACGGGTTTTCCATTGCGGTCTGTCAGGAACTCGGCATCGAACTGTCGCGCCACCGGTCGCGCAGCTTTGATGAGATGGAGCAATGGGGCGATGACCTGTCCGGTTTTGACCTGATTGTCGCCCTGTCACCCGCAAGCCAGCGCCGCGCACTGGATCTGACGCGGTTCTACCATTTGACGGTCGAATATTGGCCAATCCTTGATCCGACGGGCCTTGGAGAAACGCGCGAGGCAAAGCTTGCCGCCTATCGGCAGGCCCGCGATCAGATTGCCGAAAAACTGCAAAGCCGTTTCGGCGCGCCGACACAAGAGGATTGATGAAACGCACGGCTTCGTAACAGATTCGTCCCGATCTGCGAAAACCCCTTGAAAATCGGCCCTAAAAGGCGCATCTAACCCGCGCCCGCATCTGGCGGGTGATTTATGAAGGAGTGAACATGGCCAAGGAAGAACTGCTCGAATTTCCTGGTGTCGTGAAGGAACTCCTGCCGAATGCGACATTTCGGGTCGAGCTGGAAAACGGCCATGAAATCATCGCTCATACGGCAGGCAAGATGCGCAAGAACCGCATCCGCGTTCTGGCTGGCGACAAGGTACAGGTCGAGATGACCCCTTATGATCTGACCAAAGGTCGGATCAATTACCGCTTTAAATAAGTCGCCTGTGCGGCTGATCCTCGGCTCCGCGAGCCCGCGCCGCAGGGAACTGTTGGCGCAGATTGGCGTTGTGCCTGCTGAGGTGCGCCCCGCTGACATCGACGAAACCCCGCTGAAGGGCGAAGACCCACGCCGCTATTGCCGTCGCCTGGCCCGTGAAAAGGCCGAAGCGGTGGAAATGGCTGCGGATGAGGCCGTGCTTGCAGCGGATACTATCGTTGTGATGGGCCGCCGTCTTCTGGGAAAGCCCGCCGATGCAGCCGCGGCGCGGGCCTATCTCAGGGCGCTGTCAGGGCGCCGCCACCGGGTGATTACGGCGGTCGCGCTACGATTTGGCGATCGTCTGATTGAACGCGATACCGTGACCATGCTTCGTATGAAACCCCTCTCCGATTGGGACATCGACGCCTATATCGACACCGGGGAATGGGAAGGCAAGGCCGGCGCTTATGGCATTCAGGGCTATGCCGCACGGTTTATCCCGTGGATCAATGGCTCTTACACCGGGGTGGTTGGCCTGCCGCTTACCGAAACCGCCGGGATGTTGCAGACTGCCGGATTGCTGGGGGATCGGGCGTGAAGGGACGTGTTGCCGTGCTTGGCCAGATCGGGGATCAGCGTGCCGCTGCGCTGATGGTAGATGGCCGGCTTGATGATTTCCTGATCGAACCCGCCGCCGACCTGCCATTGCCCGGCGCGATTTATCGCGCGGTTGTGGATCGTCAGATCAAGGGGCAGGGTGGGGTGTTTGTCAGACTGCCCGGTGGCACGGGCTTTCTGCGTCAGGCAAAGGGCCTTGCGCCGGGGCAGGAGGTTCTGGTCCAGGTCACAGGCTTTGCCGAGGATGGGAAAGCCGTGCCGGTGACGCAGAAACTGCTGTTCAAAAGCCGCTACGCCATCGTTACACCGGATGCACCGGGGCTGAACATTTCGCGCAGCATTCGGGATGACGACCGACGTGATGAACTGCTTGAGGTCGCGCATGAGGTGATGGCAGGGGCCAGCTACGGTGCGATCCTGCGCTCCTCCGCTGCGGCGGCGGATCTGGCGGAAATTGGCGAAGATCTTGGTGAAATGAACGATCTTGCGCGCCAGGTGCTTGGCGATCAGGGGCAGGGGGTGGAACTGCTGCTTGATGGGCCGGACCCGCATCAACTCGCCTGGCGGGAATGGGATGTTTCGGATGTCGAAACCGATCCCCGGGCTTTTGAAATACTTGGCGTCTATGAGGCCGTCGAGGCGTTGCGCCAAAGCAGCGTCAGGCTGCCCGGCGGCGGCACGCTTCATGTGGAACCCACCCGCGCCCTTGTTGCGGTTGATGTGAACACAGGGGCGGACAGTTCCCCCGCTGCGGCATTGAAAGCCAACCTTGCCACCACCCGCGAACTGCCCCGCCAGCTGCGCCTGCGCGGGCTTGGCGGGCAGGTCACCATCGACTTTGCCCCGCTTGCCAAAAAAGACCGCCGTCAGGTGGAACAACAGCTGAGGGCGGCGTTCCGGGCCGATGCGGTGGACACAAACCTTGTCGGCTGGACGCCGCTTGGTCATTTTGAACTGGCACGCAAACGCGAACGTCTGCCATTGGTGGAGAATCTACCGACATGACTTGCCCGATCTGTGCCCGTGACAGCGATCAGAAGTATCGCCCGTTCTGTTCCAAGACCTGTGCCGATATTGACCTCGGGCGCTGGTTCAATGGCACCTACACGATTGCGCCGGATGAGGATGACGCAGAGGCAGAAAGACCAGCGGATCAGCCCGGCAATACCCCGACACAACATTAAAGGGCCAGAGGCCGGATTTTTGGAATTTCACCTCTGGACATGGCCCGCGCCCGCGTCTAGAACACCGCGACCCCAGGCAGGGCAAGCCCTGCCAAACCAAGTGCCCGGGTAGCTCAGGGGTAGAGCAGTGGATTGAAAATCCTCGTGTCGGTGGTTCGATTCCGCCCCCGGGCACCACTAAATCTCATAAATTACTGTATTTGCTGACGAAAAGAAGAGTTTGAATTTTCACTCCCCCGTTTAGCTGCCCCTTTTCCTTGTAAAATTATGTTCAGGGATGTTCTTTTCTGCGCAGAGCCATTGAATTTGTCTGAGACCTCGCATTTGCCTGAAACTAACGAAGTATGCGGGAGAGAATTATCTCCCACACTTTGAAACTGAACCAATTTATAACATCACGGCCTTCTGGACGATCGAACAATTCCGGGCGCGAAACCCGTCCTGGCTTCGAAGCCTTACGGGTTTTGATTTGATTTTGGGATATCAACTGGTGCTGCAATTTGACCAACACCGACAAGTTGCAGGCGTCGATACAGTCGCCTCGACCAAATAGGGAAAGATAAAAAAGGGAACGTGTCCGTCGTCAGGGTTTTGGGGCAGTTGCCAGCATGAACTAAGTGAGGAACTGGTTCATCCGGTTTGTCTGATTATGCGGCGGATTTGAGGTGAAGCATGCGTCGAGTTTGGTGGCATTCACCCAGCGAACACATCATCTTGCGCCAAGCTATGTCAAAGCACCTGTCCCATTTAGAGAGGGGCGCCACATTGGCTCAGATCACTTCTTTTTCAACGCCGTGCATCGAAAGGTCTTCAAGGCGCGGCATCAGGTCCAGCAGCGTCTTGGTGTAGTCGGTTTTTGGCGACGCAAAGAGCGTTTCGGTATTTTCCAGCTCGACAATCTTTCCCTGCCGCATCACCGCCACCCGATCACACATCTGGCGCACCACCGGCAGGTCATGGCTTATGAACAGCATGGTCAGACCCAGGTGTTCCTGCAAGTCTTTCAGAATGTTCAGGATTTGCGCCTGTATCGACACGTCAAGCGCGCTGGTTGGTTCATCGCAGATCAGGAATCGTGGCTGGGTCGCCAGGGCGCGGGCAATGGAAATCCGCTGCCGCTGGCCGCCGGAAAATTCATGCGGGTACTTCAGCGCGGCCTCCGCACCAAGCCCCACCTGATCAAGCAATTCGGCGACCCGCTTCTGCACCGCGCCACCCGTCAACAGGCGATGATGGCGGATCGGTTCGGCAATGATTGCGTCAACCCGCATCCGGGGATTGAGCGATGAATAGGGATCCTGGAAAATCATCTGGATGTCGCGGCGGAAGGCATCCTGCACCTCGCGCTCCGCACCCTGGCTGACCAGTTGGCCGTCGAAATACACCTCCCCGCCGTCAAGCTGATAGAGCCCGCAGATCATCCGTGCGACCGTCGATTTGCCGGATCCGCTTTCACCAACAACGCCAAAGACTTCGCCGGGGCGGATGTCAAAGCTGACCTCATCCGCCGCGGTGAAATAATCCCGGTCCCAGGGCAAAAGGCCCTGCCGTTGAATGAATTTCTTGGTGATGCCCCTGACCTCCAGCAGGGGGCGGTCCGGCGCGTTTTCAACCTTCGGCCAGTTGCGCGCCAGTTCCTCAATCGCAAAGCGGGTTTCGCGCCCGCCATAGCTGATCTGGGGAAAACGATGCACCTTGATCGTCGGGCGCGGCACAGCGGCGATCAGGGATTTCGTATAGGCATGTTCCGGCGCGCCCATAACTTGCGCGGTCGGGCCGCTTTCAACGACCTTGCCGTCATACATCACAGTCACGCGGTCCGTGGTGTCGGCGATCACGCCCATGTCGTGGGTGATGAGGATCACGCCGACCTGACGTTCCACCGCCAGTTCCTTGATCAGGTCGAGGATCTGCGCCTGCACCGAAACATCAAGCGCGGTTGTCGGCTCATCCGCGATGATGACTTCGGGTTCGGAACAAAGCGCGAGCGCGATAACCACCCGCTGCCGCATCCCGCCGGAAAACTGATGCGGGTATTGGTCGAGCCTTATATCAGGCTCCGGAATGCCCACGCGATCAATCAGCGCGCGGGCGCGGGCGTTCGCCTCTTTCTCGTCCACATCAACATGGGCGAGGATGGTTTCGACAAGCTGTTCGCGCACGGTGAACAGCGGATTGAGAGAGGTCAGCGGATCCTGAAAGATCATCGAAATATGCCGGCCGCGTAAGGCGCGCATCGCATTGGCATCGAGCCCGCTGATCTGTGCGCCATTGAGGAAAATCTCGCCCGCGGCAATTCGGCCCGGGCGATCCAGAAGGCCCAGAACCGCAGCACCTATGGTGGATTTCCCCGCCCCGGATTCCCCAACCAGCCCATGAATTTCACCGGGGGCCACGGACAGTTCTGCGCGGTCCACAGCGGTGAACAAGCGGCGGCGGGTGGGGAATTCGACCGTGAGGTCGCGGATATCAAGAAGTGTCATATCTGGTCCTTCAC
>CAYTUW010000074.1:0-12427 GCA_964441435.1 uncultured Rhodobacterales bacterium
CAGGTGCGTGCCATGAACAATCTGCGCAGCCGCGTGACGCTGCGCACGGATGGGGGCTTGCGCACGGGCCGCGACATCGTGATGGCGGCAATGATGGGGGCAGAGGAATACGGCATCGGCACCGCGGCGCTGATTGCCATGGGTTGCATCATGGTGCGCCAGTGCCAGTCAAACACCTGCCCCGTGGGTGTCTGCACGCAGGATGAACGGCTGCGCGCGAAATTCACTGGGAATGCGGATAAGGTTGTGAATCTTATCACCTTTTACGCGCAGGAAGTGCGGGAAATCCTTGCCTCTATCGGGGCGCGATCGGTGGATGAGGTCATTGGCCGGGCCGATCTTCTGACGCAGGTCAGCCGCGGGTCCGCTCATCTTGATGACCTTGACCTCAACCCACTTTTGATCACCGTCGATGGGGCGGATCAGATTGTCTATGACCGCGACAAGGCACGTCAGGCGGTGCCGGATACTCTGGATGCAGAGATCGTGCGCGATGCAGCGCGATTCCTTAACGACGGCGAAAAGATGCAGCTTCACTACGCCGTGCAGAACACGCACCGGACCGTTGGCACCCGCACGTCGAGCCATATCGTTCAGGCCTTTGGCATGCGCAACGCGCTTCAGGATGATCACCTGACGGTGAAGCTGACGGGCTCCGCCGGACAATCGCTGGGGGCATTTGCGGCACCGGGGCTGAAGATCGAGGTTTCCGGTGACGCCAATGACTACGTGGGCAAGGGGTTGTCAGGCGGCACGATTGTTGTGCGCCCACCGATGGCAAGCCCGCTTGAGGCCGCGGAAAACACGATCATCGGCAACACGGTGCTCTACGGGGCAACCGCAGGGCATCTGTTCGCTGCGGGCCGAGCAGGGGAGCGGTTTGCGGTCAGGAATTCCGGCGCGCGCGTGGTGATAGAAGGCTGCGGTGCCTGCGGCTGTGAATATATGACCGGCGGGGTTGCGGTGATCCTGGGGTCGATCGGGGCAAATTTCGGCGCGGGCATGACCGGGGGGATGGCCTATCTCTATAACCCGGACGGCACGGCGGAGGCGTTGATGAATGCTGAAACGCTCGTGACCTGCCCGGTGACAGTGGAACATTGGGAAGCGGAGCTCAAAGGGTTGATCACCCGTCACGCAGAGGAAACCGGCAGCCGAAGGGCCGGTGAGATCCTCCAGCATTGGGATGTCGAAAAGGCGTATTTCCTGCAGGTCTGCCCAAAAGAGATGCTGGTCCATCTGCCAGCGCCGCTTGGTATCGAGGACGGGGCGGCCACCGCTTGAGGTAAAGCCTTTTTCGCGCCCAAACGCCCGTCGGCCCACCCCGTATGTGCGCGAAAAGCACGGGCGCGTAATTTGAGTATTCTCGCAGAAGAGAAGCAGGGGTGCCGAATGTATCGGCACCCTTGACCGCTGCGTTCTCCATGTGAACAAAGGGGCATGGCAAGGAAACCAGCGGCAAAGAAGCCAGCAAAGAAAACCCCGGCAAAGCGGGCAAAGAATGCGGGCAAGGCGACTACAGAGTCCAGGAGCCTGC
The DNA here is from genome assembly GCA_964441435.1 of uncultured Rhodobacterales bacterium. Classification (GTDB taxonomy): domain Bacteria; phylum Pseudomonadota; class Alphaproteobacteria; order Rhodobacterales; family Rhodobacteraceae; genus CAYTUW01. The sequence goes on from CAYTUW010000074.1 coordinate 1,538, forward strand.
TGCGCCGTGCGTTGAAATGGGTGATGCGGGGAGGGCTGATAGCCATGGGGTTTGCGATACTGGCAACGCTGTTTTATGCCTTCGTCGATCCCTATTCGACCCCCTACATGTATTCCGAAGGCCGCCGTTTGGGGCACTCCGTTGATCAGGCCTGGGTGCCACTGGAGGAAATTTCCCCGCATATGGCGCGTTCTGTTGTCGCGGCGGAGGATGCGAATTTCTGCCTGCATTGGGGGTTTGACATGTCGGCGATCCGGCAGGCGATTGAAGGAGGTGCCAATCGGGGCGGTTCGACGATCAGCCAGCAGACGGTGAAAAATGCCTACCTCTGGCAGGGGCGCAGCTGGACCCGAAAGGCTCTTGAGGCGCTGATGACACCGATGGTCGAAGCCATCTGGACCAAGCGGCGGATTGTCGAGGTCTACCTCAATGTCATCGAATTTGATGAAGGGGTGTTTGGCATCGATGCAGCGGCGCATCACTACTTTCGCGTCACGCCCGCAGAATTGAGTGCAACCCAGGCCGCGCGGCTTGCGGCCATCCTGCCGGATCCGAAGGGGCGTTCCGCCTCAAACCCGAGCCGCTTTGTGCGCAATCGCACTGCCAGCATCCGGGACGGGGCGGCGACAATTCTTGCCGATGGGCGCGCTGATTGTTTCGAGCCTTGATCTTGCCCACCTCTTCGCGGCAAAGATGGGAAAATCATTTTTCGAGTGACCAACACCCATGATCCGCCTTTACCATGTTCCACTGTCGCCGTTCTGCCGCAAAGTGCGGTTGAGCCTCGCTGAAAAGAAGCTGGAAGTCGAACTGGTTGAGGAACGCTATTGGGACCAGGAGCCGGAATTCCTGCGGCGCAACCCGGCAGCCAAGGTGCCTGTCCTGAAGATGGATGGCATGATGATGGCCGAAAGTGCGGCGATCTGCGAATATATTGAGGAAAAACACCCCGTCCCCGCATTGTTGCCCGCCGCGGCCGAATCGCGGTTCGAGGTGCGTCGGTTGGTGAGCTGGTTTGACGACAAGTTCCACCAGGAGGTGACGTCAAAGCTGCTGTATGAGCGGGTGAACAAGAAGGTCATGGGAACCGGCTATCCGGATTCAACACATGTAAAGGCGGGTGCAAAAGCGATTAAATATCATCTCGACTATATGGCCTGGCTTCTGGATCAGCGGCGCTGGCTTGCGGGCGATGTCATGACGCTTGCAGATTTTGCCGCTGCGGCGCATCTGTCATCGCTCGACTATATCAGCGATGTTGACTGGAACCGCAGTGAGGTGGTGAAGGACTGGTCCGCGAAGATCAAGTCGCGCCCGGCGTTTCGGTCGATCCTTGCTGATCAGGTGCCGGGGTTTCCTCCGCCGTCGCATTATGCGGACCTTGATTTCTGACGGCCAACCACAGCAGGGGGCTGTCTGCCCCCGTCCCTTTCGGGACTCCCCCGAGGATATTTTTGGACAAGTGAAGGGGCAGGCGATGGCCACCCTGAAACATAAACTGGCTGAGAAAGCGCGGGCGGAGGGCTTCGCCGCGATGGGTGTTTGTCGCCCGGATGCGGTGCCGGAAATTGCCGCGCGTCTGCGGCGGTTCGTGGCGGAGGGGCGGCACGGGCAGATGGGCTGGATGGCCGAGCGCATGCATTGGCGGGGGGCACCGGATCAGCTTTGGCCAGAAGCAAAATCGGTTGTGATGCTGGCAGAGCCCTACACCCCGGAGCATGACCCGCTAGAGGTGCTTGAACAGTCGGACCGCGCCGCGATTTCGGTCTACGCACAGAACCGGGATTACCATGACATCGTGAAGAAACGCCTGAAGCGGGTCGGCCGCTGGTTGCTGGAACAGGTCGAGGGCGAGGCCATAAAGGTATTCGTCGATACCGCCCCGGTGATGGAAAAACCCCTTGCCGCCGCGGCGGGGATTGGCTGGCAGGGCAAGCATACCAACCTGTTGAGCCGCGATCTGGGAAACTGGTTTTTCCTTGGGGCGATCTTTACCACGGTGGCGCTGGAACCGGATGCACCGGGGCAGGAGAATTGCGGAAGCTGCCGGGCCTGCCTCGATATTTGTCCGACCAAAGCGTTCCTGGCACCGTTTCAGCTCGATGCGCGGCGGTGTATTTCTTACCTGACGATTGAACATGACGGGCCGATTGCGGAGGATTTGAGACCGCTTATGGGGAACCGGATCTACGGTTGTGATGACTGCCTTGCAATTTGCCCCTGGAATAAATTTGCCAAAACCGCAGCCGAAATCCGATACGTAGCCCGCCCAGACCTGACAGCGCCAGAGTTGAAAGATCTTGCCAGCCTCGATGACGCCGCCTTCCGGGCGAAGTTCAGCGGCTCCCCGATCAAACGGATTGGACGCAACCGGTTTGTCAGAAACGTGCTTTATGCGATTGGAAACTCGGAGAATGCTGCATTGAAAGAGATTGCCGGGGCGTTATTGTCGGACCCGGATGAAACGGTGGCCGATGCCGCGCGCTGGGCCGTAAGGAGATTGTCATGATCTGGTTGTTGGTGGCGCTTTGGATCGTAGGTCTTAGCCTGCTGTTGATGATTTTGTTCTGGTGGGACAAACGAAAGGCAGTGAAAGGCGGCAGGCGGGTGTCAGAAGCCACGCTTCTGTTGCTGGCGGTTCTTGGCGGCTGGCCGGGAGCGAAATACGCGCAACGTGTCTATCGCCATAAGACACAGAAGCAGCCGTTTGGAAACACGCTGAACCTTTGCGGGCTAATTCTGGGTGCGGCTCTTGTCGGACTGGCTGCCTGGCAGAACCCTGATGCGCTTCAGAATTTCAGGTCAATGATTGGCGTGTCCGCAGGTGACAGCGACACCATATCTCTGCCGCGTCGTTTTGGCCCTGGTGCCGGTGACGATTAAGTGACCAGCATGGATAAAGCAGGCCGCGAAAATCCGATGAAGGGAATTGGGCTAAAGCTCTGTGCGGTGCTGTTGTTTATCATCATGGCTTCACTCATCAAGGCGGCCGGTGCAAGGGTGCCCGCGGGTGAGGCGGTGTTTTTCCGTTCGACATTCGCTGTGCCGGTAATTCTGGGGTGGCTCTGGCTGCGGCATGATCTGAGAACCGGATTAAAGACCTATGTACCGATAAGCCATTTTTGGCGGGGGTTTGTCGGCACTGCGGCGATGGGGTGTGGCTTTGCCGGGTTGTCCCTGTTGCCCTTGCCAGAGGTGACGGCACTTGGGTATGCGGCGCCTTTGCTTACGGTGGTCTTTGCTGCGATGTTTCTGGGCGAAGCGGTGCGTGCCTTTCGCCTGTCTGCTGTTGCGCTGGGTCTGGTCGGTGTCCTGATCGTCGTTGCGCCACGTCTGACGGTTCTGGATGGGGATACGGTCGAAAAATCCGCAGCACTGGGTGCAATGCTGGTGCTGTTTGGCGCGGTGTGCGCGGCACTGGCGCAGATCTATGTGCGTAAGATGGTGGAAACGGAACAGACATCGGCGATTGTCTTTTATTTTTCCATCACGGCGGCAGGCCTGTCACTGACCACGTTGCCCTTTGGCTGGGTTGTGCCAACGGGATGGGAATGGCTGCTGCTATGCTCTGCCGGATTATTGGGTGGGCTCGGGCAAATATTCCTGACGTCTGCCTATCGGTTCGCGGATGCTTCTGTGGTGGCACCGTTTGACTATGCCTCCATGATCTTTGCGATCCTGATCGGGTATCTGGTGTTTGATGAGGTGCCGACGATCAACATGCTGATCGGTGCGGCTCTGGTGGTGGTTGCTGGGCTGGCGATCATCCTGCGTGAACGCGCCCTTGGCATTGCTCGCGGGAAATCGCGCAAGAACATCACCCCGCAGGGTTGAGATTTGGGCTATTGCCCGTGCCATGGTAGTATCGGCCACACCGGAGGTGCAATATGACCAGACATGTGATGGACAGAAACCGTGTTACACCGGGTACCCGGATGTTGTTTCGTTATTCGGCGCTGGCCAGAAGGAACGTGCCGCACCATTCAAGCAAGGCTCTTCAGAAACGCGCTACGTTACGGGGCAATGCCGCGACGAGGCGGCTGGCATATTTGCGGATTAAGGCGGGGCATGTCATTTAGGGACCGTTCCTAACGGATGGATGCGCGATAAACCTCAACCGCCGCGCGCACCCCGGAGGCTGCCTTACTTACCGGAAATGGGCCAATATGACTGTGCCCGATATGGTAGGTTACAACTACGGTGTGGCCGCTGCTTTCGGCAAATTCGATCCGTACCTCTTCACCGTGTGCATAGAACGCCCCGTCAATCATCTGTCTAAGCTCATCTCTGGAAAATGCTGCTTGGCTATCCTGTCCCCAGTGGACACGGGCGACAAGGCCGACGCCAAGCCGGTGACGTTCGCCGAGCGCCTCTGCTTCGCGGCTCGCCGCCAGCGGGCGAACACGGGGGTCGCCGGATAGCAGATAATACCCTGTGACCAGCGCTGCAGGGGTGGTTACCAGCGCTATTGTAGCCACTACAATCAGGTAATTTTGGTCAAACCGCCATCTTGGCATTGCTGACTCCGCCGTTTTGAACAGCGGAGTCTATGTGCATTTGGTTTAAGGAAGGTGAAGTTCTATTCCCGGACCAGTTTCTCATAAGCGTTCGAAATGTCGCGGGCTAATGCGCCAACCTCGAAATTGTAATCCCCGATCTGGCCTACTGGCGTGACTTCAGCGGCGGTGCCGGTGAGCCAGCATTGTTCGAACCCTTCCAACTCGTCGGGCATAATATGGCGTTCATGCACCTTGATCTGGCGGTCCTGCAACATGCCGATCACCGCTTGGCGCGTCAGCCCGTTGAGGAAACAATCCGGCAGCGGCGTGTGGACCTCGCCATCCTTGACAAAAAACATATTGGCGCCGGTGGCTTCGGCCACATAGCCGCGGTAATCAAACATCATCGCGTCTGAACACCCCTTTGCCTCCGCCGCGTGTTTGGACATGGTGCAGATCATGTATAGCCCGGCGGCCTTTGCTTCGCAGGGGATGGTTGCGGGATCAGGCCGCCTCCATTTGGAGATATCGAGCTTTGCGCCCTTCATCTTGGCATCGCCGTAATAGGCCCCCCATTCCCAGGCAGCAACGGCCATCCTGACCGGATTGCGCGCAGAAGCTACGCCCATGTCCTCACCTGCGCCACGCCAGGCCACGGCGCGCACATAGGCATCCGACAGGCCATTCGCTGCCAACACGTCGGCTTTGGCTTTTTCAATCTCCTCTACCGTCCAGGGGATGTCGAAGTCGATCAGACGGCCGGAATTAATCAGGCGCTTGGAATGTTCTACAGATTTAAAGATCTTGCCGTTATAAGCGCGTTCCCCCTCAAACACCGAAGAGGCATAATGCATCGCATGGCTCAGGATGTGGATATTTGCCTCGCGCCAGTCCACCAGTGCGCCATCCATCCAGATTTTTCCGTCCCGATCGTCATAGCTTGCCATGGCTTGTCCTTTCGCATCGCTGCCCGCCTGGGCGGTATTATTTCCAAATATTGCGCATATTGGGTCCGGTTCGGACATAAAATTGCGCAAAATCTGACGGGTCTTACGAATTGATTCTTGGAAAGTCAATAAGGCTGACATAAAATCCTGTGCAAAGGTAAATGTGGCCGAGGGTGTAATGGCAGAGATGACTGGTAATATTGAAGCAGGCTCCGACGGTGGCGAAGCGCTGCTGTTTCTGACCGATGAACAGCTGCGCAAAGGGATAGAGGCGATGTTTTTTGCCTATCGTGGTTTCACCGCCGACCCTGATCGCATCCTTGCTAATTATTCTTATGGCCGCGCGCATCATCGGGCGATCCATTTCATCCACCGCAGTCCGGGCACAACAGTCAATAACCTGCTGTCAATCCTTGGCGTCACGAAACAGAGCCTCAATCGGGTGTTGCGGACACTGATCGAGGATGGCCTTGTCGACAGCCGTACCGGGCGCAGCGACAAACGGGAGCGCAACCTTTATCTTACCGAACGGGGTGAAGAACTGGAACGCGAACTATCCGATGCCCAGCGGGCACGAATGCGCTCGGCCTACAGCCAGGCAGGGCCGGAGGCGGTGGCGGGGTTTCGCAAGGTGCTTGAGGCGATGATGGAGCCGAACCTCAGGCGGCATTACCTGGCATTGAAGGAACGCGCAAAATGAACGCGGAGGCCCATATCCTGATAGTCGATGACGATGAGCGCATCCGCAGCCTGTTACAGAAATTCCTGATCCGCAACGGGTATCTGGCGAGTACGGCGCGGGATGCAGCACATGCACGGCGGGTGCTGCAAGGATTGGAATTCGATCTGATCATTCTTGACGTGATGATGCCGGGTGAGGATGGAGTAAGCCTGACTCATGCGCTGCGCGCCGACCTCGCAACGCCGATCCTTCTACTGACCGCAAAGGGCGATACGGAGGATAGGATCACTGGGCTTGAAGCAGGGGCGGATGACTACCTTGCCAAACCGTTCGAGCCGAAGGAATTGCTGTTGCGGGTCGGAGCGATCCTGCGGCGAATGCCCGCGCCTGAAGAAGCAAATGGGCCGAAGATGCTTAACCTTGGTCTGGTGCGCTATGACATAGAACGCGGCGAGTTGTGGCAGGGGGAGGAAACCGTGCGCCTGACAGCGACGGAAAACCAGCTGATGAAAATCTTTGCGGCCTGCCCAAATGAACCGGTCAGCCGCACGCAACTGGTAGAAGACCTGGGCCGAACCACCGGGGACACTACGCAGGAACGCGCTGTAGATGTACAGATTACCCGGCTCAGGCGCAAGATTGAACGCGATCCGAAACAACCACGTTACCTGCAGACCGTGCGCGGCGCAGGCTACATGCTGGCACCGGATTGACCCGCCGGCCTATTCCGAGCGACATTCCGGTGGGTAGATGTCCTGCCATTCCGTGATCTCAAGCGCTGTGAGGGAATAGATATCAATGGGTGTTTCATTTCCGTCGGGGCCGATGGTCAGCACGCCCTTGCCGGTCAGCAGATTGAGGTCGCAGTTCCCGCTGGCCGCAAGATCAAGCGTATCATACCAGCTGTAGGTAAACCCTGCCACACGGTAGGCACCATCGCGGTAAGCGATGGTCAGGGTCTGATGCCAGCGGTTGCGGCCGATGGCTTCGTTCATCGAATGGACAAGCAGCGATCCTTCTGTGCTGCGTTCAAGGCCGGGAAGCATTCCGGCAGCCACCCCCATCCAGACAAACGCGGGGGCGGTCACCTCACCACCAAGGGTGCTGCGGATCGTAAGATCGGCGTAGGTTTCGGTGCCGCTGAGGATGGCGACATCTTCCTTGCCGTCACCATCCACATCCGCAACGATCATGCTGACGAAGTTTCCGGCGAACGCCGGTAGAGGCAGCAAAGCCGCGAAGATCAGCGCGCGCATGGTGTGGCCTCCTGTTCTTGAATGGCTGCCATTATTCCCGTAGCCCTGTTACATGACAACCGCGCTCTTCATGCATCCCGATTGCGACACCCACGTCACCCCGCCCGGCCACCCCGAACAGGTGGCGCGGCTGGAGGCGGTTGAGGCAGCACTTGCGGGGTTTGATCTTCTGCGCAAGGCAGCGCCCCTAGGCGAAGAGGCCCATATCCTGCGATGTCATCCGCAGCGCTATATCGACAAGCTGCGCGCTGCCATCCCGGCAAAAGGATGGGCCGCGCTGGATGGGGACACCCATGTGACCACGGGGTCACTTGATGCGGCGCTGCGCGGGGTTGGGGGTAATGTCAGGGCGGTCGACATGGTGCTGGCGGGGGAGGTTCAGAACGCTTTTGCCGCCTGCCGCCCGCCGGGCCATCACGCGGAGCGGGAAACGGCGATGGGGTTCTGCCTGTTTGGCAATGTGGCCATCGCCGCCAAACATGCGCTGGAGCATCACGGGCTGTCGCGTGTGGCGGTCGTTGATTTTGACGTTCATCACGGCAATGGCACGCAGGATCTGCTTTGGGATGAAGAACGCGCGCTGTTTTGTTCAACCCACCAGATGCCGCTTTACCCCGGCTCTGGCGCAGCAGCGGAGCAGGGGGCTTTTGGCCAGATACTGAACTCGCCGCTTGATCCGGGATCGGGGGGGCAGGCGATGCGCGCCGTTTACGACGGCTGTGTTTTCCCTGCTGTCCGGGCGTTTCAGCCGGAACTGATCCTGATTTCCGCCGGGTTTGACGCCCATACCGCCGATCCGCTGGCAGGGCTCAACTGGAGGACGGAGGATTTTGCATGGCTTACGCGAAGGATTTGTGATCTGGCAGATGAAATCTGTGAGGGGCGGGTGGTCTCGACTCTCGAAGGCGGGTATGATCTTAACGCGCTGGGCGAAGCTGCCGCCGCCCATGTCACGGCCCTGATGGAGCGATAGATGAGCGATACCGCGATTGACACCATGTCCTTTGAGGAAGCGATGAAAGCGCTGGAAACCGTTGTTGGGCAGTTGGAACGCGGCGAAGTCGCGCTGGAAGAATCGATCACACTCTATGAACGCGGTGCCGCGCTGAAGGCGCATTGCGAAAAGAAGCTGCGCGAGGCCGAAGAAAAGGTCGCGAAAATCACCATTGGCCCGGATGGGCAGGCCACAGGAACGGAACCTGTCGAAGGGCTCTGATGTTTGAAACCCAACTCAAGGCGGATGCGGATCGGGTTCGTGCACTGCTCAATGCCACGATGCAGGGGCTGCACGGCCCCAATGTGAATGCGGCCATGATCTATGCCGTTCAGGGCGGCAAGGGGATGCGTGGGTTTCTTGTGTTGGAAAGCGCGCGGATTTATGGGGTTTCCGAAGAACAGGCGGTGTTTCCTGCCGCTGCGGTCGAAGCGATGCACGCCTATTCGCTGGTGCATGACGACCTGCCCTGTATGGATGACGACGATCTGCGGCGCGGGCGCCCGACTGTGCATGTCAAATGGGATGAGGCTACGGCGGTTCTGGCAGGGGATGCTTTGCAGGCGCTCGCGTTTGAGTTGCTTGGTTATGGGGAGATCGGCCCGGCGGAACGGCGTATGGCTCTGGTCACGACGCTGGCCCATGCGGCGGGCGCGCGCGGTATGGTGCTGGGGCAGGCGCAGGACATCGCGGCCGAAACGGCGGATCACCCCCTGAACCTTGCGGAGATTACCGAGCTTCAGCGCAACAAAACCGGTGCCCTGATCCGCTGGAGTGCGCAGGCGGGGGCATTGATCGCGGGCCGCGATCCGGAACCGATGCGGCAATATGCACGCGCCCTTGGCCTTGCATTTCAGATTGCCGACGACATCTTGGATGTAGAAGGCGACGCGGCGAAAGCCGGAAAACGGCTGAAAAAAGACGCGTGCGCGGGCAAGGCGACCTTTGTGTCGCTGCTGGGGCTTGAGGGGGCAAAAACGCGCGCGCGCGAACTTGTCGAGGAAGCCGAAGCCGCGCTTGAACCCTTCGGCGCGCGGGGTGATAACTTGCGGCAGGCCGCGCAATTCACTATTGCGCGGGAAAGCTGAGCCAGGTCCGACAGGGACAAGCCATGACAGATGAACAAACACGTCCGGAAACGCCATTGCTCGACAGGGTCAATTCCCCTGCCGATCTGAAGGGGCTGAGTGACGCAGAACTCAGGCGCCTGGCAGATGAACTGCGTGCCGAAACCGTGTCTGCGGTCAGCGAAACCGGTGGGCATCTTGGGGCTGGGCTTGGCGTTGTGGAACTGACGGTTGCGCTGCACCACATCTTTGACGCGCCGAAGGACCGGATCATCTGGGACGTCGGGCACCAATGCTACCCGCATAAAATTCTGACAGGGCGGCGGGATCGTATCCGCACCCTGCGCCAAAAGGGTGGGTTGTCGGGTTTCACCAAACGCAGTGAAAGCGCCTATGATCCGTTTGGCGCGGCGCATTCCTCGACCTCTATCAGCGCAGCGCTGGGCTTTGCCGTCGCCCGCGATCTTGGTGGCGCGCCGGAACATGGGATCGGCGATAGCGTGGCGGTGATTGGTGACGGGGCAATCAGCGCTGGTATGGCCTATGAGGCGATGAACAATGCCGGGCATCTTGGCCGCCGGATGTTCGTGATCCTGAACGACAATGAAATGTCGATAGCACCGCCCGTAGGTGCCATGTCAAACTACCTGTCGCGGCTTTACGCTGGGGCACCGTTTCAGGAGCTGAAATCAGCCGCCAAAGGGGCCGTCAGCCTGTTGCCGGAACCGTTTCAGGAAGGGGCGCGGCGCGCCAAGGAGATGCTGAAAGGCATGACCGTTGGTGGCACCCTGTTTGAAGAGCTGGGCTTTTCCTATGTTGGGCCGATTGATGGCCACGATCTTGATCAGCTTCTGCCGATTCTGCGCACCGTGCATGAGCGCGCCACCGGGCCGATGCTGATCCATGTCACAACGGTGAAGGGCAAGGGATATGCCCCTGCCGAAAACGCCGCTGACAAGGGACATGGGGTTGCCAAGTTCGACATTGTCACCGGCAAGCAGAAAAAAGCCCCAAGCAATGCGCCGAGTTACACCAAGGTCTTTGCCGACGCGCTGCTGAAAGAGGCGGCGGAGGATGACAAGATTTGCGCTGTCACGGCCGCGATGCCGGATGGCACCGGGCTGAACCTTTTTATGGAACGCTATCCAAGCCGATGTTTTGACGTGGCGATTGCTGAACAACATGGCGTGACCTTCTCTGCCGCACTGGCAGCGGGCGGGATGAAGCCGTTCTGCACGATCTATTCCACCTTCCTGCAACGCGGCTATGACCAGGTGGTGCATGACGTGGCCATTCAGGGATTGCCGGTGCGCTTTGCGATTGATCGCGCCGGGCTTGTGGGTGCAGACGGGGCGACCCACGCGGGCGCTTATGACATCGCCTATCTTGCGAACCTGCCGGGCTTTACCGTGATGGCTGCCGCTGATGAGGCGGAGCTTGTGCAT
>CAYTUW010000075.1:0-12400 GCA_964441435.1 uncultured Rhodobacterales bacterium
GCCCATGGGGCATCGGTGGCGCTTGGTGGCAATCGGCACACGCTTGGCGGCACTTTCTTTGAGCCGACAGTTCTGACAGGTGTCACCCAGGATATGGCGGTGGCCCGCGAGGAAACCTTCGGCCCGGTTGCGCCGCTGTTTCGCTTTGCCAGCGATGATGAGGTCGTTGCCATGTCAAACGACACGGAATTCGGCCTTGCCTCCTATTTCTATACGCAAAACCTCGCCCGCGCCTGGCGTGTGGGGGAACGGCTGGAATACGGCATGGTTGGCATCAACACCGGGCTGATTTCCACCGCCGAAGCGCCCTTTGGCGGGATCAAATCCTCCGGTCTTGGCCGTGAGGGGTCGCATTACGGGATCGAGGAATTTGTCGAAACCAAATATCTCTGCTTCGGCGGAATTGTCTGAGGAATGTCTGAAATGACCACATCATATCCACGCCTGGCCGCCTTTCACGCCGATGGCGCTGATCGCTACGGCGCTGTCACCGACGGTGGCCTGATTGATCTGACGGCGGAATTCTCCGATCGCTTCCCTGGCCTGAAAGAGGTGGTCGAGGCGGGAGCCTTGCCTGACCTCATCGCCGCTGCCGAAGGGCGCAGCCCGGATTTTGCCGAAGAGGACGTTCAATACCTCATTCCCATCGCCAACCCGGAAAAGCTGATCTGTATCGGGGTGAACTTTCCGGACCGGAACGCCGAATACAAAGACGGGCAAAGCGCGAAAGCCCGCCCGTCGATGTTTATCCGGTTTCCGCGGTCCTTCACCGGGCACGGCGCACCGCTGATCCGGCCCCCGGAAAGCGAACAGCTCGACTACGAAGGGGAAGTCACGATTGTGATCGGCAAGGGCGGGCGGCGTATTGCCGAGGCCGACGCCTATGACCACATCGCCGCAATCACGCTTTGTAACGAGGGCACAATCCGCGATTGGGTGCGGCACGCGAAATTCAATGTGACCCAGGGCAAGAACTGGGACAATTCCGGCGCCATCGGCCCGTGGATCATCCCCTTTACCGATGCGGCGCAACTGGACGACATAAAGCTTGAAACACGGGTGAATGGCGAGGTGCGCCAATCCGACCGCACGGGCCGGATGATGTATGATTTCCGCTATATCGTGAACTATATTTCCACCTTTACCACGCTTGTTCCGGGCGATGTCATTGTCTGCGGCACACCGACGGGTGCGGGCGCAAGATTTGATCCGCCGATCTGGCTGAAACCCGGTGATGTGATCGAGGTGGAGGCCGAAGGCATCGGCATCCTGCGCAACACCGTGGCGGATGAAACATGCTGAGCGCGGCAGAGGTTGAACGCGCCGCCGCCGACCTGCTGGCCGCCGAAGATACCCGCGCGCAGATCGGCCTTTTGACCCTGCGCCACCCGGATATAACGCTGGATGACGCCTATGCCATCCAGTCGGCGCAAATGGCGCAGAAACTGGCGATGGGGCGCAAAATCATTGGCTGGAAGATCGGCCTGACCTCAAAGGTCATGCAGGATGCGCTTGGCATCGACACGCCGGATTCCGGGGTGCTTTATGATGACATGCTGTTTGAGACAGGTGCCACGGTGCCCGCAGACCGGTTCATCCAACCCCGCGTTGAGGCAGAGATCGCCTTTGTCATGAAGGCACCGCTTGATGGCGATGTCAGCCGCGATGATGTGCTTGCCGCAACCGACTACGTGGTGCCATCGCTTGAGATTCTCGACACGCGCATCCTGCGCCAGGACCCGGCAACCGGGCAGGCGCGCAAAATCTGCGATACGGTGTCCGACAACGCGGCAAACGCCGGAATTGTGCTGGGCCGTGAACAGCATGCGCCTGACGCCTTCGATCTGCGCTGGTCCGGGGCAATCCTGCGCAAGAACGGCGAAGTCGTCGCCACGGGCCTTGGCGCGGCGGTCCTTGACGATCCGGTCACCGGGCTTGTCTGGCTGGCCCGGCGCATGGGCCAGTACGGCCAGCGGATCGAGGCCGGGCAGGTTGTGCTGTCGGGATCGTTCATAGCGCCGATCGAATGCCCGCCCGGCACCCAAATCGACGCCGATTTCGGCCCCTTTGGCCATGTTGCCATCAGCTTTGCGTGAGGATTGAGATGCCAGCCCCAAAAAACACCTTCAAAACCCGCCTGAAGGCCGGCGAAACACAGATTGGCCTGTGGGTCGGGCTCGGCGATGCTTCGGTTGCCGAGCTTTGCGCTGGCTGCGGGTTCGACTGGCTGGTGATTGACGCCGAACACGGGCCAAACGGGCTGCGTGATGTGCTGGGACAACTGCGTGCGGTTGGGTCCGGCGGGGCACATCCGGTCGTTCGGACCCGTGATGACAACAGGGCGCTGATCAAACAGATGCTTGATATCGGGGCACAGACCTTGCTTGTGCCGATGGTAGAAACTGCCAATCAGGCACGCGAAATCGTCCGGTCCGTCAACTATCCGCCAAACGGCGTGCGTGGTGTCGGCGCGGCACTGGCGCGGGCTTCTGGTTACAATGCGGTACCGGATTACCTACAAACCGCCAATGATGAAATCTGCCTGCTGTTGCAGGTTGAAAGCGTCGCCGGGTTGGCCGCACTCGACGACATTCTGGCGGTGGACGGTGTAGATGGTGTGTTTATCGGCCCGGCTGACCTTGCCGCTGATATGGGCCATCTTGGTGCCCCCGGCGCACCAGAGGTGCAGGAGGCGGTCACCGATGCGCTCCGCCGTATCCGCGCCGCCGGCAAAGCAGCTGGCATCCTGACCTCTGACCGGGCGCTGGCACAGGGCTATGCGGATATGGGCGTCGAATTTCTGGCGGTTGGATCTGACGTCGGCGTGCTGCGTGGCGGGCTTTTGGCGCTCAGAAAAGCGTTCAACTGAAGCTCAATTTGATCTCGATCAAGGTTGGAAATCCTTGCGGCGATATAGTGAACTTGTTAATTTACTATGGAGGAGACCATGGGCGAACTTGTTCTAGCTGCAAAATGCACCCACGTGCCGACGATGCTGATGTCCGAACAGGACGGGCCGTTGAAAGGCTGCCGTCAGGCGGCGATTGACGGGCATCGCAAGATCGGCGAAATGGCCCGCGCCGCAGGTGCCGATACCTTTGTCGTGCTTGATACCCACTGGCTGGTCAACGCGGCCTATCATATCAATGCAAACCATCATTTCGAAGGGCTGTTCACATCCAATGAGTTCCCGCAATTCATCAAGGACCTGCCCTATGCCTATGACGGCAACCCGGCCCTTGGCGACCTGATTGCCGAAACCGCACAGGAAATGGATGTCTACACGCTCAGCCATCAGGTCGACAGCCTGGAGCTGGAATATGGCACCCTGGTTCCGATGCGTTACATGAACGCCGATGCCAAGCTGAAGGTGGTTTCCGTCGCTGCCATGTGCACTGTGCACAGCCTTGAGGCTTCGCGCCGTCTGGGGGAGGCGATCCGCAATGCGATCGACAAATCCGACAGCAAGGTTGCACTGATCGCCTCTGGTTCGCTCAGCCATCATATCTGGGCCAATGACGAATATGCCGCCAATAACGGCACTTTCACCATCTCGTCGAAGTTCAATGAGGTTGTGGATCGTCGGGTGCTGGAGATGTGGCAGAACGGCGAATATGAGGAATTCCTCGAAATGCTGCCGGACTACGCAAAATACTGCGACGGCGAAGGCGACATGCATGACACCATCATGCTGTTTGGCGCGCTTGGATGGGACACATATAAGGGCCACGGCAACGTCGTGACCGAATATTTCCCCTCCTCCGGCACCGGGCAGACCAATGTGGTGTTCCCGCTGAACTGACACGCAACACACAGGGAGAAGCTGATGTCAAACCAGGAAAAACCGGCTGATTGGAAGCATTTCGATGATTTTTCGGCCGGCATTGCGACAAACCGCCTGCCAATCAGCGATGGGCTTGTCGGGCACAGCTTTGACCTGTCCCTTGATAATGGGCGCGCGGTTTCGCTTGTCTTTACGGGCGCGGACACGTTGGAATGGAAAGAAGGCACAGAGGCCGGTAACGATTGGTACGAAGCCATCGAAGTCGCGCCCGGCACCTTCTTCATCAACCTGACGTTTGCGGCTAAGCCGACAGAGGATGAAGCCTTTGTCATCTCGACGACAAGCGGTCACGTGCTGTCGATCCGGGAACGTGTCCGCGACGAAGGCGAAGCACCGGGCGAGCCGCGTGTTTCCCAGGATTGGGTTGCGGGTGCCATCGTCGGGGCCGACCTGAAGGGTGAAAAACCAGCACCGACCCGCGATCTGATCGGGCTGACGGCGCACTACGACTACAGCCCCAATCACCTTTACGAACACATCTATCTCAGCTCAGAACGCTATGCATGGCAGAATCTGGTCGGGGTCCAGCGCGGGCATGGGGATGTCGATCTGGCAACCACCTGGAAGTTTGCCGACAACCAATATGTCTTTGGCTTCCGGGAGTTCATCATCCCCGTTGCCTCACTCTTCTTCTACAACTGGGACGACATGCGTTCGACCGGAAAATTCCTGGGCGTCGCGTCAACCGGGGAAATCGAAAACAAACCTGCCGGCGCGCGGATCATCAACCACGGGCGCACGCCCTATGCAGACGGCAAAGCACCGGTCTGAACAGCGGAGGAGTGGACATGAGCAAGGATTTTGACGCAGTCGCCGCGCATTACGCGGCCTCTGAGCGGGGTGATCTTGACGGGATGCTGGCCCCCATCACAGAGACAACCGAATGGGTCGAAATGGCCGGGTCCAGCTATGCGGGCACCTATATCGGTCGTGCGGCGATTGTTGAGGGCGTTTTTGCCCGGATCGGCGCGGAATGGGATGGATTCGGCTTTGCCCTCGAACGGTTGGTTGACGGGGGTGACGCGATTGTCGCCATCGGCAACTACCACGGCACGTTCAAGGCCACGGGCAGAGCGGTCAACCCGCGCGTGGTGCATGTCTGGACCATGGAAGACGGCCACGCCACGCGGTTCGAACAATTCTGCGATTCCCGGATCCTGACCGACGCCGAACGGGGCTGAAGATTACCTCTCCCGGCTGCCGCATCTGCGGTGGCAACCTGCCTGTATTCCGAAAGGGATGCAGGCTTTTTCGTGAAGGGTGGATCAGACGAGCGGTCTGGCCCTTGCGACAAGGTCCAGCACGCGATCCGCCGGCATGGCAAGGCAGGTGTTCCCTTTGGGCTTGACCGTTGGCACGTCCTCGCCGGCACACAGGGCGTTCAACACGGATTCCTCCACCGCTTCGACGGCGGCAAGGTAGATCGGATCAATGAACTCGCTGTTGAAGGTGGTATAGCGGGTCTCCACCTCTGCTTTCATCGGCACCGGCCCTTCATTCGCCGTTGAAAACGCCATGAAAATATCGCCGGAGCTGTGCCCTCCAGGTGAACCACCGCGCCCGATACCGATTGAGGCACGTTTCGCCATATGCCGGAGCGAGAGCGGCGATAGCGGCGCATCCGTGGCGAGGATGACAATGATGGAACCCATTTCGCTTTGCATCAGCCGCCCTTCACCCAGCGTTTCCCCGACTGGGACACCACAGATGTTCAGCCAGGGGCGCAGCCCGTGATTGGCCTGCACGAGCGCCGCTACGGTATAAGATTTCCCTTTCACCTCAACCTGGCGCGAAGAGGTGCCGGTGCCGCCCTTGAACTCATAGCAGATCATACCGTTGCCACCGCCAGTCGATCCTTCGGCAACCGGGCCGGAAGCGGCGTTGTTAAGTGCGGCAATCGCATGGTCAGCGGTGACATGCATGGCGTTGATATCGTTTAGTCCACCATCGTAGGTTTCCGCCACGACGGGCATTGCCCAGGCGTGTTCGTTCTGGAAATAGTCACCATAGCGATCAATCATCCAGCGGGTTGCTCCGTGATGCACCATACCAACCCCGTGGGTGTTGGTGAGGCAGATCGGGCCAAGGAAGTAACCCGCATCATTGATCCAGTGGGTGCCCGTCATCTCGCCATTGCCGTTGAGGGAAAACTGCCCGGCCCAGACCGGATTTGGCATCCCCTTGTCCTGACGGGGCAGGATCGCTGTCACCCCGGTGCGCATGTCGCGCGCGGGATCAGTCAGGGTGGTGAACCCCACCTGAACCCCTGGCACATCGGTGATGGCATTGAATTCCCCCGGCGTGCCGGGCAGCGGCAGCCCGAGGTCACGGGCACGTTTGGTCGAAGTCTTAAGCATTTGGTCAGTCTCTTCCGCGCGATCTGAGCCAAAGCCCGATCACGGCGATAATGATGGAGGCGAGGATGATCAGCGTGGCGATTGCATTGATTTCCGGTTTCACCCCCCGTCGCACCATCGAGAAGATGAACACAGGCAGGGTGGTGCTATCGGTGCCGGAAATGAAGTAGGTGATCACCAGATCATCCATCGAAATAATGAAGGCAAGCATCGCCCCACCCGCAATACCCGGTGCAAGCTGTGGCAGCAGCACCTTGCGGAACGTCACCCATTCATTTGCGCCGAGGTCTGCCGAAGCCTCTTCCAGTGCGGGATCAAGCCCCGCCATACGGGCTTGCACGATGATGAACACATAGGACGATAGGAACGTGCAATGGCCAATAATGATCGTCATCAGGCCAAGCTTCGCCCCGGCGCTGACAAAAAAGATCAGCAACCCAATGCCAAGAACAATGTCGGGCATCGTCATCGGCATCATCATCAGCCCGTTGTAAAAGCCACGCATCCTGAACCGGAAACGGGCAAGCGCTACGGCTGTTGCTGTCCCGATCACGGTCGAAATCGTGGTTGTCGTGCCGGCGACAATCAGGCTGTTTTTTAGCGCTTTCAGCAGTTGATCCGTGGATTGCAGATAGGCTGAATCGCTGTTCACGATATCGGTTGGCGCCTCCTGGAAACCAAGGATGATCTTGTACCAGTCCAGCGTCCAGCCCTGCCAGACCATCAGGTTCACCGGGTTCGCATTGAATGAATAGGTGACAATCAGAAAAATCGGCAGGTAGATGAACAGAAAGAACATCAGGCTGTAAAATGTCAGCAGGAGCGCGGCATAGGGCAGCCGCCGGAACGCGTTGATCATGTCGTTCTCCCTGCTTTGGACATTTTCACCACATAGGTCATCATCACGACCAGCACGACCGCCATGATCACCACCGACAAGGCTGAGCCAAACGGCCAGTTGCGTGCGGACAGGAACTGCTGTTCGACCAGATTGCCAACCATCAGCCCCTTGGCCCCGCCAAGCACATCCGGCACAACGAAATTACCAACCGAAGGGATAAACACGATCACCGATCCACCAATGACGCCGGGCATCGTCTGGGGCAGCATCACCTTGAAAAAGGTCTGCATGCGTCCCGCGCCCAGATCGCTGCTGGCCTCCAGCAGGGACCGATCAAGGTTGTCGATACTGGCAAAGAGCGGCATGAACATGAACGGGATCATCACATAGGCCATGCCGATCACCACTGCCGTGCGCGTAAACAACAGCTCCAGCGGCGCGTCGATAATGCCCAGCCACAGGAGCGAGGTGTTCAGCACACCGGTCGGCTTCAGGATCAGAAGCCAGGCGTAAAGACGCACGATCAGGCTGGTGAAAAACGGCAGGGTGATCAGGAACAGAAAGAAAATCTTCCAGCGTGACGGCAACCGGCTGATCCAGAACGCCGTCGGGTAACACAGAACAAGCGTCACCAGAACCGTCAGCACCGCGAGGCCAAGCGAGCGGAAAAGAATGCGCAGGTAGACCGGTTCAAAGATCTCCCAGTCACCATCGGCCCAGCCAAACATCCGGCCGTAGTTCCAATGGTAGAACTCCCATTCCACCCCGCCATAAAGGCCAGGCATCAGCCAGGAAAAAACAAAGATGACGCCGAGCGGGATCAGGAAAAAAATCCCCAGCAACACGGTGACCGGGGTCAGCAACCCCGCCAAAAAGACCTTCTGCCGCACGATTGGGGAGACCATTACGAATTCTCCACGATATGGGCGCGTTCCGGACGGTAGGACAGCGTCACAGGCTCCCCCACCTCACGGCGGGATCCATCGGTGCGTGCGACCGCCAGAATTTCCTGCCCCCCGGCTTCGGGTTCCACATAGTAGTGGAGGTCGGTGCCAAGATATATGACGCGGGAAATGCGGCCTTTTATACTGCTCATGCCATCACCGCCGTCGAGCCTCAGGTCAGTCGGCCGGATCACGACGGAGGCCGCATCCCCCTTGGTCAGCTTGACCTCTTCTGACAGATGCAGCGTCAGCCCGCAGCCGGATTTGGCGACTGTCAGCCCGTTATCCTGCCCCTCGATCGTGGTTTCAAACAGGTTGGTGTCACCAATGAATTCAGCCACAAACCGGGTCTTTGGTTTACGGAAAATATCACGCGGGGCGCCGCTTTGTTCGATCTTGCCATCGCGCATAACGACAATCCGGTCTGACATCGTCAGCGCCTCTTCCTGATCGTGGGTGACAAAGACAAAGGCAATGCCAAGCTCAGACTGAAGCGTTTTCAGCTCCAGCTGCATCTGTTGACGCAGACGACGATCAAGGGCGGAAAGCGGTTCGTCCAGCAGCAAAAGCTTCGGTTGCGCAATGATCGAGCGCGCCAGCGCCACCCGCTGCCGCTGCCCGCCGGAGAGCTGGGACGGCTTGCGCCGCTGCGCGTCACCGAGGCCAACCATTTCCAGCGCTTCGCCCGCACGGCGCCTGCGTTCATCAGCGGACACGCCTGCCACCTCAAGGCTGTAGGCCACATTGCGTTCAACCGTCATATGGGAAAACAGCGCGTAGCTTTGAAACACCGTATTCACAGGTCGGCGGTGCGGCGGAAGTGTCGCGATATCCTGCCCTTCCAGTGTCAGCGTCCCGGCATCGAGCTGCTCAAACCCGCTGATCGAACGAAGCAACGTGGTTTTACCACAACCCGACGGCCCCAGAAGCGTCACGAACTCATTCTGTCCGACATCAAGATCAACCCCGTCAAGCGCCGCAACGGTGCCACCTTCGGGTGTTTTGAAGATGCGCTTTGCGCCGCGCACTTCGAGTATCTGCTGCATGTTCCCCTCCAGACAGAAATCCCGGCGCGGTGCAGCCACGCCGGGGTTAGGTTCTTTCAGACCTATTGAGCTGTGCGGATCGTGTTCCACGCCCGATCATAAAGGCGCAAGGCCCGGCCAAGATCAACAAAGGTCTGCAGACGATCCAACGTCTCCGCAGGCAGCGTGATCTCATCATTGTTGCGGATGTAATCAGACGCCAGCGCACGCGCCGGGATATTCGGCGTGCCGTTGAACTGCTGTTCGACATTCATCGCCGCAATTTCCGGCGTCAGATAAAACTCCAGAAAGCGCTTGGCGTTTTCCGCATTCGGGGCAGAGGCCAGCACACACATGTTTTCCTGATAGAGTGTCGCGCCTTCTTTCGGGATCACATATTCTACGTGGTCCATTGTGCTGGTCAGAACATGCAGACCGACAAAGAAGTGCCCGGCATCAAGATCTTCTGTCGCAATCAGCCCGGCCACGTCATAGGTGAAGGCCGAAACATTATCCTTATGCTGCAGAACATACTCTGCCGCCGCCGCGATTTCATCCGGGTCCGTGCTGTTGACGGAGGTGCCATTCATGATGTGACCGATCGAAATCACCTCACGCATGTCGTCAAGCAGGGTGATGCGCCCGCCGGTCTTTTCCGGGATGGCAAAGAAATCCTCCCAGCCGGTGATTTCGCCGGTGACCTCTGGTTTGTAGAAAATTCCAACCGTGCCAAAGGCATACGGCAGGCAGTATTTGCCTTCGGGATCGGTTGTCGCGCTCAGATAAGCGGGGTCGATATTGGCAAAATCCGGGTGCTGGTTGATGTCGGTCTGGGCCAGCAGTTCAAGCTGGAACATGATGTCCTGCATATGCAGCGATGGGAACACGATATCATAACCGCTGGCGCCCGCCTGCAGCTTTGCCAGCATTTCCTCATTTGAGGAATAGGTGTCCAGATTGACTTTGATCCCGGTTTCCTCGGTAAAGCGATCAAGGATCGCCGGGTTGATATAGTCACCCCAGTTGTAGAGGTTCAGCTCCCCCTCCGCGAAGGCCGGCGCAGCAAAAGCGCCCGCGGCTATAGTAGCAATTAATCCTGTTCTGATGGTTCCGGTCATGAAGCCCTCCCTTTGACCATGCAAGAGAGCCCGCTTCCGTTTGAACGCGAACTCTGCAATTAGGGAAAGCATGGAATAGGGAATGACATTTGTCTATCATTTTTTTATTCTGATGTAAGTTGCGTCATTTTGAGGAGTAAGATGTCAGAGCAGGAAAGCCAGAACACCCAAAGCACCATTGCTTTGAAAATCAACGAAATATTGCCGGATCTGACCAAATCCGAAGCGAAGATTGCCCGCTATATCCTGTTGAATGAAACACGGCTGGGTTTTGAAACCGGCGCTTCTGTCGCGGCCAAGGCCGGGGTGAGCGAGATTACCGTCAGCCGCTTTCTGAAACGACTCGGCTACAAGGGAATCACTGGGCTAAAGGCGGATTTGCGATCAGCGGCGGCGGATGGGCTATGGTCCCCGGAGGAACACAACAACCGGTTATCGAACGGCTCCTTTGGTCAGTTTCTGCGCACCGAAGCGGAATCTCTTCTGGCGCTCGCGGATCAGCTGGAAACAGACACCTGGCACCGGATGATTACCTCCCTTGGCGACGCGGAGCGGGTTTTTGTCACCGGGTTTCAGTCGATCTCCGGCGTGGCACAGGATTTTGCCCGCCGTCTGAACATGGTGCGTGACTCCGTGCACTATGTGTCCCCGAACACCAGCGGGTTGCTCGAATGGCTGCACGACGGGGATCGTGACAATTCCCGCGATGTGCTGATTGTTGTTGATATCGTGCCTTTTGCCAATGACGCGGTCGCGGTCTGCAGGCTTGCCAAAGCGGCGGGTATGACCACCATTGTCACCACGGATGAGTTTAACAACTGGGCCTATGACTACACGGATCTGGTGTTTCACGTCAGGACCAAGACCGGCCTGCTGCTGGAAACAACCGCACCGCTGGTGTCACTGCACAATTACATGATCCACGCGCTGGCCTTGAAAAATCCGGGACATGCGGAACGGCGGCTGGAAGAATGGCAGAAATATCTGTCGGAACTCGGGCTCTACTTTTCCTGATCGCGCCTACAATCCATGGGCCTCGGCCTCAACATGGGCATGCATCCCGCCGGAGACTTCGATGTTTGCCCCGCGCAACCAACGCGCGCCGGGTGACAGCAGAAAGGAAATGACCGGGGCGATATCGGGCGCTTCCCCCGGGCGGTCCATCACCGCCATGTCCTTTTCCACCCGTTCCCCCAATGTCCTGACGAAGTCCGGCAGGATCGGGGTTGCGACCGGTCCCGGTGAAACGCTGTTCATGGTTATGCCCCGGTCACGCCAGGTCCAGCGGTTCTGAATGGTCCAGACGATCAGGGCCTCTTTGCTCAGAAAATAGCTGCGGCCATCGGCATCCAGTGCCTCATCAGCAGCAAATCCGGCAATGTCATCTTCCATTCGCAGGGCGAGCGCCCGGCGCACCTGATCCAGATTGTCCCGCCAGTTCAGACCGGCAAGCGACGCGAGGTTCACGATCGACGCGCCATCGGCAAGCTTTCCAACCATCCCTTGCGTCAACCGGATCAGCCCGGTCAGGTTCACGCGCATCACCGCCTCCGCCGGGGCCGTGGGGGGAAGCCCTGCACTGTTGACGAACCCATCTGCACCCTCAGGCAACGCCGCAACCAGATCGTCAATCGACGTGGCGTCAGAAAGATCCGCGGAAATAAAGGTATCGACCTCGCTTGTTTTATTGCGATCAACCCCAACCACCCGCGCACCGTGGGCCCGCAAAAGGCGACAGGTTTCGGCACCAATACCTGAGGCCGCCCCGGTGACGATATAAGTTCTGTTCTGATGCATGGGTTCTCCGTCCGGCCTGTGAAGATGGTTGCCGTGAAGCAACCCACGGCAAGTGATGAATATGTTAATAAATCCTTCGGGAAATGCAATGATGACCTGCGGTCTGAACTTCTTTGACAAGTGTGGTGTGTTCATCACTTAAGTCGAACTCATGAATTACCCCAACATCATATAGATCGAGCGATTTCCAGCACGTTTGACGTTCGAGGAAAAGTCATGGCTTGTACCAGATGTGAGGATAGATCCGTGTGAGAAATCGTCATTGGATACGGTGACAAGCGTTTGCCAATCGGCCTAACTATCAGAAAGAGTTGGCGAATTGTGCTTCCAGCACCAGGGGGGAGAATGGGTCAGGATGATATTCTTCATGTATCAACATGAGGTGTCCATAGAAACCGCTCATGCAGTTTAGAGGCACTCCACCATAAGTTAAGAAGCGGCCTTTTGATTGGCGACCTGAAATGTCGCATTCGT
>CAYTUW010000076.1:0-12338 GCA_964441435.1 uncultured Rhodobacterales bacterium
CCCCCATCCATAGCCCATCTTAAGTTGAAACGCGCATCATCTGCCGAAGTGGCAGCATCTCTGTCCATACTTGGACGATTCGAATTTGTCTGACATCGCCGTTTAAGCGTCTGCAAGGGGTTATATTTCCCCTAAATCAGGGCTAAAACGACGAGATCGACCTGTTTTCCCCGATAAACAGGTCGCATTTCGCGAAAATGTAAGGCGTTTGACTAGCCATGGACTTAACGAAGAAGAAGTTTCTAGTGACTGGCGCAGATGGTTTCATCGGCTCGCACCTGGTGGAAGCACTGGTACATGCCGGTCATGAGGTTCGCGCCTTTGTCATGTATAATTCGTTTAATTCTTGGGGCTGGCTCGATCAGTCTCCAGCGGAAATCCGCGATGCGATCGAGGTGGTAGCTGGCGACATCCGCGACCCTTACGGCGTTGCCGACGCGATGGAAGGCTGCGATGTGGTGCTGCACCTGGCCGCGCTGATTGCGATACCATTCAGCTATCATTCGCCGGATGCCTATGTATCAACAAACATCAACGGGACGTTGAATGTTTTGCAGGCTGCGCGCAAACTGGCCACCGAAAAGGTGATCTGCACGTCGACCTCGGAAACTTATGGAACCGCCCAATTCGTGCCGATCACTGAAGAACATCCGCTGAATGGTCAGTCTCCCTATGCGGCGACCAAGATTGGGGCGGACCAACTGGCGTTGTCCTTCTATCAGTCGTTTGATCTGCCGGTTGCGGTATTACGCCCTTTCAACACCTACGGCCCGCGCCAATCTGCGCGAGCGGTGATCCCCACTATCATCAGCCAGATCGCGGCGGGCGAACGTCTGATCAAGCTCGGCTCTCTGACGCCGACCCGTGACTTCACCTTCGTACGCGACACAGCAAAGGGGTTCTTACAGGCGGCGGGCTGCGATGACGTAGTTGGAAGGGTAACCAATATTGGCAGCGGGTTCGAGATATCGATCGGGGATACGGTCGCCTTGATTGCCGAAGCGATGGGCGTTGAAGTCGAGATTGCGCAGGATCCGCAGCGCCTTCGCCCCCTGGGAAGCGAAGTCGAGCGGTTGTTTGCAGGTGTAAAAATGGCTAAAGATCTGTTTGGCTGGCAGCCGTGCTATGGAGGGCGAGATGGTTTTGTACGGGGATTGGCCGAGACTGCCGAGTGGTTTCAGGATCCTGCGATTCTCGCCCACTATCGCCATGATGTCTACAATATCTGAACCCGAGAGTGATCATGGCTCGGTCGGCGTTTGATTCTGCCAGACATGGACCTGTGATAGGTGATCTGATCCACGAGGTTATTGGACGCCCCGAAGGTTTTGTTCCGCTGCACGAGCCGGAATTCTCGGCCAGTGCCTGGAGCTCGGTCAAGGACTGTCTGGACTCGGGTTGGGTATCGTCGGTCGGCAAATATGTCGATCAGTTCGAGCGCGATATCGCCGCCGCATGTGGCACCGCTTATGGCGTCGCCGTTGTGAATGGCACGGCGGCTCTGCAGGTTTCGATGGTCGTGGCGGGGGTGCGCCTCGGTGACGAGGTGATCGTGCCTGCACTGACATTCGTTGCGACGGCGAATGCCGTGGCTCATATCGGCGCCGTGCCGCATTTTGTCGACAGCAACGCAGCGACGTTGGGGATGGATGCAGGGGCGCTGGCGATTCATCTGGAGCGGGTTGCCACGCATCGTGAAGGCGCGCTAATCAACAAAGAAACGGGTCGCCGGATCGCCGCCATCGTTCCTGTACATATTTTTGGTCATCCGGCAGACATGGACTCACTTAATGCACTGGGCGCAGACTATAATCTGCCGGTAATCGAAGATTCGACCGAGGCTCTGGGAAGTACCTATAAGGGCCGTACCTGCGGCAGCCTTGGTCAGATCGGCACGCTGTCTTTCAACGGAAACAAGATCCTGACCACAGGTGGTGGCGGTGCGGTTGTGACAGATGACGGCGATCTGGCGAAACGGGTGAAACATCTAACGACGACCGCCAAGGTGCCGCATCGCTGGGCGTTTGAGCATGATGAGATTGCCTTCAACTATCGCATGCCCAATCTCAACGCTGCACTTGGCTGTTCGCAGTTGGAGGAGTTGGATAAAAGGCTAAAGCTGAAACGCCGCCTTGCCCAGCGCTATATCGACGCGTTTGCAGATGTCGAGGGGGTAAGCGTGATCACCGAACCCGACGGGTGCAATAGCAACTACTGGCTGAATGCGTTGCGCCTGGAAACCCATGATATTGCACAGCGCGATCAGCTTCTGGCGGCGTTGAACGACCGCCAGATGATGTCGAGACCCGTATGGACTCTGTTGCACCGCCTACCCATTTTTGCTACATGCCCGAAAGCGGAGCTGCCCGTTGCTGAGAGGCTCGAAACGCAACTGATCAACATCCCATCGTCGGCACATCTGGGGGATCGATAAACCCTAATCGGCGCGACCCGATTGCAAGCACACTACATGGCGCCGGCCAATGGTATCTCGCCAAGGACGAACTTATATGACAGCGCTTCACAGTGACCCGCGAAACGACCAGATTGATCTGAGCCGGTATGCGCCCGACGTGGTTTGTCCCGAAGCATTTTACGGTTTGCCGGAACAGATTCGCTTTTGCTCGAAATGCGTGATTTCAAATCAGCGTCCGAATTCGACGGTTGAGCACAAGCATACCTCTAAAAGCAAGAAAACCACGATCAATTTCGACGCCGACGATGTCTGTGATGCCTGCAAGGTTGCTGAGCAGAAACACTGTGACATCGACTGGGAAGAGCGCCGAAGGGAATTACAGGCACTGTGCGACAAGTATCGCTCGCGCAACGGGTCCTATGATTGCCTGGTGCCGGGATCGGGAGGCAAAGACAGTTTCTATCAGACCTGGATGCTGAAATATGAGTTCGGCATGAATCCTCTGACAGTGACCTGGGCCCCGCATGTCTATACCGACTGGGGCTGGCGCAACTTCGATCGTTGGATTCATTCAGGGTTTGACAACTACCTTCTAACCCCCAACGGCCGGGTCAAGCGCCTGATTACCCGTCTAGCGGTGGAAAACCTGTTCCACCCGTTCCAGCCGTTTATCTTTGGTCAAAAGTCACTGGCGCCGAAAATGGCTGCGCGGTTCAATATTCCCCTGATCTTCTATGGTGAAAACGAGGCGGAGTATGGCAACCCGATTGCCGATACCACATCTGCGCAGCGCGATTATTCCTATTTTTCAAGCACTGACGATAGCGAAATCTTCCTCGGCGGCACTTCGATCCAGTCGTTGCGTGACGACTACGGTGTGCGTGACGCCGACCTCGAGGTTTATCGCCCATCAAACCCAGACGAACTGCGTGCCAAGGATATCCAGGTGCATTACCTTGGCTACTACCTGAAATGGCATCCTCAGGCGGCCTATTACTTCGCCGTCGAAAACGGTGGGTTTGAGGCTTCGCCGGAACGCACACCGGGCACGTATTCGAAATACAACTCGATCGATGACCGGATCGACGATCTGCACTATTACACGACCTACATCAAATTCGGTATCGGACGGGCGACATATGACGCCAGCCAAGAGGTCCGATCTGGTGATATCGAGCGTGAAGAGGGCATAGCGCTGATCCGGCGGTATGACGGGGAATTCCCCGAACGCTTTGCCGGTGAATTGATGGAATATCTCAGCCTGCCAGAGAAGGATTTCCCGGCAGCCTCAAAGATGTTCGAGGCCCCGATCATGGACCGAGATTACTTTGATGCTCTAGCCAACCGATTCCGGTCGCCCCATCTTTGGGCGCATGATAACGGCGCGTGGGCGTTGCGCCGCACGATTTTTGACCGAAACTGAGGTTGCCCATGTCAGTAAGGCTGATATCTCGGCTCGACATCAAGATGTCCAACCTGATCAAGGGCGTCCAGATGGAAGGCTGGCGCAAGATGGGCAACCCAGCGGAACGGGCGCGCAAATATTACACCGAAGGTGCGGATGAGCTGCTGTATATCGACGTGGTGGCGAGTCTCTACGAGCGCAATAATCTGGCCGACATCTTGCGCGAAGTTGCGAGTGATGCCTTTGTGCCAATGACAGTCGCCGGTGGGATCAACAGTCTCGAGGCAGCCAAGGCCTTGCTGGACGTGGGTGCGGACAAGGTGGCTTTGAACACGGCTGCGACCAAGCGGCCTGAACTCTTGAACGAAATATCCGACACTTATGGATCACAGGCGGCGGTCTTGTCGATCGAGGCCAAGCGGTTGCCAAATGGCGGCTGGACGGCGATGACGGATAATGGCCGCAATCACACTGGGCGCGATGTCGTCGCCTGGGCCGAAGAAGCCGCGGGGCGCGGTGTGGGCGAAATCCTGATTACTTCGATCGATCAGGACGGTGGTTGTAAGGGGATGGATCTGGATCTGATCGTGGCAGTTACGGCGGCGGTGGATGTGCCCGTAATCGCATCTGGCGGGGTGGGCAGCGCCTGCGATGTGCGTGCCGCCGTTGAAAAGGGCGCAAGCGCGGTAGCCATCGCCAAGGCCCTGCACAACGACACGCTAAGCTTACTTGAAATGCGTCAGGATATGGCCAAGGCCGGTATTCCCGTGCGCCCCTATTCCGTTAAGGAGATGGCCGGTGTCTGATGTCCTGGTGGTAGATTACGGAATCGGAAACGTGTTTTCGGTGTGTAACGCTCTGACGAAGATTGGCGCCACACCGTCCCTTACCCGGGATGCCAAGGCGATCCGCAAGGCGGACCGGGTTATCCTGCCTGGTGTGGGGGCGTTTTCGCGCGCGATGGAGAATTTGCGGACCTTCGGTTTGGATGAATTGCTCACTGCCTACGTCTCCACGGGGCGGCCCTTCCTGGGGGTATGTATCGGGATGCAGGTCCTGATGGATACCTCGAGTGAATTTGGTGTTCATGCCGGGCTGGGTCTGATCCCCGGCAAGGTCGAAAAGATACCATCCGCCACGACGCAGGGTGTGGCACTGAGAGTGCCGCATATCTCCTGGTCGAAAGTGCATGGAACTGCGCCGTCTCCGTCAGGATCCTGGCAAAGGAAGGCGTTTGAAGAGGACGTCCACTACTACTTTGTGCATTCCTACATGGTGTGCCCGGCAGACTCTTCGGATCTGCTCGCCGTAACGCAATATGGTGGGCATCAGATCGCCGCAGCGGTACGGCGTGACAATGTCACCGGCGTTCAGTTTCATCCTGAACGCAGTGGCCCAGCGGGGTTGCAACTGCTGCAGCACTTTGTTGAAACGGGTACTAGCTAGACGGCTGGAAACGAGGAGCCGACATGAGAGTACTGGCAATCACTGGATCGCGGGCAGACTGGGGGTTGCTGGTTCCGGTGCTGACACGGCTGCGGGATGACGAGCGGTTTGACCTGATCCTTGCCATTACCGGGCAGCACCTCGAACCGGGTTCGACGGCTTCCCTGGACGCTATTGTGCAAGCAGGGTTCGATACCACACACCGGATCGACATGGTGTTGGGACCAGATGACAGCGCGGCCGCGCTGTCTGCTGCCATGGGCAGAGCCACAGCGGGTATCGGTGCACTGATCGCGCAGGTGAATCCTGATATGATGTTGGTGCTGGGTGATCGGTACGAGATTCTGGGCGCGGTCAGTGCCGCGATGATGAATCAGGTGCCGGTGGCGCATTTGTGTGGCGGCGATTTGACCGAGGGAGCAATGGATGATGCAATCCGTCATGCCATCACCAAATTGTCCTCCCTTCATTTTGTCACCACTGAAGATGCGGCACAGCGCGTCGCACAGATGGGCGAAGACGCGGCTCGTATCCATATTGTTGGCAGCACCGGACTTGACCATATCCGCGAGGTTTCTTTGATAACGCGCGCAGCCCTTTGGGCCGATCTTGGGCTGAGCTCTGCACCGCACAGCTTTCTAGTGACGTTCCATCCCGCCACCCTATCGCAGGATGTGCCAGAGCAATGCGATGAGCTGCTTGCAGCCCTTCAGGATTTTCCGAACGCTGCCCTGATCATAACCGGAAGCAATGCCGACCCGGGCGCTCGGATCATCGATGCGAAGATGCAGGACTTTGTCGCGAGCAGACCTAACTCGGTGTTTTGCAGATCCTTGGGGTCGCGGCGCTATTATGCATCCCTTCGGGCGGTCGATGTCGTGATCGGCAATTCCTCCAGCGGGCTCTATGAGGCGCCGAGCTTTGATGTGCCAACTGTCAATATCGGCGATCGTCAGGCGCGGCGTGTGCGGGCAACTTCCGTGATCGATTGCACCACCGAACGCGACAGCATACGGGCGGCGATTGAACAGGCGCTTGCCAGCGATTGCAGCTACACTGTAAATCCTTACGGTGATGGCCACGCGGCCGAGCGCATCATTCATGTGTTGGCAAGTGTGAAGACCCCGCGTGCGTTGATCAAAAAATCATTTGTGGATATTGGTTGATGACCGAAAATCGGACCCTGATCATTGCCGAAGCCGGCGTGAACCATAATGGCGATACGGGGATGGCCATGTCGTTGATTGATCAGGCGGCAGAGGCGGGTGCGGACGTGGTCAAATTCCAGAGTTTTCGTGCCCACAATCTCGTCACCGCAACTGCCCCCAAGGCGGCCTACCAATTCGCGCAGACAGACGCTGCGGAAACCCAGCTCGAGATGCTGAAACGGTTAGAGTTGTCGGAAGATGATCATCATCAACTGATCGAACACTGCAGGACGCGTGGTATCGCATTCTTATCGACGCCCTTCGATCCATACAGCCTGCGGCTTCTGGTAGGGAATTTCGGCCTGACGCGGATCAAGTTCGGGTCAGGCGAACTGACAAACGCACCCCTGTTGCTGGAGGCGGGCAAGAGCGATGCCCACATAATTCTATCGACCGGCATGGGCACGCTATCCGAGGTGGAGCAGGCGCTAGGGGTGTTGGGTTACGCCATGCGTGGCGGCGATGCGATGCCATCTCGTGATGCCTTTGCCGCAGCGCTTTGGGATGAAGAGGTTTGGGCGATATTGCACATGCGCGTTACCTTGCTGCATTGCACCACGGAATATCCCGCCAAGGTCGAAGATACCAACCTTCGTGCGATGGATACGATGGCAAAAGCGTTCGGTCTGCCCGTGGGCTATTCGGATCACACCGAAGGAAACGCAATCGCGCTTGCGGCGGTGGCTCGTGGTGCGCAAGTGATTGAAAAACACTTTACACTTGATCGCAGCCTACCCGGGCCGGATCACAGGGCCTCAATCGAGCCCGCAGAGCTTGCAGATCTGGTTCGGGACATTCGAAGGGTCGAGGCGGCGCTTGGCAACGGTATAAAGCAACCAAGGCCAGCCGAACAGGCCAACCGCCCCATTGTACAAAAAAGCCTTGTGGCGTTGCGCGATCTTTCTGCGGGTCACGTGCTGACAGCAGAGGATATTGGGGTAATGCGCCCAGGTACCGGACATCCACCAATCACTTACTGGGAACGGATCGGCACGACTCTGCGCTCAGCGCATAAGGCAGGGGATGTGCTGGAATGACCGATCGCAGAATCTTGCTGTTGGGGGCAGGCGGCCATGCGCGCGTCGTGCTCGATTTGTTGCATACGCGGGGAAGAATGGCAGCTGCGTGTCTGGATCTATCTGCCCCTGACGAGAATTGGCCGCAAGAGGTGCCTTGGCTTGGAACCGACGATGAACTTGCCTCGTTGGATCCGGAGGACTGGCAACTGATCAATTGTATTGGGTCCACTGGCCGCATCGACATTCGAAAAACGGTGTTTCAGAAGGCAGCAGCGCAGGGTTTCAGCTTTGACACAATTGTACATTCGTCTGCCGTAGTATCTGGGGATACAGCGATCGGACCAGGAAGCCAGATCATGGCAGCAGCCATCGTACAAGCCGGTGCGCAGCTGGGGGCGAATGTGCTCATCAATACCGGAGCCATCGTGGACCACGATGCTGAACTGGGGGATCACTCTCATATCGCGCCCGGTGCCGTTCTTTCGGGGGCTGTGTCGGTTGGTGAAGCGGTACATATCGGGACAGGGGCGGTGGTTCGGCAAGGTGTGACAATCGGGTCAGGCGCGCTGATCGGGGCAGGCGCAGTCGTCATCGGGGACGTACCTGCAGGAGAGTGCTATATAGGTAACCCTGCACGCGCGCTTGCTTCTGCACGGTAAGGAACCGGTTAATGGACAACGATCTTTCAGAACTAACGATTGGCCCGGACGCGAGCGTCCATGATGCCGTGGCGACCATCGACCGCGGTCGCCGTCAGGTGGCGCTTGTCGTGGATGACGATATGCATCTGCTGGCAACCATCACGGACGGAGATATCCGCCGTGGATTGCTGCGGGGGGTAGGGCTCGGCGCGCCCGTCCGGGAAGTAATGCACACGAGCCCCATTGTGATCACCCGAACAGAAGGCATTGATGCAGCGCGACGCCTGATGCGCGAAAAGAAGTTGCACCAGGTGCCGGTGGTCGATGAAGATGGGCGCCTATTGGATCTGACCTGGATCGATGACGCACCGGAACCCGCCACCTTTGACACCCGTGTGGTGTTGATGGCCGGTGGATTGGGCAGAAGGCTGCGACCGCTTACCGATCATCTGCCAAAGCCGATGCTGCCTGTCGGTGATCGGCCCCTGCTCGAGAATATCATTCGCAACTTCCGCTCACGCGGATTTCGGCGCTTCACCATATCGCTGAACTACAAGGCCGAGATAATCCAAAAACATTTTGGCGATGGTAGCGCGATTGATTGCGAGATCGACTATATTGTCGAGACCGCACGTATGGGAACCGCCGGGGCCCTGTCCCTGCTTCAAAATCGTCCCTCAGAGCCGTTTGTGGTGATGAACGGTGATCTGCTGACATCGACGCGGTTTGACGCGTTGATGCGTTTCCATCGCGAAACTGGGGCAGCGGCAACCGTCTGCGCCCGCGAATTTACGATGCAGGTCCCATATGGCGTCATCCGCGCGGAGGGTGAAAAACTGCTGGGTATCGAGGAAAAGCCGACCAATAGCTACTTTGTGAACGGCGGCATTTACGTGTTGTCACCCGAAGTTCTGGCGAAGCTTGAGACAGGGGTGCCATGTGATATGCCGCAGCTATTGGACCGGCTGATTGCGGCAGGCAAGCATGTGTCGGTCTTTCCAATTCGGGAATATTGGGTGGACATCGGGCGGATCGAGGATCTGGATCGTGCGCGCAGCGAATTTTCTGCGGTCTTTGGCGAATGATCCGGGTTGCGATCATTTGCGCACGCGGTGGTTCTAAAGGGGTTCCGGGCAAAAATACGCGGATGATCGCGGGCAGACCTCTCATCGCATGGAGCATTGCACAGGCGCTTGAGAGCAAGCTTTTTGAACATGTTGCAGTCAGCAGCGACGCGCGGGACATTCTGGCCTGTGCCCAAGCGGCGGGGGCGACGTTTTTGGTGCAGCGCCCCGATGCGATGGCCACCGATACCGCGTCCGTTTTGCCCGCCATCGAACATTGCCTTGTGGCCATTGAGGATGATCTGGGATGCCCGGTGGACAGTTTCGCGTTCCTGCAAGCCACTAGCCCCACAAGGGATGTCGAAGATATCAAGGGTGCAGTGGCGCTTTTCGAACAGCACAGGTGCACAAGTGTAGTCACCGGCTGCGAAGCGCGGCTGTCGCCCTATTTCTCGCTGTTCGAGGAAACGCCGGAGGGGACGATCAAAATCAGCAAAGAGCCGGATTCTCTTACTGTCCGGCGTCAGGACGCGCCTCGCTGTTTCGGCTTGAACGGATCCGTCTACGTTGTGGACCGTGCAAGTTTTTCCTGGGATCAGAGAACAATCTGGCCCGATACGCGGCTGTTTGAAATGAGCGAAGAGAACTCGGTGGATATCGATACACCGCTGGATTTCAGGATCGCCGAAATGATCATGACCGACCGCCACCAATCGGGATAGCGATCTGCCGGCGAGGCGGGTTCACAAGGTGGGGAGAGCGGTTTGCGTTTCAACCGTCCCCAAGGTTGGCTACGTCGATGACCTTAGCACAAGTTCGATCAAGCGCGTCATTGGCTCCAATGGTGAATCACCTATTCGCTTGATCACCCTTCACTTGGCACTTTTAATCGACCGATCCTTTGAGCATCATCCCTTCGATCAGTTCCGCAGCTCTATCAAGATTGGTTTCCAACTCGCCGAACCTCTTCCGGATGGTATTGTTCTTGGTGTCGAATTTGTCAGCTGCCGCAACGAATTGTTCCAGGCTGTGCAAATCGTGAACCTCGTGCAATGGTTCAAGATCCTGCCAATCATTTTGCATTACCGCTGTAGGCTGATCGGCATAGATCGCATCCAAAATGGCACTTGAAGCATGACTGACCACCATATCGCTAAGCTGAAGACTGTGATGAATGGTTGAATAAGCGAAAGGACCGCTATGCCGATCCATCACGATTAGATTTTCATGAGAATCAATCTGAGGTTCTTCGGCGTCTACTCCGAGGCTGGTTTTCCGTGCGCGATGCGGTCGTAACATCACAAGATGTTTCGGATTGCGGCTGCAATACTCATCGAGCATGCGAGCGAGATTTTGGAGGCTCTCATCTGCAAACCGATTATTGTCTCTTGGAATCGATGTGCAAACTAGGATCTTTTTTTCAAATTTATTGATGAATTGCAGGAGATCGTCAGGGAAGTTACGTTTCGGCATCAGGTTTTTCTTAATATAGCCAACGGATTTCACCCGCTTTCTGACGTCGTCGGTAATGAAAGGTGTGCGCTCCGGCTCTGCATGAGCCCACCAAAGTATCAAGCTGGCATACCAATCTCGGCCAAGCCAATCGCAATCCAGATTAACACCTTCTTGAATCATGCCGTGTTGCACGAATATCGATGGAGTTCCCGAAGCTGTCAGATATTGGTCCCGTGGCCTTGTTTTCTGATGGAGGGCTGTGGGATCGCCATAGGATAGTATGGCGTCAGCCCGACGCATATCCCAGTAAGACAACAACTCAATGCTGATACGCGACTTTAGGCGTGTAGAAATGGGTGAATTTGACAGCACCTGCGACAATTCAGGATCGGTTTTTAGCATCCTCTTATTCAAAATCAGGTCAACTTCCACGCGGTCCCGACGTGCCAAGCGATCCAATATTGGCAAGCAACATTCCATATGCGGCGAGTGGGCAATGAAACAGGTTAGGCGTTTTTTATGAGCAACTCGATGCACTTCTTGACCCGTCTTGAGATTGGCGATCCCGGAAACATAACTAATGCAGGTTCATGCAGCAACCAACCAGGGAGTAGCATGATGTGGGAGTTGCACAATCTCTCCCGTCGGGCTGTCAAAGGAAATTGGCTTGAGACAAGCAGGGGGGATTTGTAGCGTCTGGACATGACCAAATCTGATCCATTTTGCTGTTTCGAAACGAGCCGCGAGATTATCTGCCTGGCGGTGATGCTCTACGTGCGGTTTCCTCTGTCGCTTCGAAATGTGGAAGATCTGCTGCGTGAACGGGGCATCGATGTCAGCCACGAATCTGTGAGATATGATGGCATCGCTTCGGTCCCATGTTCGCCTCTGAGATACGCAAAGCACTTTTCACCACATCGTCTCTATTTGTCTGCCTTGCTATACCGGCGCAAACGCCGCGAGATGGGGCCAGAGTGGCAACGGATGCATGATCGCGAGGCGGACGTGCTCCTCTCGGCGTCTCCGTTGGGGCACTCTCCTGCGGCTTGTGGCACGCATTGCGCTTAGCGGGGCGCTGCTCTGGGCGCATCCATTTCTTTTGGGGTCAGCCCGCTTCCCTGAACATCAATCCTTGATGTCTTCGATCCAAGTCTTCACGGCGATGGCCCGGGGCAGGCCAAGCGGGCCGATTGCCAGCATCGCCACCTGCATGATCGCCTCAGCCTCAATGCCCTCCGATCTGGCGCGCCGGGTGTGGGAATGGACCGCGCCCTCGGAGCCCGCGCCAATCGCGAGGGCGAGCTTGACGAGGCGTCTCTCGCGGTCTGTCAGGGGGCCGCAATCGGCCGTTGCCTTGCCCAAGGCGGCATAGCCTTCCAGACGTCGGGGTGTTCCCCGGCGAGGTCTCCGGCGGCGGCGGGCATGGATCTGGTCATCTGTCAGTCCCTCAGGATGAAAAGTCATCGATCAGCGGATTTGGTTTCGCAAAGCGTTCAAGGTCCGCTTGATTGTCGATGGAGATGCCGGTGCCGGTCACGGTAACGCCATAGGGCTGCAGGCCCTTGAAGGCGCGGCTCAGATTTTCAGGAGTCATGCCCAGCACAGAGGCCAGGCGCCGCTTCTCGAAGTCCAACTCGAACGCAGCCCCACCGCCGGCGTGCCTTTGTAGCCTGAGCAGATAATT
>CAYTUW010000077.1:0-6625 GCA_964441435.1 uncultured Rhodobacterales bacterium
GGTCCTCTCCACGTGATTTCCACCAGTCTATCGCAATTTCCGCCCCGGTGGCCGGATCACCGCTGTCAATGCGAATGCCAGTCCATTCCGTCAGCCAATCCGGCGCATTGGCAAGGAACCCACGGGTGCCATAGGTGTCGGGCAGGATGATGCGCAGGTTACCGTCATGTTCTTCGTGCCAATCAGACAGCACCTCATAAGGTGCCTGGGCCAATGCCTCATCCGACTCCGCCAGTGCAGAATAAACCATGGGCAATTCATGGGCATTGGTGCCGATCGCTTCAACTTCTCTCCGCATGGCGATGAGGCAGTTGGAAGTACCGACAAAGCTGTCGCCCAACCCCTCCATCATCGCCTGAACACACCAGTCCTGCCACATGAAGGAATGCCGCCGCCGCGTGCCGAAATCTGCAATCTTCAGCGTGGGGTCGCCTCGCAGGGCCTCCACCTTTTCCCAGACCTTCGTCATCGCACGCGCATAGAGCACCTGGAGTTCGAACCGGCCCATGCCCTTCAGCACCGCGCGGGATCGCAGTTCCATCAACACCGATAGCGCCGGAATTTCCCATAGCATGACCTCTGGCCATTTGCCTTCGAATGTCAGCTCAAACTGCCCGTCACGTTTTTCGAGGTGATAAGGCGGCAGGCGCAGCGCCTCGAACCATTCCATGAAGTCGGGGCGGAACATCTGGCGCTTGCCATAAAACGTATTGCCACGCAGCCAGGTGCTTTCGCCGCGTGACAGCGACAGGGACCGGATGTGGTCAAGCTGTTCGCGCAACTCCCCTTCGTCGATGATTTCAGCGAGGCGAATACGTTTGGTGCGGTTGATGAGGGAAAATGTAACATCGGTATCGCGCCGATTGCGAAATACCGACTGGCACATCAGCAGCTTGTAGAAATCCGTATCAATCAGCGACCGAACAATCGGGTCGATCTTCCATTTGTGGTTATAGACGCGGGTGGCGATGTCGACCATTTTTGGCTCCTGTCCTCGGGTTTCAGGTCAGGTCGACCTGGGCGGCGCGCATCGCGTCTTCGGCCGCGCGCAGCGATCCGTCAAGGTCAATCGCCCGGCAAAGGTTCGAAAGCACGCTGACGTTGAAGCCAAGACGCGCCGCATCGAGGGCGGAGTAGTTGACACAGAAATCCGTGGCGAGGCCGACCAGCGTGACCCTGTCGATGCCGCGCGTCCTGAGATACCCCTCCAGCCCCGTTGGCGTGGTCTGATCGTTCTCAAAGAACGCCGAATAGCTGTCGATGCCGGCGCGAAATCCCTTGCGGATCACAAGGTCCGCCGGATCGGTCACAAGATCGGGGTGGAAGGCGGCGCCAGCGCTGCCCTGTACGCAGTGATCGGGCCAGAGAACTTGCGTGCCATAGGGCATTTCGGTCACCTCAAACGGCGCTTTGCCGTCATGGCTGCTTGCGAATGAACTGTGTCCCGCCGGGTGCCAGTCCTGTGTCAGAACAACGGTCTGAAAATCTTCCATCAAAGCATTGACACCGGGCACAATCGCATCACCATCCGGCACCGCGAGCGCGCCGCCGGGGCAAAAATCATTCTGGACGTCAATCACAATCAGGGCTTCATTTGCCGGGCGCATCGCTCCCTCCCTTGTCAGTTCTGGGTTGTGGCAGTAGATGGTGCCGCATGTTTACCGTTGCCGCACTTTACCATTTCACCCGTTTCAGCGACCCTGCCGCGTTCAGGGCGCCGCTTCAATCCCTTTGTGAAGATGAGGCGATCATGGGAACCTTGCTGCTGGCGCAGGAGGGGATCAATGGCACGGTCGCCGGGCCAGAGGCGGGGATAGAACGGTTGCTGGCGCATCTGCGGGGCTTGCCGGGCTGTGCGGGGCTCGAACACAAGATCAGCCACGCGCGCGAAATGCCGTTCAATCGCATGAAGGTGCGGCTGAAACGGGAAATCGTCACGATGGGCCAGCCGGATGTGGACCCGACCGCAGCCGTCGGCCGCTATGTTGCGCCGGAGGATTGGAACGATCTGATCGGCGCGGAGGATGTCGTCGTCATCGACACCCGCAATGATTATGAGGTGGCGATTGGCACGTTTGAGGGGGCAGTCGATCCGCAGACCAAGAGCTTTGGCGAGTTTCCGGACTGGTGGCAGGAAAACAAGGATCGGTTCCACAACAAACGGGTGGCGATGTTCTGCACGGGCGGCATTCGCTGTGAGAAGTCGACCAACTACCTTATTGGGCAAGGGGTCGAGGATGTGTTTCACCTGAAGGGCGGCATTCTAAAATACCTTGAGGACGTGCCTCAGGATCAGAGCAAATGGCAGGGCGAATGTTTCGTCTTTGACCAGCGGGTTTCGGTTGGGCATGGGCTCGCCGAGGGGCCGCATGAGCTGTGCTTCGCCTGCCGCCGCCCGATCCTGCCCGCCGATAAGGCGCGTGCGGAGTATGAGGAAGGGGTGAGCTGCCACCAATGCGCAGGCGAAACGACCGACGCACAAAAGGCGGGGTTCCGCGAGCGTCAAAAACAGATCGCGCTCGCAAAGGCGCGTGGGGAAACCCACGTGGGGCCGAAATCCTGACCCCTTTCATCTGGCCAGAAATACTCTCGCCGAAGGCACAGCGATGCGCTTGCGCAGCGCAACCAAAAACAATCGCGCGTTCCGCGCGGCCGTTTGGTTAGAAATCCAGGTTTTCCACGCTCAGCGCATTTGTCTGGATGAACTCCCGGCGTGGTTCCACCACATCGCCCATCAGCTTGGTGAAAATGTCGTCGGCCTCCGCCACATCATCCACCTTCACCTGCAACAGCGTCCGCGCGTCCGGGTCCAGCGTCGTTTCCCAAAGCTGATCCGGGTTCATCTCCCCCAAACCTTTGTAGCGTTGTAGCGACAACCCCTTTTCCCCCTCCGCAAGGATCGCGGCGAGCAACTCGCTCGGCCCGTGGATCACCACCTCTTTATCCTTGCGCACAAGCCGCGCGGGCTGGCCGTAAACGTCTTTCAGGGTTTCGGTGTATTCGCCGAGTTTGCGCGCCTCCCCAGACCGGATCACGTGGCCGTCGAGCGTGCGCACTTCCTCTACCCCGCGCAGGAGCCGCGCAAGCCGGATGCCCTTGTCCTGCGTCGGGCGACCCTGCCAGCCGCGTTCGTATTCCACCGCGATGAGGTCAAGCCGCGCGGCAATCGCATCTGCCACGCCCTGCAAATCGGCGTCCACAGCGCCGGGCACAAAGGCCGTCGCAATCGCCGCCTGTTCCAGGATGTGCTGCGGATAATGGGTTGGGAAGGCCTGGAGGATGCGCCGCACCTGCCGCGCCTCATCAACCACGCGCATGAGGTCCGCACCGATGATTTCCTCACCCGAGGACAGGCGCAGCACCGCGCCCTCCACACCCATTTCGATCAGGTAGTCGTCAAGTGCCGCCTGGTCCTTCAGGTACACCTCAGACTTGCCGCGGCTGACCTTGTATAGTGGCGGCTGCGCGATGTAGAGGTATCCCCCTTCGATCAGTTCCGGCATCTGGCGGAAGAAGAACGTAAGCAGCAACGTCCGGATATGCGCGCCATCGACATCCGCATCCGTCATGATGACGATCTTGTGGTAGCGGAGCTTCGAAATATCGAACTCGTCGCGGCCAATCCCGGTGCCAAGCGCCATGACGAGGTTGCCGATTTCCTGGCTCGCCAGCATCCGGTCAAACCGCGCGCGTTCGACATTCAGGATCTTGCCGCGCAAGGGCAGGATGGCTTGCGTCTGGCGGTCACGGCCCGTCTGGGCGGAGCCCCCGGCGCTGTCACCCTCCACGAGGAAGACTTCGGTTTTTGAGGGGTCCTTTTCCGAACAGTCCTTAAGCTTTCCAGCCAGGAAATTCACATCCATCGCGGTCTTGCGCCGGGTCAACTCGCGCGCCTTTCGCGCCGCTTCGCGCGCAAGTGCGGCCTCTATGATCTTGCCGACGATCATTTTGGCTTCGTTCGGGTTTTCCTCAAACCATTCGGTCAGCTTTTCGCCCATCAGGCTTTCAACCGCCGGGCGGACCTCAGAACTCACCAGCTTGTCCTTGGTCTGGGAACTGAATTTCGGGTCCGGCACTTTCACCGACAGCACACAGGTCAGCCCCTCGCGCGCGTCATCGCCGGTGAAGCTGACCTTTTCCTTCTTCGCAATGCCGCTTTCCTGCGCGTATTTCTGGATTGTCCGCGTCAGCGCGCCACGAAACCCCGCCAGATGCGTGCCCCCATCGCGTTGCGGGATGTTGTTGGTGAAGGGCAGCACATTTTCGTGGTAGCTGTCATTCCACCACATCGCCACCTCAACCCCGATCTCATCCTTTTCGCCGCGCACAAAAATCGGCTCTGGCATCATCGCGGTTTTGGACCGGTCGAGGTATTTGACGAACTCCTTAACCCCGCCTTCATAGAACAGCTCGGATTTCAGCGGCTCGACGGGCCGTTCATCGGTCAGAATGATCCGCACCCCGGAGTTGAGGAACGCCAGTTCGCGCAGGCGTTTTTCCAGCGTCTCAAAACTGTAGTTAAGGTCGGAAAACGTATCGGTCGAGGCAAGGAACCGCACCTCCGTCCCTTTGCGGCCCTCAGCATCCCCTACCACTTCTAGGTGCTTTGCTGTTTCGCCGTGCTCAAAGCGGGCGATATGTTCCTTGCCGTCGCGCCAGATGCGCAGTTCGAGCCAGACCGACAGCGCATTCACAACAGAAACACCCACCCCATGCAGCCCGCCGGAGACCTTGTAGGAATTGCTGTCAAATTTCCCGCCGGCATGAAGCTGGGTCATGATGACCTCAGC
The DNA here is from genome assembly GCA_964441435.1 of uncultured Rhodobacterales bacterium. GTDB lineage: Bacteria > Pseudomonadota > Alphaproteobacteria > Rhodobacterales > Rhodobacteraceae > CAYTUW01. Next base: position 4,791 of record CAYTUW010000077.1, read on the forward strand.
GGCGGAAACACCTTCTTCTTCGTGAATATCGACCGGAATCCCCCGGCCATTATCGCTGACCGAAACAGAAGAATCCGCGTGGATCGTGACGGCAACATGATCCGCGTGACCGGCCAGCGCCTCATCAATCCCGTTGTCGACGACCTCATAAACCATGTGATGCAGACCGGAGCCATCATCCGTGTCCCCGATATACATGCCGGGACGTTTGCGAACGGCCTCTAACCCTTTGAGAACCTTGATCGAATCCGCGCCGTATTCTTCATTGTTACTGGTGTCGTCTGACATGCTGCCCGTCCTCAGCTAAAGCTGACTATTTTTACGAGGTTTTGGGGGGAATGTCACGCAATTCGCCCATATTTTGTGGCAGAACTGCTGTCATGTCAGCGGGATCACCAGGCCGACAAAAATCAGCAGACAGCCGGAGATGATATTAAGCCTGCGCATCGCCCGGGGCGTCGCCACCAACCGCCGCATCCTGTCAACAAACAGCGCAAAAAAGACGTTGCCAACAAGCGGCACGATCATCGACACAGCCACAATGGCGGCAACATCTGCGACGGTAACGCGGGTCAGGTCAAAAAATCCCGGCAATACCCCCATATAAAACAGAATCGCCTTTGGATTTGACAGGATCACAGCCACCCCTGCGGCAAACCCCGCCCACATCCCCGGCGCGGTCAGGCGGCTGTCCTGTCCGATCTTCCTGTCTGCCGTCAGGATGAGCCGCACCCCCATCCAGAGGAAAAATCCAACCGCCACCCAGCGCAGCGCCAGCATGAACCCATCAAAGAACGACACAACCCAGGTGACCCCAAGGATTGCCAGAACCGGCCACACCGCATCGCCGACCACAACCCCCAACGCCAACGGCCAGGCGGCATGAAACCCACCTGCCATCGCCCGCGCAATGATCGCCACCCAGACCGGGCCGGGGGTCAGAAACAGGATGCCAACAGCGCCTGCATAGAGGAGGAGATCGAGAGGGGAGAGGGTCATTTCAATGCCACTTCCGACACGCCGCTCTGCTCCGTTACCTCGAGCCTCGTCGCCCGATCCCCCAGATCGTTGAACAGTTCGGCCCCGGTGCCCGTCATCCAGGCCTGTGTGCCGAGTACGCAGATTTCGTCGTAAAGTGCCGCACGGCGCGTGGCATCGAGATGGGCCGCAACCTCATCCAGCAGCAGGATCGGCGGGGCGCCAAAGCTCGCCTTCAGGGCGCGGGCATTAGCGAGGATGAGAGAGATCAGCAGAGCCTTTTGCTCGCCCGTCGAACATTCCTTTGCCGCCACTTTTTTTGCCACATAGGTCGCGGCAAGGTCCGCGCGGTGGGGGCCAATCAGGGTTCGCCCGGCGGCAAGGTCGCGCGGCCGGGAGGCGGCAAATGCGTCGGTCATGTCATTGGAGTCAAATGGAAACTCACTACCTTCCGCCTGAGTGAGTTCAAGGTTGGCACGGGGGAATTCGGTTTCCGCCCCCTCCTGCGCTGTAAGCAATTCGCCAACGGCCATTTGCCGATTGGCATGAAGTTCTGCCCCGGCTTCAGCCATCTGCACCTCAAGCGCGCGATACCAATGATCGTCCCGCACCTGATCCTTCAACAGCCGGTTGCGTTCACGCATGGCTTTTTCATAAGCGAGCGTCACCTCCGCATGGCGTGGCTCAAAACTCAGCACCATCCTGTCAAGGAAACGGCGGCGACCATCAGCCCCTTCAAGCCAGAGCCGGTCCATCGACGGCACCAGCCAGAGGATGCGCCCGATACGGCCCAGCGCAACCTGTGTGGCCTGCTTATCGTCGATTCGCACGCTGCGCCCCTGCCCCGGTTCCGCACG
>CAYTUW010000077.1:6635-7071 GCA_964441435.1 uncultured Rhodobacterales bacterium
CCAAGGCTTTGCAGGTTCCCGGCGTCGCGCCAGCCCAAGGCCTCCGGTTGGCGGGCCATGTCATCAGCCGCAGCGCGGCGCAGCCCACGCCCCGGCGATAGCATGGAAATCGCTTCGAGAATGTTGGTTTTCCCAGCCCCATTCGCCCCATAGATCGCCACGGGGCGACCATCCACCTCCAGGCTAAACGCCCGATGCGAACGGAAATGCGATAACGCAAGAGATTGAAGCGCGAGCGTCGTCACACCCGCATCGGCATCACGACATAGATGGCGGATTTGTCGCCGCCTTCGCGCATCAGGGTTGGATCACCAGACCCATTGAACAGGAACACCGCGTTTTCACGGTCGACCTGGCTTGCGATTTCCAAGAGGTATTTGGCGTTGAACCCGATTTCGAGACGTTCGTCACCATAGGCAACAGCCCATTCTTCTTC
>CAYTUW010000077.1:7081-12219 GCA_964441435.1 uncultured Rhodobacterales bacterium
TTGACGGACAGAACCAGTCGGTCCTCATCAAGCGCGAGTTTCACCGCGCGGGAGCGTTCCGACGAAACCGTGGCAACCCGATCCACAGCAGCGGCAAAATCGGAGGCATCAACCTCCATCTGCTTGGTGTTACCTTGCGGAATGACGCGGGTGTAGTCGGGGAAGGTGCCGTCAATCACCTTCGACGTCAGGGTGATTTCCGGCGTGGCAAAACGTACCTTGGTTTCGCTGACTGACACGGCGATCTGCATGTCGTCATCGTCAAGCAGTTTGCGCAGTTCCGCCACGGTTTTGCGCGGCACAATCACGCCTGGCATATCGGCGGCACCATCGGGTAGCGCGCTGTCGATCCGGGCAAGCCGATGGCCGTCTGTCGCCACACAACGCAGCACTTTGCCGTCGTCAGCGTCGGACACATGCATGTAGACGCCGTTCAGGTAATACCTTGTTTCCTCAGTGGAAATAGCAAATTTTGACTTGTCGAACAGGCGGCGAAGCTCCGGCGCTTTGGCAGAAAAATTCGCCGTGTATTCCGACGAGGCCATGACCGGGAAATCCTCTTTCGGCAACGTGGCGAGAGAGAAATTTGACCGCCCGGCTTCGACAGTCAGGCGGCCTGCGGCGCTATCCTCAGTCAGGCTGACCAGCGCCCCGTCAGGCAGCTTGCGCACGATTTCATGCAAGGTCACAGCGGACACCGTTGTGGCGCCTGCACGTTCAACCTGGGCAAGCGCCTTATCGACAACTTCGATATCAAGATCCGTGGCGCGGAAGCTCACGGCTTCGCCTTCGGCCTCTATCAACACATTCGCAAGGATCGGGATCGTGTTGCGCCGCTCGACGACCGATTGCGCCTGAGACACCGCTTTCAGAAGCGCGCCGCGCTCGATACTGATTTTCATTCCTTGCTCCTGCAATTATCGGGGCGATGAATGTAGCCTATTCATCCCCCCGGTAAACTGTTTTTTCGGACTGTCTGATGGTTTCGGCGGGGCGTCAAGGGCTGACACGGCCCAACGCCTTGGAAATCAGGCCTCAAGCGCGCGGCGCAACAGTTCCAGATCTTCGTCAAGCTGGCTGTCACCGACGCGCAGTTCCTCAATCCGTTTCACACCATGCAGAACGGTGGTGTGATCGCGCCCACCGAACCGCTTGCCAATATCGGGCAGCGACCGCGTGGTCAGTTGTTTCGCCAGATACATGGCAATCTGGCGCGGGCGAGCGTAGGCGACGATACGCTTGGGGCCGATCAGCTCTGCCAGGCGGATGTTGTAATGTTCCGCGACTTTGCGTTGAATTTCCTCAACCGTGATCTTACGGGAGGACGCCCGCAGAACATCCACCAGACAATCCTGCGCCAGTTCCATCGTAATGTCGCGGCCAACCAACGAGGCAAAGGCGAACAGACGTGTCAGCGCGCCTTCCAACACCCGCACATTTGTGGAAATGCGGTGGGCCAGGAAATCTACAACAGCGTCAGAAATCACCAGATTGGGTTCCCGTTCACGATAGCTGTCAATCTTTTGCTGTAAAATACCAAGGCGGAGTTCGTAATCCGTTGGATGCAGATCAACAACAAGGCCGCTTTGCAGGCGCGATTTGATGCGGTCCTCCAGATGTTTGATCTCACCCGGCGCACGATCGGCAGATATGATGATCTGCTTGTTCTGATCTACCAGCGCATTGAAAGTATGAAAGAATTCCTCCTGCGTGGAATCCTTGCCGGCGATAAACTGCACATCATCCACCATCAGGATATCAACCGAACGGAACAGCTGTTTGAAATCCATCATCCGCTTATCACGCAGGGCCTGCACGAACTGATACATGAACTGTTCCGCCGACAGGTAAACGACATTAAGCTGCGGCTGACGGGCCTGAAGCTCATGCGCGATGGCGTGCATCAAATGGGTTTTGCCAAGGCCAACACCGCCGTAAAGGAACAGCGGGTTGAATGTCACCTCGCCACCTTCCGCGACACGGCGCGCCGCCGCATGGGCAAGCTCATTCGGTTTGCCGACAACAAAGGCATCAAAGGTGAAGCGTGAATCAAGCGTCGATCCCGGCAAATCGCCCATGGGCAACGCAGCCGCATCGGTTTTTTTGGATTCGCTCTTGCGTGCAACGCTTTGCGGCTGTGACCCGGTTTTAACGGAATAATCCAGCCGATTCACAGCGGTTCCCGCCGCCTTCAGAAGATGAATGATCTGATCCCCGAATTCGCGTAGCGCGTATTCACCAACAAATTTCGCCGGCGCGCGGAACCGGACAACCCCATCATCCAGCCCTTCAAATTCAAGTGTTTCAATCCAGTTTTTGTAGTTGCTTTTTCCGATCGAATTCCGAAGTTCATCCCTGATCTGCACCCAGGCCCTGTCTGTCATTTTTCTGCAACCCGTTTCGTATTATTTTCACTGTCACGTCTGACGCCATGCCAGACCCGAGACCTTCCACCCGTTTTTGCGGCCTCGCTGTCCCTCTGCGTCCAAATCCCCTTCGAACCCACCAATCACATTGATACACTCGACATCATGATCCTGCGCCGACAACGCAGATGCCACCGCATGCGCGGCGTGAAGAGAGCGCACCCCGGAGCGGCACAGAAAGAAAATCCTGGAAGGTATCTTGCCCTCCATTGCTTCCAATACCGACTCCACAAAATGCGGGTTCTGGGACATCCCCGGATAGCTGGCCCATTCGACAAAAACCGCCGATCGGCCAAGTGATCCGAGATCAGGAACGCCAACAAACCCCCATTCGGCTTGCGTCCTGACATCGACGAGCACAGCATTTTTATCTTGCTCCAGCGCATCCCAGGTTTCGTTTGGCAAAACCTCTGAAATGCGCGGGTGCGGACCCGTGCTCATCTTTATGTCCCCCCAAGTAGACGTGAATCGCAGGGTCAAGCTAGCAAGGGGTTTGCGCGCTTCGCAACAGAACTTCGCGCTTGACTCACACTTTGTTCGAACGAATCCCAAAGGGCAAAATTTTTGTGTTGAAAATCAGTCCTGCTCGCTGCGGGCGCGATGCGGCAGGCGCAAAGAAAACGGCGCCGCCAAAGGCAGCGCCGCGTCAATTTTGCAACGGATCACCCGTTTCAGCCGAGCGCTTTGACCCGCGCGGACAGGCGCGACATTTTGCGCGCTGCGGTGTTCTTGTGAAGCACGCCTTTGGTGACGCCACGCATCAGTTCGGGCTGCGCTGCACGCAGGGCCGCCGCAGCGGCATCCTTGTCACCGGAAGCGATTGCTTCCTCTACACGACGAAGGTGGGTGCGGATGCGCGAACGACGCGCTTTATTGACGGCGAAGCGGCGCTCATTCTGGCGGGCGCGCTTTTTTGCCTGGGGCGAATTTGCCATGGATCAAACCTTTTTGTTTCGGGCTCGTGTTCAAATCTTCAACGCGGAACAAAGCCCCCCCGGCGGTCTGTGACCGGAATCATTCAAGCCAAAGCGGGCTGCACGCGCATGTATAGCGGGGCGATATAGCGGGTTTGACGCCGGATGCAAACAGAATCTTTGTCAGCGATCCCGGAACTGCGCTTCGCGTTTCTCAAGAAAGGCCGCCATGCCCTCCTTCTGGTCCTCACTGGCGAAAAGCGAATGGAACACGCGGCGCTCAAACAGCAGCCCTTCGGACAGGGTGGTTTCATAGGATCGGTTCACCGCTTCCTTGACAACCATCGCCGTCAGCATGGATTTTTCGGCAATTTTCTGGGCCGCGCCCATCGCCTCTTCCATCAGTTTTTTCGCGGGCACCACGCGGCTCACAAGGCCGGAACGCTCCGCCTCCTCTGCATCCATGAAGCGGCCCGTCAAATGCATGTCCATCGACTTTGACTTGCCAACAAACCGGGTCAGGCGCTGTGTGCCGCCAATCCCTGCTACAACGCCAAGGTTAATCTCTGGCTGGCCGAATTTCGCGGTATCCGATGCAATGATGAAGTCGCACATCATCGCCAGTTCACACCCGCCGCCCAGCGCATAGCCTGACACCGCCGCGATCACCGGCTTGCGGCAGTTGAGCAGCGTATCGGTTTCCTTGCCAAAGAGGTCAGACATGAAGACTTCGACAAAGCTCTTTTCCGACATCTCCTTGATATCGGCACCGGCGGCAAAGGCCTTTTCCGACCCGGTGATCACAACCGCGCGCACCTTATCGTTTTCTTCCGCCGAGCGCAGCGCATCCGCCAGCTCGCCCAGCAACTGGGCGTTCAGCGCGTTCAGCGCATCCGGGCGGTTGAGCCTGATAAGTTTGACGTGGTCTTCGACTTCGACGATCAGCGTCTCATAGGCCATGGATTTACCATTTGTTGTCCCTGTTTCAGCGGCGAGCCTTACCAAAACCGCTGGGCGGATCAAGCTATCTTTGACATTGCGCGCAGTAGAAAGTCGACCTACCGGACTGCACGATTCGCCGGATTTTCCCTTGGCAATCGGGGGTTGGACAGGGTTCGCCTTCGCGTCCATAGGCGCGGAAAGAATGCTGGAAATAACCAAGTTCGCCATCCGCCTGCCGATAATCTTTGAGCGATGAACCGCCAGATTCGATGGCCTCCGACAACACATCGCGGATCGCCGGAACAAGGCTTGCGGCGCGCGGCACAGACAGGCGATCCGCTCGGCGGGTCGGTGAAATGCCGGTCCGGTGCAAAACCTCACACACATAGATATTGCCAAGCCCGGCGACGAGTTTCTGATCCAGGAGCGCCGTCTTGATCGGTGATTTGCGGGGCTTGAGGGCGTCTGCGAGATACGCCTCATGAAAATCATTGCCGAGCGGTTCCGGCCCAATACCGGAAAGCAGCTTGTGGCCCTCCGCCCCATCGGTGGGCAGAATGTCCATCACCCCAAAGCGGCGCGCATCATTGAATGTCACCCGCCCGCCGCCAGCCATATGCAGGATCACGTGATCATGTTTCTGGACCGGTTGGTGATCGTAGTGAAAATCGCCCAGTGTGACCCCGGAAATCTGCATCCGCCCCGACATACCAAGATGGATCAGCACGGTTTCATTCGTGGACAGATCCGCAAGGATGTATTTTGACCGCCGCCTGAGCCGCAGCACCGTCGCCCCGGTCAACCGCTCCGACATTCGCGCCGGAAAGGGGAAGCGCAGCCCGGCGCGCCGGACCTC
>CAYTUW010000078.1:0-12204 GCA_964441435.1 uncultured Rhodobacterales bacterium
TCAGAAATAAGATGATTCATAAGTATTAGACACTGTTTTCCGGCGGATTCATTCCAAAGCTCGCCTGATGTGGACTGCTCATCAAGCAACGGCCCGGCAGCGAAATATCCCGTGATCCTTAGGTGATCTGAGATGAGGGAGGGCAAATCTGATAAGGTTAGGTCGCCAAGGATCGACAGCCCGTCAGCCAGCCACTCCGCCCAGGTTTCGCGCGCGGCGTTTGAATCCGCCGCCCATTCCCGCAGATTTGCCGTGGTCGGGAAGGGGATGTTTTTCTTGCGCAGATAAAGCTCAAGCTCCCGGGTGTGGAGAAGATGGTCACCGCGCTGTTCTGCCCCGGTGCAAGTTAACGGGTGTTTGAGCAGCGCTATCAGTGCGCCGCTGTCACAGCGCTGGTTCAGCAGCGATGCAACCTGGCGCAACAGTCGACCAGGCGGGGAAAGATGCGTGGGTTGACCGGCGCTGTCGTCCGGCCGAATACCCCATTGATCAAGACAGGCAGTCACCTGCCGGCTTAACCTTCGGTCAGGGGTGACAAGGGCCACGGTCTGGCCCTGATCAATCGCATGCCGCATGCGCAGCGCGATTGCCTCCGCTTCCTGGCGTGGAGTGGGGGCCTCGATCAGGGTAAGCGCTTTTGTGCAGTCCAGAAGATCAGGCAGCTTGGGGCCTTCATCGCGCCATTGATCGGTTGATGGGGCAGGGCGCAAGGCAAGTGACAAAAGCCGATTGCGCCCTAAGGAAGGCGGGGGAACATTCACCCACAGCGGCAGGGACGTTGGCGCGAGGTCCAGTTCCTGCAGGAGTCGAGCAAAGCGGAATTGCGGATGGTCCTCGATGTCCTGGCGCTCAATAAGCTGATCCCATATCTCATGGGGCAATTCCGTATCGAAGCCTGGCAATAAAACGGCCCCCTGGGGAAGCCGCGCGACCGCCTTCATCAGCAGGCGTGTGCCCCCCCGTGATCCGGTCGATCCGGCCAGGATAACCGGGTTTTGCGGTGCAGAGGTGCGCCATAGTTCCACCAACATCTCAACGGTACCACGATCCTGCGCCCCGAAACCGAATTCATCTGCCAGGGAAAGAAAACGCAGTGACCGATCCCAATACCCGGATTGATCAGTAATGTTAAGTGATTTCAGGGTATTGACGGTTATGCCCTCTTCTTCCATTTCACGGAATACTTCCAGCAGGCTTCCGGCCAGGTCAAAGGCCGACTCTTCTGCTGCAAGATCAGGTTGTGATTTCAGCAGGGCGCGCACCAGCTCTGTCAGATCTAGTTGCCGACGAAGCGTTGACGGCCCTGCTGTTGAAGCAACGCCGAAATGGGCAGTCGCCTCTGCCAGAACAATCATGCGGGGCAACAGCCGGGTGCCGCTGCGGATCAGCAGATCAGTAAGCTGGCGCTGCAAACGCCTGGTGTTCAGCACAAGCGTGACGCGGGCCAGGCCGGTCGGACCGTCGCAGCGCGCCAGCAACCCGGAAACCAGGGCGCGCGCAAAATCAATCCCTGGCGGCAGTGCGAAAACGCGGGGCTGCTGCTGATCATCAAACATCACAATCCTCCGCAAGCATCCGTTCGGCAGCCGTGATACCAGCGGGCGTGCCTACATCGCACCAATCACCGGTATAAACGGCACCATATAGTCGGCCGCGCGCCGCTATTTCTTCCCATAGGACATTTAGGGAAAACGCCTCTGCATCAATCGTACGGATGCCGTTTGTCCGAATGATCTGCGCTCCAAGATAAAGATAATCCCCGCCGCGCGTAAGCTGGCCCTGCCCGTCGATGGAAAAATCCCCGGCACCGGTCCGTCCGTAAACGCGATTTACATGCTGAACAAGCAGGAGCGCATCAGCCCTGGAATTAGCCCAGTGCTGTTCAAGCAGCCGCAGCGGATTGGCGCCGTTCCAGACCATATCGGTGTTTAGGGTGAAAACCGGATCAGGCCCCAGCAAAGGCAAGGCGTGGCGCAGGCCGCCTCCGGTTTCCAGCAACTTTTCACTTTCATCCGAAATCAAGACGCCGGCCTGCACAAGATGTCGGCGCATCTGATCTGCGTGGTGGTGAACATTCACTACGATCTGACCCACCGGCCCGTTTTGGCAAAGGGCGAGAGCATGATCAATCAGCGGCTTTCCAGCAACTTCGATCAGCGGTTTGGCGCGGGTGTCTGTCAGCGGGCGCATCCGCGTGCCAAGCCCGGCCGCAAAAAGCATTGCATTCATGGGCATCTGGCTGCACCGCGTGATGTTGAGATATGGGCGTTCAGCAACTGACCCAAGCCTTGCAGCGCCGGGTGGCTCAATGCTTCGGTGATGTAACCTGTAACCTGCGGCACGAAGGCCATATAGCCCGGCTTTCCGGTTGCATTGAGATGGTGAAACAGGCCCAGGATACGCAGGTTCCTCTGCAATGTAAGCAGCGCGGCAGAAACGGCAAACTGGTCGGGGCCCATATCGGTTGCGTTCAGAAATTGCCGGATCATGGCCTTTTCAGTTGGCCGTTGAACTGCGCGGCGTGCATCTTTCAGAAGGGATATGAAATCATATACCGGATGGCTGAGTAGCGCGTCCTGAAAATCAATAAGACCAACCTGCCCGATGGTTGTCGCATTGGTTTGCCACAGGATGTTTTCAGCGTGGTAGTCGCGCAGGATCATCACATGGCGATCCGCACAATGGCGCTGCGGCAGATGCTCTGTTTCGTTGATGATTGCGGCCTGCGTATCGGCGGGCATATCCGGCGCGACGGCGGCAAAAAATGGATCAAGCGCAGCAACCATTTCTGCAGGGCCATATGGTTGAAGCCAGGCCGGGGCAGGGCGGTTCTGTAGGTGAACCAACACATCAACAGCAGATTGATAGCTTTCCGCCTCGCTGATCCGCCCCGCTGAAATTGCCTTTGGCAGGGGCATATCGCCAAGGTCTTCCATCAGGATTAGACCATTGTCGAGGTCGGCATGAAACACCTCTGGCGCACAAAGGCCAATCGTCCGTAAATGTCCGGCTGCGTCAACAAAAGGGCGTTGGGTGGTAACGAGATTTGGCGGCGCATCCATAAGGACACGGCTTTCGGTTCCATTAGACAAGCGAAAGTAGCGGCGCGCGGACGCATCCCCTGCAATGGGCCTGCGTACGGCATTCTGCCAGCCACATTCCCCAAGGAAGGCGCGAATGATCTGATCACGCGGCATGTGCTGCCTCCAGGATCGGCGCCCAGCGGCTGCTTTTCGCGCTGAGCGTCAGATCGCGTTCGCCCGGTGTTTCGGTTGTGCTTAGCCCAAGCGATAATGCCGTATCCGGCCACCCGGCATCAAACCGATCCGGCCATTCCACAAGGCAGATCGCATCGGTAAACGCCTCCTCCAGGCCAAGTTCAAGCAGCTCATCGGAGTGCATCAGGCGATAGAGATCGAGGTGCCAGATTTCACAGTTGTCGGGGTTTGGATAGGTTTGGACCAGGGTGAATGTGGGTGAGGGAATATCCTCTGGCGTGGCAAGCCGTTCCAGGATAAGGGCGCGGCAGAAGAAGCTTTTCCCGCTGCCAATATCCCCCGACAGAAGTAATATATCGCCACCCCGCAACTGCGGGGCGAGCCATCGGGCAAACGCGGCGGTATCTTCCTCTGATCGAAACCTTTTGGTGGCAATAAATCTGTCCATTCAGGAACATTAATCCTGCGGGGGCTGGGCGCAACCGTGATCTGGTGCCTTCAGGCCGACTCCGCCGTGGAAACGGGTCGATCCTGCCCCGCCCTGATATCCGACGCATTGGGCCGAAAACTAACCAGATGCGCCCCGCCAGGCAGGTTTTGGACCTTCACCGCAAGGCGTGTTCTATCGCGCATGGTCAGTAGTTCTGAAATTGGTTCATTGCCGCGGCCATGAAACAAATAACGGTCCACGTCATCCCAGAATGGGTGCCCGTTTGTCGCCAGTTTCCAGTGTTCCAGCGCCTCACCGGCGGAAATTTCACCAAGCGTGGTCGCCGGATCAACCCCCCATATCTCTGCGTAGGCGGCGTTGGAAAGGCTCAGGATACCATCTGTTGAAAACACGGCGATCCCGTAGGCCAGCGCATCCAGCACGGATTGGTTGAGGTCGAGTTCGGAACGAAAGCTCCGGGTCAGGGCGATTTCGGGTGAAATATCCTCTATCTGAAAGGCAATCGCCCCATTTGGGTGGGGCCGGCCCGTCACGCGATAGGTCCGCCCGTCTGGGAGCGACCAGTTTTCCTGATAGCTGCCGTCTGAAGCGGCGCTTTCGACTTCGGCGATCTGGCTGCGCCAACTTTGATAGTTCTTGGGTTCGGGGATAAGCCGCAGGTCACGAAGCCGATCGAGGAAGCTGAACAGTGTCGGGCGCGATGACAGAAAATCCACCGGTAGCGAAAGCAGATCAGTCAGGGCCGGGTTGAAAAGAACCAGTTGGCGATCCTGGTTGAAAATCACAAGTCCGACAGACAGATGCGCAAAGGTTTTGGACAGGGTTTGAATGAAATTCTTGCGCGCCGATTCAGCGCTCACCTCCGCGTCAGCTGAAACGGCGAAACCCACCTGGGTCGGGCCAAAGGCGCTGGTTTGAATGTCATACCAGGCATCATCAGCAGCGTTCTTAAGGCGTTTGGGCGCGCTGACAGTTTCCAGGGGGTGTGGCTCCAAATCGGAAAAAGTTGCTATCGGTGGCCAGCTGTTGCTGGACCCTGACACCTCAAGATATTGGCGGTTCGCCCATAGAATGCTGCCATCTTCGGCTGCCTGCCAAATTGCCAATGGTGCCTGGCTGACAGCATGCCGCAATAGATCAAGCTCCCCCTGCATCGCCTTATATGCAAGGGAACTGGAAGCCGTGCTTACGTTGCTGGCGTCGGTATCCAGAATTTCGATTCTTGTGACCCCTTCCCACCACTCCGCCGCGATGGTTGTCTTGTCATCCTGCTCGGCAGAGGTGATCCTGGCTGACCCGTCAAACGCTAACGTGGAAAGGTCGTGTTCCAGGGTGGGAAACGCCTTTTCAAAAGCGCTGCAGAATGTCCTCCAGTCGGTTGACCGTTTTGGAAAGCAAGAAAATAGCGAACGGGCCGATTCGGTCATATCGGTGATTGCTTGGTCGTCAAACAGAAAGACAACGCGCGCCTCATCACCGGCAATCAGGGCGCGCGGGTGCGGGTTTTGCCGACCCATAGGGTTGCGCAAGGCGATAACAGCGATGACGGCCGCCCCGAAGGCACCAGCGACGATCAGCAGGATTGAGGGAATATCAGGATCAAACACCGACAACCTTTCTTTTAGCTGCCCGCAGCTTGTGAGTAAGAGGTTAACAGCGTGTTAACCAACCGCGAAGCCTACCGGTTCAGTCAGCGATGGGGGCATTTCGGCCAAGCGCCGGACGTTGCTGTTTTTGACTGCCGCGTTTCCAGGCGACCTCCACAATAGCGCCGTATCCCTTCGTATCATCCTCATAATTCAGGAATGGATCATGTCCATTGGCAAACGAAACCGTCGCGCCGGTTCGTTCCAATAGTGTTTTGGCAATAAACAGGCCAAGCCCCATACCTTCGTATTGTAACCTTTGTGCACCGCCACGTTCAGGCTTTCGACGTCGGACAAAGGGATCACCGATTCGGCCGATCAGATCTGCGGGGTAGCCATCTCCATCGTCAATCACGCGAACCAGAAAGTTATCCATTGTCCAGCGGACCTCTATCCAGACCTGCGTCTTGGCGAAATCCACGGCATTCTGGATTAGGTTGCGCAGCCCGTGGATGGTTTCCGGCGCACGGCGGATTTCGGGTTGATCCCTGGCATCGGAATCGAAATTGAACTGGACGACGATCCCGCGATTGAGATGCGGTTCCGCGGCTTCTTCGACGAGGGAAGTCAGCGGCACCTGCTTGACCTGAAGGTCATCCTTTCCCGCACGCCCCATGGAGCGCAGGATTTCCCGGCACCTGTCGGCCTGTTCGCGGATCAGGGCCGCGTCTTCCCAAAGTACAGGCCTGTCGGCCAGTTCCTCCATAAGTTCTGCGCTGGTCAGTTTGATCGTCGCAAGCGGTGTGCCTAATTCATGGGCCGCAGCGGCGACAACCCCGCCGAGGTCGGTCAGGGACTGTTCACGGGAAAGCGCCATCTGCGTGGCAAGCAGAGCCTGCGACATCGAATGAATTTCGCTGGTCACACGGCGCGCATAAAGTCCGATGAACGCTGTGCCGATCAGGATCGCAAGCCAGAAACCAAATACAAATATTCCCGGCAAGGTCAGCACTTGGCCTCCGGTTGTGTGCAGTGGCATATAAAACCTGGCAAGTAGCGTCGTCAGCACCACCACGGTGCCACCCAGCAAAAGCGTGGACCCGGGCCTGAGCGCGGTTGCAGAAATCGTGACCGGTGCCACGATTAGCAAAGCAAATGGATTGTTGAGCCCGCCGGTCAGAAACAAAAGCGCTGCAAGCTGTGCTGTGTCAAACAACAACAGCCGGGTAGCTTGCGCCTGGGTCAGCCGTTTGTTTTCAGGGTAGACGAAAGCAGCCACGAGGTTGGCGATAACAGCGGCCCCGATGACAACCAGAATCCAGCCAAGCTCAAAGGCGAGATCAAAATAAACCGATGAAATAGTAATCGCCGCGGACTGGCCACATATAGCCATCCAGCGCAACAAACTCAGCGTTCGCAACCGCACCCAGTTGACATGTGGTTCGCTACGAAAGATCGCAGGGGATGTATCGGCCATTGCTCGTGCGCCTATGAAACCCTAGGTGGGTGTTATTGTTATGCATCTGCGCGCGTCCGATCAATCAACAACCGGAGGATCAACACCATGGACAAAGCCATTGCGGGAATTTCTGTCGCTGCCATTGTCGGCTTGCTTGGCGGGCTCTGGTATGTGAGCTCCCGCCCCTCCGATGGGATGTTTGCTGAGTGTCGCGCGGCCAATGTTGCCGGTGGTATGGGCAGCATCGGCGGGCCATTCACCCTGGTGGATCAGACCGGGGCGACTGTTACGGATCAGGACGTGATCACCGGGCCCACCCTGGTTTATTTTGGCTATACCTTCTGCCCGGATGTCTGCCCGTTTGACATGGCACGCAACGCCGAAGCGGTTGACCTGCTGGATGCAGAGGGCATTACCACAACACCCGTGATGATTTCCATCGACCCGGAACGCGACACGCCTGACGTCATGGCGGATTTTGCGTTTAACCTGCATGAACGGATGATCGGCCTGACTGGAAGCGCTGAACAGGTCAAGGCTGCCTCGCAAGCCTACAAAACCTATTACCAACGTCAGGAAGGAGACGATGAATTCTATCTTGTGGACCATTCGACCTTTACCTACCTGGTGTTGCCCGAACACGGCACGGTAGAGTTTTTCCGCCGCGAAAGCACACCAGAACAAATCGCCGAGACGACCGCCTGCTTTGTCGAGGCGGCAAGTTAGTTTGACCCTGCTGCGACGAATAACTAATACTTGGGAAACAGCGCAAACGGGGCCCTTTCATGGCTGATCGAAACTTGCAGGAGATTGGCGAGGATCGCTCGCTTCTACTCGTGGACGATGACGAACCATTTTTGCGGCGCCTGGCACGTGCCATGGAAAAGCGCGGGTTTGAGGTAGAATGCGCCGGCTCCGTCGCTGCGGGCAAAGCCATAGCAACCGCACGCCCCCCGGCCTATGCGGTGATTGACCTGCGACTAGAGGATGGCAACGGCCTTGATGTTGTCGAGGTGTTGCGTGAACGTCGGCCAGAAGCGCGCATTATCGTTCTGACAGGCTATGGCGCGATTGCCACTGCTGTCGCCGCCGTGAAAATCGGTGCGACCGACTATCTTTCCAAACCCGCCGATGCCAATGATATTACCGCGGCCCTTCTGGCCAGTTCGGACCAGCTCCCGCCGCCGCCGGAAAACCCGATGAGCGCCGACCGCGTGCGCTGGGAACATATCCAGCGGGTCTATGAACTGTGCGACCGCAATGTCAGCGAAACCGCGCGGCGGCTCAACATGCATCGGCGGACGCTGCAACGTATCCTGGCGAAACGTAGCCCACGCTGAGTGGGGCATATTTGCAGCGTCCCTTCTGAAATCGCTAGGGTTTCTTCAATCTGCGCGGAAAACCTGATAGACCCTGTGCAACGGTCCCGCCCATGGGCGCAGAAGGCCGACGAAGAGGTGGCAGGATGACATTGCGCAGGCTGCGCGATCATCAGAACAAAGTAATGACCGGGGCGCGCCGTCTGTTGTTGGCGCGATGGCCCCGGCCAGGCAGTTTCCAGGACAGAATTTGCAATGGCTAAGACGGCACAGTTCACCATTCTTTCCATGATGAAGGATGAAGGCCATAGCGTGATCGAATGGGTTGCCTACCATCGCCATGTCGGATTCGACAACATTTGCGTCTATACCAACAACTGCAACGACGGCACGGATGACATGCTGATCCGGCTGGAGGAGCTGGGCTATTGTCATCATTTTCGCAATGAGGTTCCTGAGGGAAAAAAACCACAACCCAATGCGCTAAGCCTTGCCGGGGACAATGATCAGATCCTGAACTCCGAATGGATCCTGACAATGGACGCGGATGAATTCCTGTCAATCAAATGTGGACGGGGCAAAATCACGGATCTGGTTGAACGTCTTCCCGATGACACCGATGCGGTGGCTATTACCTGGCGGTTTTTCGGATCAAGCGAAGTCACCGATTGGAACCCGGGTCTTGTGATAGAGAGCTACACCCGTGCAGCGCCCGATAAATTTCGCAAGGGCTGGGGCGTGAAAACCCTGTTCAAACCCTATGAGCACATGAAATTCGGGATTCACCGCCCGCATATCAAGAAAGCACGCAAGGATCCGGAAATGGCCAAGCGGATGCTGGCACAGAAATGGGTCAACGGGTCGGGCGATCCGATGCCCGATGACTTTCCGCTGTCAGGTTGGCGGTCCACCAAGCCGACGCTTGGTTACAAGCTGGTAGAGATGAACCACTACGCGGTGAAAAGTTATGAAGCCTATCTTTTGCGCCGGATGCGCGGCAACGTGAACAACAAGGAAGACAAGTATAACGCGGCCTATTTTTCCCTGTTTGATCGCAATGAAACTGAGGTGACGAACTGCCTGCGCCATGCGCGCGGCACCAAGCGGCTGATGGAAAAGATGCTGTCCGATGACAAGCTGGCCGCCCTGTATAAGCAGGCGCTGGACTATCACCATGGCCGCGTCGAAGCCCTGCGGAAGACCGGGGAATATGATGACTGGCTGGCTGAGTTGAAAGAAGCAAGCGCCGTCCCCTTCGACAAGCTTGATGAGGTGCTGTTCACCAAGCATCTGCCAAAGGTCTGGCAGGAAAAAATCAAACAAATGGTGGCGCAGGGGGTGCCGAAAAAGGACATCGCCCGGATGATCGCCAACAGTCAGACCGCGCGCAAGAAAGCCACCCGTGCGGCGCTTAGGTCCGCCGCAGAGGGTAAGCCGCTGGACCGGATAGAGGCACCGGTCCCTGAGGATCCCGCTGAGTCGCATCGCGCTGATAGCGTGGAGAACGCCAATGACTGAACGCCGAATTCATCTTGTTTCCACACTCAAGAACGAAGGGCCGTATCTGCTGGAATGGATCGCCTATCACCGGGCGATTGGCGTCACCGACTTCACACTGTTTTCAAACGATTGCACGGATGGATCGAACCTGATGCTCAACCGACTGGAAGAAATGGGGATCATCCGCCATTTCGACAATCCGATCGGCCCCGGTATTGACCCCCAGCGCCGTGCCTATAGCCGTGCCGGCAAATTGGAAGAGATTCGTGCCGCCGATTATGTGTTGATCATCGACGGCGATGAGTTTCTGAATGTGCGCACAGGGGACAGATCCATCAACGCCCTGATTGACGCCTGTGACGAAGCGGATGCGATCTGCGTGAACTGGCGCCTTATGGGATCATGTGGTGAAAAACACTGGCGCGATGATCTGGTGATCGAACGCTTCACGCGCGGGTCGAGTTTTGAAAAGCCGGAAAACGGTCTGGTCTGGGGATTCAAGACCCTGTTCAAACCGCAGGATGTCGGCTGGTTCGGTGTTCACCGCCCGAAGTATCACAAAGAAAACATGCCAACACCGGATGCGGTGCGCTGGGTCAATGCTTCTGGTCGGCCTATGGGTGAAAAGATCCTGCGCAATGGCTGGCGATCGAACGCGGAAAACATCGGCTGGGATTTTGCACAGGTCAACCACTACGCGGTGAAATCCCGCGAAGAGTTCCTGCTGAAGCGTCTGCGCGGCACCGCCAATTCCAAGAACAAGGGCCGGATCGACCTCGACTATTGGGGGAAATACGACATCAACACCAACAAGGATGACTCTATCCCTGTTAGTGGCGTTGCTGATGGGGTTGCAGAGTTGCTGAAGGATCAGGATCTAAAAGCGCTGTATCGGGCCTGTCTTCTGACCTGCAAAAAGACGATAGAATACCAGAAAACAGACTCTAAACTAGCCAATTTCATCGAAACAGGTCTGTTAGAGAAAGCCGAATGACACCCGTGACTACCCCAGCCCGTTTTGCCTGTGTCGGCACGCATCACAAGACAGGAACAGTCTGGATGCGCCGGGTCTGGCACGCGGTTTCACGCGATCAGAATATACCATTGATGCCGATTTACCGGCCAAAACGGCTGGCGGATCTGCCTGAACGGGGGCCGCAAATCGTGGTGAACTGGTCGTCGGCGTTTCCCGCAAAGCTGCACCAGATGGCGGAGGCACGGTTTCTGCACATCATCAGGGACCCGCGTGATGTGCTATTGTCTGGCGCGCGATATCATGCGGTTGCGCCGCTTGGCCGGGAAAAATTCCTGACCAAAACACACGATGAATGGGGCGGGCGCAACTACAAGGAACAGTTGCAGCATCTGCCGGACCTTGCCAGCAAGCTGTTGTTCGAGATGGAAAACAAGCATGACGAAACCGTCCGCGAAATGCTGAACTGGCGTTATGGTCAGCCAAATTGCGTGGAGCTGCGCTATGAGGATCTGATTGAGGATACCGATTGCAGCCTGTTCAGGTCCGCGCTGGAACAGATGAATATTGAGGGGCTGGATATCGACCGCGCGGTAAAGTCCTATTGGGATGAAAGCCTGTTTGGTGGCAAGGCCGATGTTGAAAAAAGGCCGCATATTCAAAAGCTTCACGTAAATTCCGGGGCCAAAGCCCAATGGGAAACGAAATTCCCAAGAGCTGTCGCTGAGGTCTATGCCAGCCGCTATGGTGCGGCGTTGAAGGCGCTGGGTTACGACAAAGATGATGCCTGGGTGTCGCGCTGCCCGGTTGACGTGGCCTGAAGGTCAAACCGCTTGCGCAGCCGGTCGACCGGCGTGCCATCCAACAGCGGAATCCCGGTCAGCCGATCGTAATCGGCAAACCCCATCTTACTGTAATAGGCGCAGCCCCCGGTGTTGTCGGCGCGGATCGTGGCATCAATCGCAGTGGCGGAGGTTTTGCGCGCGATTTTCAGGGTTTCCAGAAAAAGCGCGGCCCCCACGCCCCGCCCGGTTTGGTCCACGCGCGCAAATGTCCCGATACAAAGCCAATCCGCAGGCAAAGGTTCCGGCCCGGCCCAATCCGGGTCAGCCCATTCCAGCGACTGAAAACCAAGCAATTCGCCCGCCTCCTCTGCCACAATGCAGGACAGAGCGAAGGGTGACGTCAGATAGGCTTTGCTGAAACTGTCTTCGCTGAGCGGGGTTTCAAAGGCGGTGGTGCCGCCGATTGATATGATCTCATTCAGTAGTGCCGTCAGCGCGGGAACGTCCCGGGATATGGCTTGTCGCAGGATCATGAAGGCATCCCTTCCAGCAGATCATTGTGCCGCTTTGTAAAGGCAGCGCGCACCTCCTTCGGTGGGCGAAGGACGAGTGAAAGCCCTGAAATAGACTCTGTTTTTGGCGCGCCGAAGAACTTGTTGGCTTCGGCGACGGAAAATCCGGCGATCTGCGTAGCCTCCAACCAGGCGGAGATTTTGTCGGCGCGTTTGATCTGCTTCTTGACCGTGACGGGCAGGGCGGCCGGCAGGCCGAACCGCAGGTGAACCGCTGCCATCAGCCGATCATCAAGCGCCCCGTAGCCCGGGCCAACGGCCGCTTTGACTGGGGAAATCATATCACCAATCACATATTCCGGCGCGTCGTGCAAAAGCGCAGCGAGCCGCCATTTCACCGG
>CAYTUW010000079.1:0-1955 GCA_964441435.1 uncultured Rhodobacterales bacterium
CGGCCAATTTCGTCGATCTGGTCATAATAGCTGAGCGCCAGCAGATACTGGGCATAAGCGGCATCTTCATCCGCCGGGTAGAAATCAATGTAACGCTGCGCCGCTGATCGGCTGTTTTCGTAATCCTTATCCTCGTGATAGGCAAAGGCCTGCATGATCAGCGCGCGCTTGGCGAATTCCGAATAAGGGTAAAGCCGTTCAATTTCACCAAACAGGTGGATCGCCTCATCCGGTTTGCGGCTGTTTTCCAGCTCATATTCTGCAAGCTGATAGATTTGCTCAGCACTATAGGCGTCCATCGCCTTCCCGGTTGCATTGCCGCCCCCGCCACAACCCGACAGAAGTACAACACACGCGATGGTGCCTGTTGCCTTAAAGAATGCTCTGCCGCGTGCCATGCCCAAGCCCCGATTCATCCGCCGTATAGGGGTTCCCCTATCTCCGGTCATGTCCTAGCACAGAAAATTTCGGTGCAAAACGGGTTTGAGTTATTTTCACTTCAGGCAACGGCCGGGATATCATCGGCATGAAGTCCGACACCCGGTAGCCGGGCAACCATGGCTGCGTCACAGTCAACAAACCGGCAGCTACCGGGTTCGCTGAACAGCTTTCGCAACAGCTGATTTGTCAGCCAGTGCCCCGCCTTAACCCCGGTATAGCGGCCAAGGACAGGTGCCCCCGCCAGCGCGATATCCCCCAGCGCGTCCAGCATCTTGTGACGAACCGCTTCATCAGCGTGGCGCAATCCGCCGGGATTAAGCACATCGGCCCCGTCCACAACCACCGCGTTGTCCATCGTTCCCCCGAGCGCGAGCCCGTTAGCACGCATCTTTTCGACATCGCGGTTGCGGCAGAATGTGCGACTGTCACAAAGCTCCCGGACAAAACTGCCATTTGCCATATTAAGTGATTTCTGCTGCCGCCCAATGGCCGCATCATCGAAATCAATCGAGAAATCAATCGAAAGCGTCTCACCGGGATCCAGCCGAGCGACCGAATCGCCAGATGAAACCGAAACCGTCTTTAGAATCTGGATCGCGCGCAGGGGCGCATCCAACTGCCGCGTACCGGCACGAAACAGAGACTCGACAAAGGGCTGTGACGATCCGTCAAGGATCGGCAATTCGGGGCCGTCCACTTCGATCAGTGCATTGTGGATGCCGCATCCGGCCAGGGCGGCCATAATATGTTCTACGGTGGAAATAGAAACACCGGCGGAGTTTATCAGCCGGGTGCACAGGCGTGTGTTTACATCCACCAGATCCCAGCGCGCAGCGATAAGCCCGTCCGCGGCCACGTCGGCGCGTTTGAACCAGATACCAAAATGTGCAGAGGCAGGCCGCACCACAACAGAAACAGGGGCACCGGAATGCAACCCATTTCCTTTGAACCTTACCGGTGTTTTAATCGTCGCCTGCACATTCAACCTCAATCGCAGCACCGGGTCGTACCGGCGCTGAAGGAACTAGCGGTTAGGCTGCAAAACCTCAAATCAAGCTTTGTAACGAAATGAAACATCATGAATTTCGTTGCGCGGCTTTTTGCTCACCTACCAGTGGATGCAGAGCAAGCCTCTGAATACAAACAAAAAAAGAGGCCGGAATACCCCGGCCTCTTTTTGCGGAATTTCGCTGTTTTAATTTGCTTGCCGACGCAGGAACGCGGGGATTTCGACGCGATCCTGCTCTTCGTCGCTGTCGGTTCCCGCTTCCATCATCGGGGATTGCTGCGGCACAACCGGTGCGGTGACTGGCGGTGTCTCCCGCATGGCCCGTTTCTGTGGTGCTGGGTTTCCCTCTTCCGCAGCGTGACCGGTCATCCGATTGATCAACGAGTTGATGCCAAAGCGCTGTTTGTCGGCAGTGTCGCCGCGTTGGCTCTCAGGCGTTGCAGCTGCAGCCGGGCGTGATGCTGCCATTCCGGTCCCGGTCGGCGCCTTTTGAACCGCCGCCTGG
>CAYTUW010000079.1:1965-12115 GCA_964441435.1 uncultured Rhodobacterales bacterium
TCCGGCTATACCCAAGCTTGATCAACCCTTTTTCCTGGAGCCGCGCGAGCGCTTCGGGGCTGGGTGTGCCAGCCACTGGGGCGCGTGGTGCAACGAATTCCTCCGGGCTGCCTGCGTCCTGCGCCTCAATCCCCGGTTCTTCAGTCGCCGCCTGCGGCTGATAGGCGGGCGGCGGCAGATCGTTGGTTGGGTTCGTATGTGCCGATACCGGATCTGCGGCGGGTTTGATTTCCCCAAACAGGCTTGGCTCCAGCGTTGCGGTCGCTTCAGCCTGTTCTTTCACGATTTCCGCCCCTGCCGCAGGCTGGGCCTCTTCAGCTGGGGCTGTGGCCAGCGGTTCAGCCAGAGTCCGGCGCGGCACGGGTACGTCACCAACATTTTCGTTCGCGTCAATACCGGTTGCAACCACGGAAACCCGCATGATGCCTTCCATCGAGGTATCCAGCGTGGAGCCGACAATGATATTGGCCTCCGGGTCGACGTCTTCGCGGATGCGGTTGGCGGCTTCGTCGAGTTCGAACAAGGTCAGGTCGTAGCCGCCGGTCACATTGATCAACACACCATTTGCCCCGCGCAGGCTGATTTCATCGAGCAGCGGGTTGGCAATAGCCTTCTCGGCGGCCTGGATAGCGCGGTCTTCGCCTTCGGATTCCCCGGTCCCCATCATTGCTTTGCCCATCTCATCCATGACCGCCCGTACATCGGCGAAGTCAAGGTTGATAAGCCCCGGACGCACCATCAGGTCGGTCACGCCCTTCACGCCCTGGTAGAGCACATCGTCGGCCAGCGAAAACGCCTCTGTGAAGGTGGTTTTTTCATTGGCAAGGCGGAACAGGTTCTGGTTCGGAATGATGATCAGCGTGTCGACAACTTTCTGAAGGCTTTCAACTCCTTCTTCGGCTTGCCTCATGCGCTTTGCGCCTTCGAACTGGAACGGTTTCGTGACCACGCCAACCGTCAAAACACCCAATTCCCGAGCCGCTTGGGCAATGATCGGCGCAGCGCCGGTTCCGGTGCCGCCGCCCATGCCCGCGGTGATGAAACACATATGCGCCCCGGCAAGGTGATCAACGATCTGTTCGATGGTTTCTTCCGCTGCCGCTGCGCCAACCTCTGGCCGTGCCCCTGCACCCAGCCCTTCGGTGACTTTCACACCCATCTGGATCTTTGCCGAAGACCGCGACGACTGAAGCGCCTGAGCATCCGTATTGGCGACGACGAATTCAACGCCCTCAAGCTGCTTCTCGATCATATTGTTAACAGCGTTGCCGCCCGCACCGCCAACGCCAAATACGGTGATCCTGGGTTTGAGCTCGTCCTGCTCCGGCATCATGAGGTTCAATGTCATTTAAATGTCCGCCTGTCTGTTACTACCACCGCCGTTCGCCGGCCTGCCCCCGGTCTGTTTTCGCGGCTGGATTCCCTTAATTGGTCCAAGACTACCGTGACAACGCAGCAACGTCACCTAAAAAAGACAAAAATACCACAAAATGTGGTGGAAACCTTCATTCGCATGGGCGGGATTTCGCCGGTGACGCTAGATGTAGCCTGCTACCAGTTGTCACGAAACCATTTTACTGCCCTGCGCAGGCTTCGCACAGGGTGACTTTCCGCCGGAATATCAAAGTCCCACCACTCGTCCTGCGGGTGTGAGGAGTACATGCATAACCCTACGGATGAGCTAAACGCCGGCCCTGTTGCCGCCTGCGGAAGCCCCTGAACCCGCAATGGGCGCCCCAGGCGCACCTGTTGGCCAAGGATTCGGCTTGCCAATCCGTCAAGTCCCGGAATTTGGCTACCGCCTCCGGTCAGAACGATTTTCTGCCCTGGCAGGCTCTCGAATCCTGCCGCATCAAGCCGCGCGCGCACCTCTTCGAGGATTTCTTCGACCCGTGGCCGCATAATGCCGATCAGCTCCGCCCGGCTGACCTGACGGCGATCATGTTCCCAATCGCCGGTCTGACCGCCGGTGTCGATCAGATCACGGTCGTCCATCCCGGTTGCGTGAACACCCCCGTAAAAGGTTTTGATACGCTCTGCCGTTGCCACCGGAACCTGCAATCCCTGTGAAATATCCCCAGTTACATGATCGCCCCCGATCCGAACGCTGTCGCAATAGATCATGTGCTTCCTGACGAAGACCGAAATGCCCGTCGCGCCGCCACCCATATCAATACAGGCCGCGCCCAGTTCCTGTTCATCCTCCACCAGCGCAGAGATGCCCGACGCATAGGCAGACGAGGCAACCCCGGCCAATTCAAGATCACACCGTTTGATACAGTACAGCAGGTGTTGTATCGCCGCCGCATCCACGGTCATCATATGCATATCCGCCGACAATCTGCTGCCGATCAACCCGCGCGGATCGGACAGGCCTGTCCGGTGGTCAATCGCGAAATTGACGGGCTGCGCGTGCAAGACCTCCCGACCTTCGCCGTAGTCCGGTACATCGCAAGCGGCGAGGACATGGGCAACATCCGCTTCGCCGACCACGGTATTTTGCAGCTCAACATGACCAGCCAGACCATAAGATCGCGGCCGGGCACCGGAAAAACATGCGATCACATGATCGACCCGCACATCCGCCATTTTCTGCGCCGCCTGTACCGCGGTGCGGATCGCCCGTTCGGTTTCCTGCATCGTGTCGATTTCACCAAACCGCACCCCCCGTGACCGCGTGGTTGCAGCCCCGATCACCCGGAACGAGCTCTGCCCGGCAAGCGCGCCGCCGTTTTCACCGTCAAGCTGCGCCTGCGACATCGCTTCATCAAATCGCAGTACCAGGCAGGCAATCTTTGAAGTGCCGACATCCAGAATCGCTATGACACCACGTTGCATCGCCGCTTTGCGAAGATTGCGCATCGCGCGCTGAGTTTCGTAAAGGCTTGCCATCTTCAATGTCTCCCTGCCGCCTGGCCGCCTGTCGGCGCAGTGTTAGTTTTGCCGTTCAACCTGCCTGATCCTTCTCAATTCCAGAACCGCCCCCTGGGCAAGCGTCAGCGTCGGGCGCTGTCGCAGCCGCATGTCGATCTGAACAACATCTCTTTCAAGCAAATCCTGGGCCGAATGAAGAGCGATCACCCGTTCCAGCGCATCAACGGCGTTCTGTTCCGGTAATTTGATGCGCTGCTCCCTGTCCAGCACCATATCCCAGCGTCGCTCCCCGATCCGCACAAGCCCGCGCAGCCGATGGTCAATCGGTGCCGCCGCTGCAACCAGGGCAAGCGCTTCTGCTACCGCCTTGTCGGCACCCACCCCCGTGATCAGCGGCAGATCGGGGCGTTCGGCCCGCGCCGCCAGCCCCGCAACCCGGTTGCCTTCGGCATCCAGCATTTCAACCCCCTGTGGTCCGCGCCAGACAATCGCCGGAATACGTTCGACCACATCGACCTGCAAAACGCCACCGGATCGGATTCTGAGGCCAACAGAGGCCACCGGATCAAGCCCGGCAATGTCCCGGCGCATGGCCTCCAGGTTGAGGTCGAAACTCGACATCGGAAAGTCAAGTGGCATGACCTCGCGGATATCTTCAGCCAGTTCAGCGCTGGCCCCGTCGATGGCCATCAGACGCACCATGAACTCTGGGCGCTCCTCTATCGTGCGTCGCAATTCCGTCACCTGCGCACCAATCGTGTCGCGCACATGCGGGTTGGTGAAAACCGCAACCCCGACAACCAAAGCTGTCATCACCGGCAGACCAAACCGGACAAACACGCGGTAAAGCGGTGTCAGGCGAAGCCGTTCGTAGCGGTACGCAAGTCGGCTCGGCGCCGGGTCGCGGCGTGGACGATCAGAATTCATCGGCCGCATGAAGCATCCTCCACCAACCAGCGGCAAAAAGCACCGAAATCCATTCCCATATGCGCCGCCTGCTCGGGGGCGAGCGACGTCGGCGTCATGCCGGGCTGGGTATTGGTTTCAAGCACGATCAGTCCGTCAATCCCCTTGACCTCATCCCAGCGAAAATCCGTCCGGCTGACGCCGCGACACCCCAAAACCTCATGTGCCAGCAGCGCATAGGCCATGCAGGCGTCATAGACATCTTTGGGAATATCCGCAGGCACCACATGGCGCGATCCGCCAGGTTTGTATTTGGCGTCGTAATCATACCAGCCATCGGTCAGGATATCGGTCACAGCAAGCGCCCGGTCCCCCATCACGGTGGTGGTCAGTTCGCGGCCCGGCACGAATTCCTCGACCATCACCTCTGTAGGCATGTCATCGGACAGCTGCGGCGGGGAATTGGCGGCCTCATGCACGATATAGATGCCGACCGATGATCCCTCGTTATAAGGCTTGGCCACATAGGGCGGCGGAAGCATATGACGTGCCCGCGCCTCATCGCGGGCGCAGAGCACGCTTTTGGCCACCGGCAGCCCAGCAGCGGAAAACAGTTCCTTCGATCTGATCTTGTTCATCGCAAGTGCGGAGGCCAGCACACCAGAATGTGTATAGGGAATGCGCAGCCATTCAAGCAGACCTTGCACGCAGCCATCTTCGCCCCAGCGGCCGTGCAACGCGTTGAAGGCAACATCGGGTTTGATCGAGCGCAGCTGTTCGGCAAGGTCCAGACCCGCGTCCACTTCGACCACGTCGAAGCCTTCACCCCGAAGGGCGGTGGCGCATTCACGCCCGGACGACAAGGAAACCTCCCGCTCCGCAGAAGGTCCACCCATCAATACAGCTATTTTGGCATCTGTCCCGCCCGACATTGCCGCCTCTGCTCATTTTCAGGCCTTATGGTTGGCCCGTTCTGCACACCCCTTTTTGAACGGGGTTTTGTGCCTCAAATTCACGCCTCAGCCGCTTGCCTTTCGACCGACGCGCATGATTTCCCATTCTAGCGTTATCCCGCTTCTATCGTAAACCTTTTTTCTGACCTCTTCGCCCAGTAATTCGAGGTCTTCTGCCGTGGCCCCGCCCGCGTTGGTCAGGAAATTCGCGTGCATTTCATTCATCACCGCGCCACCGCGCGTCGCACCGCGCATTCCGGCGTCTTCGATGACCTTCCAGGCCTTCAGCTCATGTGTATCATCCGCGTGCCCGGTAGAGCTGTATCCGGCGGGGTTGCGGAAGGTTGATCCGGCGGTGCGGTCCTTTGTCGGCTGGGTCGCGTCACGTTTGGCAAGCTGGTCTTCCATCCGCGCCTGCAGCGCTGCGGAGTCGCCCTTTGGCCCCTCAAATGTGGCGGCGGTTATCACCCAGCCTTCGGGCAAATCCGTCTGGCGATACTGAAAGTTGAGGTCTTCAGCGGTCAGCGTCACCACCTCCCCCGCGCGCGTCACCGCCTCCGCGCTTACAAACACATCCGCCGTATAGGTGCCATAACAGCCCGCGTTCATCCGAACCGCGCCACCGACCGCACCGGGGATCGTGCGCAGAAACGTCAGGTCAACCCCTGCCTCTGCCGCCTTACGCGCGACATGTGCGTCCAGCGCCGCCGCCCCTGCCGTCACGCGGGTGCCGTTGATTTCAATGCCGTTGAAGCCACGCCCCAGCCGGATCACCACCCCCTCAATCCCGCCATCGCGCACGATGAGGTTTGACCCAACACCCATTGGGAACACCGGGATGTCATCCGGCAAGGTTTTCAGAAACGCCGCCAGATCCTCCACATCCGCAGGCTGGAAGAGCACATCAGCAGGCCCGCCCACGCGCAACCATGTCAGGCTGGCCAAATCGCGCCCCTCGGTCAGGCGCCCGCGCACCTCAGGCAGCGCCATCGCCCTGCCCCCGCAGAACGCGCTGGACCCAACGCGCCAGGTAGATCACCGGCCAGCGCAGCATCGACGCCCCGGCCGCAAGTACCAGCATCCCGATGACCGGGCCGTTTTCATAGGTCACATAGCCTACCAGCGGCACCCCGATCGCGATCAGGAAATAGGCGCGGCGCCAATGATTGTCATTGCTCGGGATCATCGCCGCGACATTGGCGGCGACCGCCCAGAAACAGGCCAGGGTGAGCGAGAGCGTCATCGTCATTCCGGCGCCTCGTCACTTGGGCGGATCACCGGGATGCCGAGTGCTTTTTTGCCAAAGTAGATCAGTGGTCGGCGGAACATCGACAGGAACCCCGCCAGCGCAGCCAGCCCCAGCCAGATCCCATGTTCATAGGTGATGAAGCCGATCAGAAACGGCGCAAGGATCAGCAGCGTCAGCCCCGGCGGAAACTGATAGCGCATCGGCAACAGCGCCGTGATCGTCGCCGCAATCGCCCAGAGCGCGCCGAGTGTCAGCGACAGGCTCATTTTGCCAACGCCTCCGGCAACCCATGCGCCCAGGTGGAAATCGTGCCCGCCCCAAGGCAGACCACCATGTCGCCCGGTTCGGTTTCCGTCCGCACCAGCGCCGCCAGCCCTGCCTCATCTTCGACCGCACAGGCGTGGCGGTGGCCATGGCGCGTCAGCCCGGCGACCAGATCATCACGGCTCGCCCCTTCGATCGGGTCCTCGCCAGCGGCAAAGACGTCAGCAATGCCGACCACATCCGCATCATTGAAACAGGCGCAAAAATCCTCAAACAGGTTTGACAGGCGCGAATAACGATGCGGCTGATGCACCGCGATGACCCGACCCTCGCTCGCTTGGCGCGCCGCCTTCAGCACCGCGGCAATTTCCACCGGGTGATGGCCGTAGTCATCTATGATCGTCACGCCGCCCACTTCGCCAACCCGCGTAAACCGACGGTTAACACCACCAAACTGCGCAAGTGCTGCGCGGATTTCATCCCGCTTCATGCCAAGGTGGCGCGCCACCGCGACGGCGGCCAGGGCGTTCGATACATTGTGATCCCCCGGCATCGGCAGCGAACAGCCTTCGATCTTCGTCCCCTCGCCGTTCAGCTCTATATCAAAATGCGCGACCCCGTTTTTATAGGTCAGCCCCGTCGCTCGCACATCGGCCTGCGCGTTGAACCCGAATGTCACCACGCGGCGGTCTGTGATCTTCCCCACCAGAGTCTGAACGTCGGGATCATCCGTGCAGCACACCGCAAGACCGTAAAAGGGGATGTTTGATACGAAGTCAAAAAACCCCTGATGGAGCGCCGCCTCCGTTCCCCAATGTTCCATATGTTCCGGGTCGATATTGGTGACAATGGCGATGGTTGCGGGCAGGCGATTGAAGGTGCCATCTGA
Organism: uncultured Rhodobacterales bacterium; assembly: GCA_964441435.1. Lineage (GTDB taxonomy): Bacteria > Pseudomonadota > Alphaproteobacteria > Rhodobacterales > Rhodobacteraceae > CAYTUW01. The sequence continues at coordinate 9,101 of CAYTUW010000079.1, forward strand.
CTCATCAGCCTCCACCACCATCCATTCGCCCTGCCCCATCCGCGCGTTGGATCCGTAGGCGTGGATGATGCCCCCATTGATGACGGTCGGGTCGATTCCGCCATTGACCAGCACTTCGGCCACCAGCGTTGTTGTTGTGGTTTTGCCGTGGGTGCCTGCAACCGCGATATTTGACTTGAGCCGCATCAATTCGGCCAGCATCTCTGCCCGGCGCACCACCGGCAGGCCGCGCCGACGCGCCTCATCCAGCTCCGCATTGCCCGGCTTGATCGCAGAGGAAATCACAACGACCTCCGCATTCTCCAGGTTCTCTGGCTTCTGGCCGATGAAGATCGTTGCACCAAGCTGTGCCAGCCGTTTGGTGATCGCGCTGTCCTTCAGGTCAGACCCCTGCACCCGGTAGCCGTGGTTAAGCAGCACCTCGGCAATACCGGACATGCCAATCCCGCCGATGCCGACGAAATGGATCATACCCATTTCCGTAGGGAGTTTCGTGGCTGCTGCGTTCATATCCGTCCAAACCTGCCCGCCGGTGTTTCCTGTCCGCACCAGGGTGGGTGCGTTTTCGCGCCCGCCCGGGGGCGGTGCGGGCACGAAACGGGCCTTATGGCCCGAAATCTCTATGTCGAGGGCATTGCTGTCAGTTCCTCGACCATGACGACAAGCGCCTCCGTTGCGTCGGGCCGCGCCTGTGTCAGCGCCGCCTGCGACATCTTGAGCGCGCCGTCCGGATTGCTCAAAATCAGCTCTATCTGCGCCTTTAGCAGATCGGGTGCAAGCCTCGATTCCGGGATCAGCACCGCTGCCCCGGCGTCAACCAGCCCGCGCGCGTTTGCGGTCTGATGATCCGCCGTCGCCGCCGCATAGGGAATAAGGATTGAGGGCCGCCCGATCGTTGCAATATCGGTGACCGATGACGCCCCTGCCCGGCTGATGACAAGCTGTGCTTCGCTCATGCGTTTTGGCACATCCTGAAAAAAGGGTTGCACGTCGGCGCTGATCCCGGCCGCCTGATAGGCGGCGCGAACGCCGTCCTCATCCTCGCTGCGGGCCTGATGACTGACGGTGATGTGGCTGCGCATGGTTTCGGGCAGTGTGGCAATCGCAGCAGGCACGGTTTCAGACAGGATACGCGCCCCTTGCGAGCCGCCAATGACCAACAGGTTCAGCGGGTAATCCCCCGGCGGGATATAGGGTGCCGCCGATTTTGCCATGATCGCTGCGCGGGCCGGGTTGCCTGTGTGCACGCCCTCTGCCCTGTCCGGCAGATCGGTTGGCCAGGTGCCGCAGGCGATCCGGTGCACCCGTCGTGCAAACAGCCGGTTGACCCGGCCAAGCACCCCGTTCTGTTCATGGATCATCCGCGGCCTGCGCAGTAGCCACGCCGCGCCAAGCGCCGGGATCGTCGGGTATCCACCAAACCCGACCACCACCGCCGGGCGGTCCGACCACATGCGGCGCGTTGCCGCCAGAACACCACCAAGGATGCGGAATGGAACGATAAATTTCGCAGCGACACCGCCACGTGCGAAGGTGGCTGAAGACACCTCTTCAATCTCCACCACATGAGGGAAGCCTCCCGTGTAGCGCGCGCCCCGCGCATCGGTCGACAGTTTCACCCGCCAACCCTTGCGCAGCATCGCTTCGGCCAGGGCCTGGGCGGGGAACATGTGCCCCCCAGTCCCACCGGCAGCAATCATAAGAAGCGGCGCCTGACCCATCAGTGTCCCCGGCGCTGAAAGTGATCGGCAAGGGCACCTTGTGGCCGCGCACGGGTAAAAGCCAGCAGCATGCCAACCGCGATGCCCCCCGCAATCAGTGACGAACCGCCGTAGCTCACAAATGGCAGCGTCATGCCCTTGGCCGGCAACAGCCGCACCGCAACCCCGATATTGATAAAGGCCTGCACCCCGAACATGCATGCAAGCCCGGTGCCCGCCAGACGAATGAACGGATCGCGTTCACGCATCAGCCGCAGCAACGATCGCACCGTAACCAGCATGAACAGCGCGATGATAAACAGCACCAGTATCAGGCCATATTCTTCCGCCGCCACGGCAATGATGAAATCCGTATGGGCATCGGGCAACCACCATTTGACCTGCCCTTCGCCCAGACCGACGCCAAACAGCCCCCCTTCGCGGATTGCATCGGTTGCATAGCCAAGCTGGGTGGTTGGATCGACATCAGGGTTGAGAAACCCGTCAATCCGACGCGCAAAATGTTCAGAGTTCTGGTAAGCCGCGATCCCACCAAGCACGATCAACGCCGCAATAACAATCAACAGCAGAAACGGTGCCCCGGCGACGAAATACATAACGCCCCAACCAAAAAGAACCAAACACGCCTGGCCGAAATCCGGCTGCATGGCCAAAAAGCCAACAATGGTGATGGTCAACCCAAAACTTATCAGCTTGCCCGGTGGGCCATTGATTTCCTGGCTTGCCGCCATCAGCCAGGCGGTCATGATCACAAAGCCAGGCTTCAGAAACTCTGCCGGTTGAAGCGAGGCAAAGCCCAGCGAATACCAGCGCGTCGCCCCTTTGCCAAAATCGGTGCCAAACACTGGCAAAAGCATAAGCGCAATGAAGGCCGCCAGAAACCCTAGCACCCCAAGCCTGCGTACAAGATCCGGCGACATCATTGAGGTGATCACAATAGCCAGCAGCGCAACCGAACCAAAAAGCGCCTGTCGTTCGACATAATGGAACGGGGCAAAACCGTTTTTGGCTGCAAGCGGCGGGCTTGCCGCTAGCCCCAGCAATAATCCGATCCCGCACAGCAGCAGTACCGAACACAGAGTCCATTTGTCGATTGTGCGCCACCAGCGTGGCAAAATGGGTTCACCCTGTTCGGCGCGAACCACGCCATGCACCATTTCCGTCATGGGATACCGCCTGAAACTGCCTCTTTCTCTGCCCGTTTTCCGGGTCTGTGGGGCGATTGTAACCGATGTTGCTGAAAGGCGCTAGTGGCCGCGCGCAATGTTCAGAAATTGACAGGGTTTGTTCACTA
>CAYTUW010000080.1:0-12052 GCA_964441435.1 uncultured Rhodobacterales bacterium
GACCGGGGTGCCGCCCATCCGCGCCAGCCCCCCCACAACCGCATGGTCATCGGCAAAATTGCGGTCGCCCGCAAGCGGGGTGAATTCCGTGAACAGCGCCTCGATATAGTCAATGCAATGGGGGCGATCCGGGTGACGCGCGACCTGACATTTGCGCCAGGGGCTGAGATCCGCATAGAGGCTTTTCAGCATGTCCGCCGCCTTTTTATCAAGCGCGGCGGCCTCTTTTTCTACATCCATTTCCTCATTTGCCCGCGCCATTGCACGCAGTTCTTCGGCCTTGCCTTCGATTTCGGCGAGCGGCTTTTCAAATTCGAGGTAGTTGGTCATGGATGGTCCCTCTTTGGTTTCAGGCCTATATGGCTTGAGAGGCGCTATTTTGCAACTCAGCAAGATTTGTCGATTGCCATCGTGGCATGGAATGCGCGAACGCAACAGGGGCGGCCATGGCCAGCGCATATGAAAAGCGGATCATTCGGGTTCTGGATTACATCCATGATAATCCCGATGCTGATCTGTCACTTGATGTGCTGGCGGATATAGCAGCGATGAGCCGGTTTCACTGGCACCGGGTGTTTCACGGTATGACAGGGGAGACCTGCGCCGATGCCGTGCGCCGCATCCGGCTTAACCGCGCGGCCAGCTGGCTCAGCCAGACCGATCAACCGGTTGCCCGGATCGCTGAGCGGATTGGATATGCGAACGAACAGAGCTTTGTTCGGGCCTTCCGCATGGCCTATCGCATGACTCCGAATGCGTTCCGCAAAAACGGGGCATGGACCCCGGAAACCCGTGCGTTTTTAATGGAGAAAGAGACCATGTTTGATGTTGACGTGACCACAGCCCCTGCGCGCCGTCTTGCCGCGCTCCCGCATAAGGGGCCGTATCTTGAAATCGGTGAAGCCTTTGAAAAAGTCACAGCTATCGCAAGCAGCCGAAACTTGTGGCCCGCCGTGCGCAGCGTCGTTGGCATCTATTATGACGACCCTAGCGCGGTGCCGGAAGCGGAATTACGAAGCCATGCAGGACTTGATCTTGCCCCGGATTCGGACCTTCCGGATGGGCTGGAAGAGGTGAACATCCCCGGCGGCACTATTGCCCGGCTTCGCTTTAAAGGGCCCTATGCGGGTCTTAAATCCGCTTATGACTATCTTTACGGTGAATGGTTGCCTTCTTCCGGGCGTGAACCCGGAAATTCGCCCTGTTACGAGGTTTACCTCAACGCCCCCGCAGAAGTAGCACCCGAAGATTTGCTGACGGACATCTGTGTGCCGCTCAAGGCCTGATGCCACTGATTATCGGTGGGGTTTGATGTATCTGGTCGCCGCGATAACGACCCCGCCGAACACCAACCCCCAGACCGCCGCGCCCAGCCCGAAGATGGTGACCCCTGAGGCGGTCGTCAGGAAGGTTACAGTGGCGGCTTCGCGGGTGTCGGGTTCTGACAGGGCTGCGGTCGCGGAATTGGCAAAGACCGGCAGCAGCGCGACCCCGGCCAGGGTGCCAAGCAGCATCGGTGGTGTGGCCAGCGCAATGGTGATAATGACGGCACTCAGTAACCCAAAAAGGATATAGAACACCCCTGCCGCAACGGCTGTCCTGTAACGTTCCTTGGGATCAGGGTGAGAGTCTTCGTTGGCGCACATCGCGGCGGTGATGGCGGCGATGCAGGTGGCCGGTGCGCCAAAAGGTGCGGACAACAGACTTGCCCCGCCCACAGCGGAAAACAGTGGACCCGGAGGTGGGGCGTAGCCATGGGCCTTCATCACCGCGATGCCGGGGATGTTCTGCGTCGCCATAGTGACGATGAACAGCGGAACGCCGATGCTGATCACGGCCGCCCAACTGAATTCCGGGAGGATGAAAACCGGCACCGCGAGCGGTGTATCCGGCGCAGGAAAGCTGAAACTCAGGGTGAAGCCCGTCACGATCAATGCCGCGACTACCGCCGCAGGTACGGCAAAGAGGCGACTGAAACGCCCGACAACGAACCAGGTCAGGATTACTGGCAAAGCGGTCTCTGGCTGGTCCGCAAGCGCGGTGATCGGGGTGATGCATATCCAGATCAGCACTCCGGACAGCATCGCCTGTGCCAGCGGGGCGGGAACGGAAGCGGCGAGCCGGGCGAGTGGCTTCCACAAGCCGGCAACCACGGTCAGAAGCCCGGCCGTCAGAAAAGCGGCAATCGCCCCGGAAAACCCCGCTTCTGGGGCAGGGATGACAGCCAGCAAGGCGACACCAGGCGTTGACCAGGCAACGCTGATCGGCATGCGCTTCCACAGGCTCAGCACAATCGCCGCCAGCCCCATGGCGACCGATGCCGCAAGCAGGGAAGAGGCTGCCTGACCCTCATCTGCGCCCATATTGCGAACGCCCTGAAGGACAATCGGAAAAGAGGAGAAGAACCCAACAACCGCTACGACAAAACCTGCGGTCGTGGTCTGGATAGTTGTGCTGTTGATCATGGTTGCCCCTTTTCGGGCATAGGGAACATCATCGCACCCAAAGCGCAAGAGGCCAGCAGGAGAGAAGCCGCTTCGAAGCGGCTTCGGAAGGGTGTTCGAACACCCTTCAAACGCGATTGGCGTAATCGCGTTGAAAGCGCCTTTGAAGGCGCTTTGGCGAAGGCGTTTCGAAACGCCTTTTACCCGGCGGTGATCATTTCCGACTGACGGACGATCACCTCGGCCTGTTTGATGGAGGCGATATCAACGAGGCGGCCCTTATAGACTGTGGCACCCGTGCCGTCCTTTTGGGCCTGTTCCATGGCGGCAAGAATTTCACGGGCTTCGGCAACCGCTTCGGCCGATGGGGTGAACACCTCATTCGCCAGCGCCACCTGTTTCGGATGGATCGCCCATTTCCCGACCATACCAAGTGTTGCTGACCGCCGCGCCTGGGCAACAAACCCCTCATCATCGGAAAAATCGCCAAACGGCCCATCCACGGGCAGCACCCCATGGGTGCGGCAGGCTGCAACAATCGCTGCCTGCGCCCAATGCCATGGGTCCGGCCAGTGTTTTTCACCATCGTGGATCATGTAGTAGTTTTCCTGTGTCCCGCCGATGCCCGTGGTCTGCATGCCCATGGAGGCGGCGAAATCTGCCGCGCCGAGGCTCATCGCCTGAAGACGTGGTGAGGCAGCGGCGATTTCCTCCACATGGGCAATCCCGGCCGCACTCTCAATAATGACCTCAAGGCTGATCCGTTTGTTGCGCGCCTGCGCAGCTTCGACTGCCGTAATCAGCGCATCCACCGCATAGACATCCGCCGCACATCCCACCTTTGGGATCATGATCTGGTCGAGCCTCCCCCCCCCCTGTTCCAAAAGATCCACCACATCACGATACCAATAGGGCGTATCAAGCCCGTTGATCCGCACCGAAAGCAGCTTGTTGCCCCAGTCGATATCCCGGGTGGCGGCGATGATGTTCCTGCGGGCGTCTACCTTGTCATCGGGCGCGACGCTGTCCTCAAGATCAAGATTAATCACATCCGCCGCCGATGCCGCCATCTTTTCAAAGATCGCCGGGCGGGATCCGGGGCCAAACAGTTGACAGCGATTTGGGCGGGCAGGGGCGGCAGGTTGGATGCGGAAGGACATGATGGGTCTCTCGTGAAAGGAAATTACACATTTTCGGGGAAAACAGGTAGAATGTTGCGCAGCCTTCGGCAAGATGTTTCTGCGTCGGCGGAATGATCGGCGCTGCAATGCAGCGATTTATGCCAAAAGGCGGACGCAAGTAACTGCGAAAAGTTATATAATTTTGCGATGAATATTCGAAGATGAGCTGGTATCTTGCCCAAGATAAGGTGAATTTTCGGACCATCTTCGCTGATACTGCCATCGAATTTCAAATCTTTAACATGCGAAACATCGGGGGCTTATATGATCAAAACACCCTATCTGCTCTTTCTCGGGGACGCCCCGGATCAACTGGCTGCAAAAGTGGCGCAGGGCATCAAGGACTGGCGTCCGGAAAATGCGATCGGGCAATTCCGGCTCGAAGGCTGTGGCGCGGACCTTGGGTTGGCGGATATGACGCTTGCAGAAGCCAAGTCCGCCGGGGCAAAGACCCTGGTGATTGGTGTGGCCAACCGGGGTGGTGTGATTTCCTCCGCCTGGAAAAAGGTGCTGGTGACTGCGCTGGAAGAGGGGTTCGACCTCGCCTCAGGGCTGCATAACCTGTTGCAGGATGAACCGGACCTCGTCGCGGTGGCAAAGGCCTGTGGCCGTGAACTGCATGACGTGCGGGTGCCAGGGGTTGATTATCCGATCGCTACGGGCAAAAAACGCAGCGGAAAACGCTGTCTCGCGGTCGGCACGGATTGTTCGGTTGGCAAGATGTATACGGCACTGGCGATGGACGCGGAGATGCAGAAACGTGGTGCCAAATCAACATTCCGCGCCACGGGCCAGACCGGCATTCTGATCACCGGGGATGGCGTGCCGCTTGATGCTGTGGTGGCGGATTTCATGGCGGGGTCGGTGGAATATCTGACGCCTGACAATGATGCTGACCACTGGGATCACATCGAAGGGCAGGGCAGCCTGTTCCACGTCAGCTATTCCGGCGTGACCATGGCGCTGATCCACGGAGGGCAGCCCGATGCGCTGATCCTGTGCCATGAACCGACGCGCGCACATATGCGGGGCCTGCCGGAGTATCAGCAACCAAGCCTTCAGTCCCTGCGTGATACGGTGCTGCCGCTTGCACGGATTGCCAACCCGGCCTGTCAGGTCGTCGGTATTTCGGTAAACACGCAACATCTGGGCGACGATGAGTTTGAGGCTTATCTCGCCGGTGTCGAAGCCGAAATGGGCCTGCCTGCGGTGGATCCGTTCCGGCAAGGCGCGGGTCGCCTGGTTGATGCATTACTGGCAATCGGCTAGCTCATCGAGCCCTGCCGGGCTCTCTTTGCTATTGGTCATGAAGAAAGCCCGCTAGGGTCTAATGAATGGCATATGCCGGGTTGAAGAATTGAGGAACATGATGAAGCTGACCGTTACCGCAGAGCGTTTTCGACTGGCACAGGCCTTCACCATTTCACGCGGATCGCGGACGGAGGCCGAGGTGCTGACCGTTCGGGTCACGAGGGATGGCATCACCGGCTGGGGCGAATGCGTGCCCTATGGGCGCTATGGCGAAACTCTAAAGAGCGTGACCGCAGAAATAGAGGCGCTGCCGGAGACGTTCGACCGCAATACGTTGCAGGGCCTGATGGCGCCGGGTGCGGGGCGTAACGCGGTGGATTGTGCGCTATGGGATCTTGAGGCGAAAACGCAGGGGAAACGGGCGTGGGCGCTTGCCGGCTTGCCCAGACCAGGGCCGGAGATCACGGCCTACACCCTGTCGCTCGACACGCCGGAGAACATGCGTGCCGCGGCGGCTGAACATGCCCATAGGCCGTTGCTGAAGATCAAACTCGGCACGCCGGATGACATGGCGCGGCTGGAAGCCGTGCGCGCGGGTGCCCCGAAATCCCGTATCATTGTTGACGCGAATGAGGGCTGGACTGTGGATGTCTACACCGAACTTGCGCCACATCTGATCCGGCTTGGGGTGGAACTGGTGGAACAGCCCTTGCCAGCCGGTGATGATGACCTGCTGGCGGAGATAGACCGCCCGCTGCCGGTCTGCGCCGATGAGGCCGCGCATGACACGGCGACCTTACCCAAACTCAGGGGCAAATATGATGTGGTCAACATCAAGCTCGACAAGACCGGCGGGCTGACAGAGGCCCTGCGCCTGAAGGAAGCCGCACGCGCCCAAGGCTACCGCATCATGACCGGTTGCATGGTGGGGTCGAGCCTCGCCATGGCGCCTGCGACACTGATTGCACAAGGGACCATGGTCACGGACCTTGATGCGCCGCTCCTGCTGGCCGAAGACCGGGACGCGCCTCTGACATATGACGCAGCGGGGGTGCACCCGCCCGATGCAGAGCTTTGGGGATGAGCATGCGTTCCGTTGTGGTTTATGACTGCGAATTCCTGACAGCCATTGGCGCGCCGCAGCGGTTTTGGTGCGGCCCGAATGATCCCGACCCGCTCACGATTCAGATTGGTGCGGTTCGGCTCCTGCTTGAACCACCGTTTGATATTGTTGAACCGTTTGAACGGCTGGTCGTGCCGATGGATCGGGATGGGAATATTGTGCCGCTTGACCCGCTTGTCACCCGGCTGACCGGGTTAACGGATGACCGTATCGCATCAGAGGGGATGCCGCTGATGGATGCCATGCAGGATTTTGATGCTTACGCCAATGGAACGCCTTTTTACGCCTGGGGAAAGGATGAACTGCTGTCCCTGGCGGCATCACTTTTTGTTCAAAACCAGATGAGCCCGATCGCGCCCGCGCGGTTCCGGACCGCGGTGCCGTTATTGGTTCAGGCGGGCGAACCAGAGGATGTCGTCATCGAGCTGCGCAGCCATACCATCTGTGAACATTTCGGCTTGCCGGAGGCGGGGCCAGCACATGATGCGGTGGGCGACGCCCGTTCAGTGGCAGTGGTTCTCAGCCATCTGCTGCAACAGGGACGTTTGACGGCGCATGATATTTACCCCGGATGACATGGATTGACATCCCAACCGGCCTATTTGATCACTGTCGCAACAACTGAAAGGACCAACCATGAGCCGCATCGTTTACGTGAACGGGGACTATGTGCCTGAAGAAGAGGCAAAGATTTCGGTGTTTGACCGGGGCTTCCTGTTTGCGGATGGAGTCTATGAGGTGACAAGCGTCCTTGGCGGCAAGCTGATTGATTTTGATGGCCACGCAAAACGGCTGTGGCGTTCGCTTGGCGAACTTGAGATGGATGCGCCCTGTTCACCGGAGGAACTGCTCGACATACACCGCGAATTGGTCAGCCGAAATGCGGTGGAGGAAGGGCTGATCTATCTGCAAGTCACCCGTGGCGCTGCGGATCGGGATTTTGTGTTCCCCGAAGGCGCGACGCCCAGCCTTGTGCTGTTCACCCAGGCCAAAAACCTGATCGACAATCCGGGCGCTGCGAAGGGTGCGAAGATCATCTCGATCGAGGATATCCGCTGGGGTCGCCGCGACATCAAAACCGTTCAACTGCTGTATCCGTCGATGGGCAAGATGATGGCAAAGAAAGCCGGGTGTGACGACGCCTGGCTTGTGGAGGGCGGCAAAGTCACCGAAGGCACCTCCAACAACGCCTATATCGTTAAGGGCGGCAAGATTATCACACGCGAACTGTCAACCGATATCCTGCATGGGATCACCCGTGCCGCGGTTTTGCGGTTTGCGCGAGAGGCGCAAATGGAGGTTGAGGAACGCGCCTTTACCATGGACGAAGCCAAGCAAGCGGATGAGGCGTTCACCACTTCGGCCAGTGCGTTCGTCATGCCGGTTGTCGAACTGGACGGCGTCACGCTGGGGGATGGCACGCCGGGTGCGGTCGCGCGTCGCTTGCGCGAAATCTACATCGAAGAAATGCAGAAGTCTGCGGTCTGAGATATCGCGGCTCAGGCGTCCGGGCGAAAGAATTGTTCAGTTTCGCCGCCCGCCGAAGATATCCCTGAGCAGGTCTTCGATGATGTTATCGGTGCGGCTGGGGCGGCGTTCGCGCCTTGGTCGTTCGGCTACTGCTGGTGCGCTCGGTTCGGGCACCAGCATCGGCAGGGCGGAGACCGGGGTGCCTTCGTGCACGCGCACCATGGTTTCCCGCCAGATATCGGCAGGCAAGCCCCCGCCACCGACCCCGGTCATCGGGGTATTGTCGTCATAGCCCATCCAGACCCCGGTCACGTAATCGGCGGTAAAGCCGATAAACCAGGCGTCCCTGTTGCTTTGTGTGGTGCCTGTCTTGCCCGCTGCAGGCCGCCCGTCAAGCCGCGCCCGCTGGGCTGTGCCGCTTTCGATGGCCTGGTTCATCATATAGACGAGCGATTGTGCCGCGCGCTGCGAAATGACACGCTCCCGAATGCCGCCTTCCTGGCGCATCACTGGCGTGTCATCGCCCTGCAAAGACAGTTCCACCAGCCCATAAGGCAGAACCGCCGACCCGCCGTTCAGAATGCCCGCATAAGCACCGGTCATTTCGATCAGCGTGCTTTCGGAGACGCCAAGTGCCAGCGCCGGCCCTTCGGCAAGGTCGGAGGACAGTCCAAACCCGTTTGCCACATTGCGCACAGCTTCCAGCCCGACAAAATCCGCAACCCGGACCGCCGGGATGTTGCGGGACAGCTTCAAGGCCTGTGTCAGAGTCATCTGGCCGCGATATTCGTGATCAAAATTCTCAGGGCACCATTCGCCTGATCCCGGAATATCCATGCAAAGTGGCGTGTCCTGCACCAGATCATTCGGGCTGTAGCCAAGGTCCATCGCCACCGCATAGACAAAGGGTTTGAAGGTGGACCCTGTTTGACGCCGCGCTTGTGTTGCCCGGTTGAACGCCCCGCTGACGCGTGTGTCGCGCCCGCCAACCATGGCCCTCACCGCGCCATCCGCGCTCATCACTACAACAGCGGCCTGTGCTTCGGAACCTTCGCGAACCTTTGTATCGAATATATGCTGCACCGCCTCTTCTGCGGCGCGCTGGATACGTTGGTCCAGGGTGGAGCGGATGATCACATCTTCGGTTGTGTCACGGGTGAAGAACTCCGGCCCGCTCGACATGACCCAGTCGGCAAAATATCCGCCAAGCTGTGCCTCGGCAGCCGCAGACAGGCTTGCAGGCGCTGCCACCGCCGCGGCGTGTTCGGCGGTCGAAAGATAGCCCTGATCATGCATCAGTTTCAGTACGGTTTCGGCGCGCGCGCGGCTGCGTTCAAGGTTGTTTGTCGGTGCGTATCGGCTGGGTGCCACCAGCAGACCGGCCAGCATCGCCGCCTCTGATGCGTTGACCTCATTGGCGGATTTGCCGAAATAACGCTGTGCGGCGGCTTCAAACCCGCGTGATCCCGCGCCAAGGAACGCCCGGTTGAGGTAGATCGTCAGGATGTCATCCTTGGAATAGCGCAACTCCATCGCAAGGGCATAGACGGCTTCCTTTGCCTTGCGCCAGAGTGACCCTTGCCGACAGTCCGCTTCATAGGCGGCCTCACTTTCCCAGGCGTTGGGATCAAACGGGACACCAAGGCATAGAAGTTTTGCGGTCTGCTGCGTGATGGTGGATCCGCCATGCCCAGACAGGGGGCCACGCCCTTCGCGCAGGTTGATGCGAACGGCAGAGGCTATGCCACGCGGGCTGATGCCGAGGTGGCCATAAAACCGTTTGTCCTCTGTCGCGACAACCGCGTTGCGCAGGTCGGGGGAAACCGTTTCGGCGGTGATCATCCCGCCAAACTGATCGCCGCGCCAGGCATAGACCCGGCCTTCACGGTCAAGCAGGGTAACAGATCCACGCGCCCGCTGATCCACCAGTTCGGACACCTCTGGCAGCGTCATGAAGACATAGCCAACGGCAACCGCAAGGATCAGTATGCCAACGGCCATGCCGCGCCACATCACACCCCAGAACAGCCGCGTGATCCACGCAATCAAGCGCATGAAGATATTGCGCCGCTTTGCTGGCCTTTGTGCAGGTTTTTTGCGCGCGGCGGGCTTTTTCGCCGCCGGCTTCGCCGATTGCTTCGGATATCGCTTGTCCGCCACCAAGGGCGTCTTGCGCCTGCCTGTTCCGCTCATCTGCCACCCATTCCGGTTCTGGCTGTTTTGCGCAAACCTAACCTGCCTTGCGCAGAAAGTGGAGCCTTATCACGGCACCAGCCCGTGCAAAAGACGCCATTTTTTTGGGCGGCGGGCATGAAATGCGCATGAAATTTTGCGCCTGCAGCATTTTTATCCGGCTCAAAACACCGGATTTATTGCCTTCCCCCTTATGTCAGCGCCGATGCTGCATCTGCAAAGGCGCGGATTGCGCTCCGAAAGAGGGGACAGATGTGAAACTGATCATAGCAACCATAAAACCATTCAAGCTTGAGGATGTGCGCGAAGCGCTCAGCACGCTTGGCATTGGCGGGCTGATGGTGACCGAAATCAAGGGATTTGGTGCCCAGTCCGGGCACACCGAAATCTACCGCGGCGCCGAATATACAGTGAACTTCGTGCCGAAGATCCGGCTCGACATCGTGGTGCCGGACAATCGCGCGGATGAGGTGAGCGATTGCATCGCCAACGCCGCACGCACCGGAAAGATCGGTGATGGCAAGATTTTCACCGCTGATGTCAGCGCCGCGCTGCGTGTGCGCACCGGCGAAACTGGCGAAGACGCGCTTTGAGGCGCGGCAGAAAGGATCGAGAGATGAAAAACCACAGATTTATTCTCGCCGCGCTGATCGCGGTATGGCCGGGCCTTGGCCTTGCACAAGAGGCAGAGATGACCCCGCCGAATGGTGAAATTGGGTTTATCTTCACCACCTTCATGTTCCTTGTGGCGGGGTTTCTCGTCTTTTGGATGGCGGCGGGCTTTGCGATGCTGGAGGCGGGGCTTGTGCGTGGCAAGAACGTGACGATGCAACTGACCAAGAACATCGCGCTGTTTTCATTCGCCGCGCTGGCTTACTACCTGATCGGCTACAACCTGATGTATCCGGGTGATGGCTGGTCAATCGGCGGTGTGCTGGGTGCCTTTGGCCCGGCGGCGCTTGAACCCGTCGGGCTTGCGGATAGCGCGCCGGACCTGACCTATGCCTCTGTTGGTTCGGATTTCTTCTTTCAGTTGATGTTCTGCGCCACCACGGCCTCCATCGTGTCCGGCACGCTCGCCGAACGGATCAAGCTTTGGCCGTTCCTCATCTTTGTGATTGTGTTGACGGCGCTGATCTACCCGATCCAGGCAAGCTGGAAATGGGGTGGCGGGTTCCTTGATAACGCCGGGTTCCTTGATTTTGCGGGGTCCACGGTTGTGCATTCTGTGGGCGGCTGGGCCGCGCTTGCGGGTGCTATCATCCTTGGCCCGCGGATCGGCAAATACAAGGATGGACGCACGGTGCCGATGCCGGGGTCAAACCTTGCGCTGGCGACACTTGGCACCTTTATCCTGTGGCTTGGTTGGTTCGGCTTTAATGGCGGCTCTCAGCTTTATATGGATACGGCGGGGAATGTTGCCGATATCTCCCGCATCTTTGCCAACACCAATACGGCGGCGGCAGGGGGTGCTGTAGCGGCGTTGTTGCTGACGCAGGCGCTTTACAACAAGCCTGATCTCACCATGGTGTTGAACGGCGCGCTTGCTGGCCTTGTATCCATCACAGCCGAACCGCTGACGCCAACGCTTGGGTCGGCAACGCTGATCGGGGCTGTCGGCGGGGCGATTGTCGTCTTTGCGGTGCCCTTCCTTGACCGGTTGAAGATCGACGATGTGGTCGGTGCGATCCCGGTCCACCTGTTTGCCGGCATCTGGGGCACGATCGCCGTGTGTCTGACCAATGACGATGCCAGTCTTGGCACGCAGCTCTATTCGATCATTGTTGTCGGCGTGTTCACGCTGGCTGTTTCTGCCGCTGTCTGGCTGGCCTTGAAAGCCATGCTTGGCATCCGGGTTGGCGAAGAGGATGAAGTCAACGGGCTTGATATGGCGGAGCTCGGGATGGAGGCCTACCCGGAGTTCAGCAAGGTCTGAACCGGGTCAAAAACAGGAAAGCCCGGTCATCTGTCCGGGCTTTCCTTTTCTGTATATATGCAGAAAAGAAACCTAGATACCGCAGTCAATGATTGCTTTTGCAAGGATCGGAACGGTGTTTTCGTTGAGACCGGCGATATTCATCCGACTGTCCCCGACCATATAGATCCCGTGTTCTTCGCGCAGTTTTGTGACCTGTTCCGGCGTGGCCCCGAGGCGTGAAAACATGCCGCGATGGCTCGCCAGAAAATCAAAGCGGTCCGAATTTGACAGGCGACGAAGTTCGCTGGCGAGCTGCTGACGTAGGGCCAGCATGCCAAGCCGGACCCCTTCCAGTTCTGCTTCCCAGTCGGCACGCAAGGCAGGGTCTGTCAAAATCTCTGTCACCACCCGCGCGCCGTGGTCTGGCGGGAAGGAATAGTTCTGCCGGTTGAGGTAGGCAAGATTGGCCTGT